>JALYLM010000184.1 GCA_030774235.1 Actinomycetota bacterium
TCGTGCCGTCGCAGTTCCAATACCAGACGGGGAAGGATCACTGGGAGGTGCTGCTGAGGGCGCGCGCGATCGAGAACCAGTGCTACGTCGCCGCCGCCGACCAGTGGGGGGCTTTCGGCCCGCCCGATCAGGGCCGGCGGAGTTACGGGAACTCGATGGTGGTGGATCCGTGGGGTCGTGTTCTCGCGCGTGCCCCGGACGAGGGGACCGGCGTGTGGTATGCCGATCTCGACATGACCGAGCTGCGACGGATCCGTCAATCGCTGCCGGCGCTGCAGCATCGGGTTCTCGGCCTCACCTGCTGATGAAGGTCGATCTTCCCGACGGGTTCGAGCTCGACGACGACCGCGACCGCGTGGACGTCGACGCGGTGCACCGGTTCCTGGCTCACGAGGCGTACTGGGTGCGGGGTCGCTCTCGCGAGACGATCGCACGGCTGGTCCGCGAATCGACCCGCGTGCTCGCTGCGTACGCGCCGGACGGGTCGCTCGCCGGCTTCGAGCGCGTGATGTCCGATGCCTCGAACATGGCCTGGCTCGGGGACGTGTTCGTCCTGGAGGAACACCGCGGACGCGGGATCGGGACCGCGCTCGTGCGCGAGGCCGTCGAGGATCCGCGCTTCAGCGACTGCTTCTGGTACCTGGGCACCCGCGACGCGCACGGCCTCTACGCGAAGTTCGGATTCGAGAGGGCGGATCCCGCCCGAACGATGATCCGGCCGCGCCGGGAAGGCTAGACGGACCTCAGGTCCTCGCGGGTGTCGACGTCGGTGGGCGCGTCGGCGAGGATCCGAACCTCCACGACCCACTCCGGGTGGCTCGCGATCAGCTCGCGCGCGCCCACATCCCCGCTCAGGTGACCGGCCTCGGCGTAGATCTCGCGCGAGAGCAACGACGGGCCCGGGCCGTCGCGGTAGGCGGCGCGGACGATCTGTCCGCGCGTCGCGCGGAACCGCACGATGAGCGCGCTCACAACGTCGGGCGTCACGCCCGGCTGATCTCCCATGAGGACGACGGCTGCCTCGCTCGCATCGGCTGCCGCGTGCAGCGCCGTGGCGAGCGACGTCGCCTGCCCGTCCCGATACGAGAGATTGCGCACGAACCGGCCGGTGACGGGAAGGACGAGCGCACCCTCCACCGCGTCGGCGTCGTGCCCCGTGACCACGAGCACCTCGTCGACGCCCGCCGTCGAGAGCGAGTCGATCGCATGCTGCGCGAGCGGCTTTCCCGCCACCGCCGCGAGTTGCTTCGTCGACCCGAACCGAGACGCCGTCCCGGCCGCGAGCACGACCCCCGAGATCACGATGCTGTCTAGCTCTTCGCGCCGAACAGCCGTTTGAAGAACCCGACCACGAGCGACCAGGTCGCCGACAACCCGAGCCCGATGCCCCCCACCGGCCTCGAGGACCGCGGAGCCGCGGCGGGGGCGGCGCCGGCGGAGCGGGGGTTGGGCGGGGACTGGCCCGCGGAGCCGGTACCGCCCCCGCCACCCCCGTCAGTCCCATCCACGGCCGAGGGGGCCGAGGACGTAGCCTGCGCCGCTCCCATCGAGGCCTCCAGGCAGTCCGCGAACTGCTGCGTGAGCTTCTTCGAGATCTCGGGGATGAGGCCGCGCGACATCTGCGCGGCCGCCCCCGTGAGCGTGATGTCTGCCTGCATCTTCACGGTGGTCGTTCCGTTGCCCGGCTCGAGCCACGACGTCACCTTCGCGGATGCGGCGCCCTTACCCTTCTGCTCCATGCCCTTTGCGGCGAGGACGACGCGATGTGCGGTGTCGTCGCGCGATTCCACGGTGACGGTCCCCGCGAACGACATCGACACCGGGCCGAACTTCATGTTCAGCTTGCCCTTCCAGTTCCGGTCGTCGACGACCTCGGTCAGCTCGGCGCCCGGCATGCACGGGGCGATCCGCTCGACATCCAGCAGGTACTCCCACAGGAAGTCGACCGGGGCCGCGACGGCGAACGCGTTCTCGATCAGCACGGCCGACCCAGCACTACCTGGCCTCCGCCCCAGGGCGGGGGCGGTCGTGGATCGAACCGCGGCGGTCCTTGAGGAAGCCGCCCTGGCGGCCGCGCTTCACGGCGACGATCTCGGCGACGATCGATTCGGCGATCTCCTCGGGACCCTCGCCGCCCAGGTCGAGGCCCGCCGGGCCGTGGATGCGCTCTCGATCGTCGTCGGGCACGATCCCCTCCTCGCCCAGCTCCATCTGGAGTCGCTGGGTTCGCGCGCCGGGGCCGAGCATCCCGATGTAGGCGGCGGGCGATCCGATCAGGGCCCGCAGGTACTCCTTGTCCCGCAGGAAGTTGTGGGTCATCACGACGGCGAACGTCCGCTCGTCGATCGGCGCCTCCACCGCCACCTTCTCGGGCGCCTCCACGGCGACGAAGCCGGCGGCCCCCGGGAACCGGTCGACGTTCAGGAGCCCCGGCCGGTCGTCGACGACGATCGCGTTCCAGCCGAGACCGGCTGCGGCACGGACCAGTGGAATCGCATCGTGTCCGGCTCCGCACACCAACAGCCGCAGCGGCGGTTCGAGGACCTCGACGAAGGCCCGGACGCCGCCCGGAAGCGTTCGGATCTCCGATCGCTCGGCGGCGAGACGCTCTTCTGCCGCCTCGACCGCGGCGGCGTCGGTCTCCGGATCGCCGAGCGAGCCGTCCGTCGACCCGTCGGGCCTCACGACGATCCGCCCGCCCGGGTGGACGCCCGCTCGCCCGGACTCCAGGATGGTGACGACGCTGATCGGCCGCTCCTCGTTCAGCGCCATGCGAAGCACGCCGGCGACCTCCGCCGCCTTCTCCGCAGGCTCGATGAAGACCTCGATCGCGCCGTTGCATCCGAGGCCGAGGCCCCACACGGCATCGTCGTCGGCCGTCAGGTCCCAGCCCGCGAGGCGCGCCCTGCCCTCTTCCATCACGACCCGGGCCATGTCGGCGACGTCGCCCTCAAGGCATCCGCCGCTGATGTTGCCGATAGGCGCGCCGTCCTCCGGCACGAGCAAGCGTGCTCCCGGACGCCGATACGTGGATCCGCGGACCGCGACGATCGTAGCCAATGCCATCCGCTCGCCCTTCTCGGACAGCGACTCGATCGCGGCGAGCACGTCGGCGATCTCGCTCACGGATCGATGGTAGCCGGTCTCCACTGCAGAAGGTTCTCCGCGAGCCGAACCGAACGATCGAGCGAGAGGGCGGATCGCCCCGCCCTCCCGCTCGATCGATGCGAGTCGTCGATCAGGCTCCCGTGCCGCCGGACCGCGACGCCGGCGCGCCCGCGCCGAAGCCGCTCTCGGTGGTGGTCACGTTGAAGCCGTCGTCGACCTTCACGGTGACCACGCTGCCGTCGGACTTCTTGACGTGCGTCTCGTACGGCGAACCCGCCGAGTCGGTCTCGACGCGGATGATCGTGCCGCCGGGCACGGCAGCGAGAGCTGCCGCCTTGACCTTCGCGGCCGCCGTGCCCGTGAGCACCGTCTCGCCGGGTCCGTGCGAGACGGTGCCCGGCTGCATGGCAGCGGCCGGTGTGCTCGTCGTGGCCGGCGTCGAGCTCTGCGCGCTCGCGATGGTGGTGCCGGCCAGGATGCCGCCCCCGATCACACCGCTCGCGACGAGCGCGAGGGAGACGATCCATCTCCGCGATGCGCCGCCCGCCGCCTTCTGCGGTTCGTCCCTGCCGTTCATCTCGGCCTCCTTCCTCCGTGCGACGCCGGTGCGTCGCTCCGGAGCCCATCCTTTCCGGCGGGTCTTGGCGTCGGTCGTGACGGCGCTGTGACTCTTCTGGGAATCGACGATCGCCGAGCCACTCCGGTGTTCGCCTCCATCGTGAGCGTGAGGCCGTCGCCGTCGATCCACGTCGCCAGCTCGGTTCCGAGATCGGCGACGAGCGCTCCTCCGTCCGCCTCACCCACGTTCCACGCGGCGGCGCCCACGGCCGACGCGGGAACGAACAACTCGAGGAGTTCCCGCACCGACGCGACACGCCGTGTGATCGACGTGGTCTGGACCCGGACCCCGTCGAAGCCGGCGCCGGCCAGGAGGGCGCGGAGATCGTCCGGCTCCGGAAGGGAGAAGATCCAGTGCACCGCCGCCGCAACCCGGATCCCGGCGTGGATCTCGAGCGAACGTGCGAGAGCCTCCAAGGCAGGGCTCCGCTCGATACGGCCCGGGACGCAGACGCCCACACGACCCCCGGCCCTGAGGACCCTGTGCATCTCGGCGAGGGCCCGGCCTCGATCTTCGAGCAGCTGAAGTCCCTGCCGGCAGACGACGACGTCGAACGACGCGTCCTCGAAGGGAAGGCGCGGGTCGACGACGCCGGTCCTGCTGGCGACGTCGAGCACGCGCTCGCCGGGAGTGAGGTCGACCGCGTGGAGCAGGTCCGGCCCACAGGACGACCAGATCGCGGGAACCCTCACCTCAGGATCCGGTGAGCGCGCCCGCCTTCGGCCGGCCGTTCCGCTGACGCGAGGCGATGTGCCTCGCGATGTATTCGGCGTCCCGTGAGACCCCGGTGATCACGTCCGACGTCGCCGCGAACTGGAAGACGAGACCGGCGAAGGACAAGCCGGGCTCGTTCGGGACCAGGCCACGGTCGTGCGTGAGCTCGCCGTCCTCCCCGAACACGGGGAGATCGATCCACGAGAGATCCTGACGAAACCCCGTGCACCAGACCACGTTCGACACGTGCAGAACGCGTCCGTCCTCGAGCACCGGGTAGCCCCCCTCGATGCCGACGGTCCTGGAGACCCATTCGACCCCAGCCGCTGAGAGGTCCTTCGGCTTCACTCGGATGAGCGGCCCGCCCCGCGACGTGAACTTCGTGCGCATCTTCCTGCCGATCGGCGTCCTCGACGTGAGCACGTGATGGCCGACGAACCGCACGATGCGGATCAGGAAGAAGCGTGCGACCGGCGTCTCGATGCGGAACGGGATGTGGCCGGTGCTCGGCCCGGACATCCACGTCGGGTGGGCGCCCACGACGTCGAGCGAGATGTCGGCCCCCGAGTTCCCCGCCCCGACGACCAGCACGCCGCCCTCTTGGAGCTGCGAAGGATTCCGGTAATCGCTCGAGTGCAGTTGCACGATCGACGGATCGAGTTGCCTGGCGAACGCGGGGACGCGGGGATCCTGGTGCGCGCCGGACGCCACGACCACGTTGTCCGCCTCGAACCGACGGTCGCCTGCCGAAACGATGTATCGGTCGCCCTCCTTGGAGACCCGTTCCACGCGGGCGCCCGTTCGGATGGGAAGGTCGAAGCGCGTCGCGTAGGCCTCCAGGTAGTCGGCCATCTGGTCCCTCGAGGGGAACGACCCGCCCGGCGCGGGGAAGCGCCATCCCGACAGGTTCGCGAAGCGGGCCGGGGTGAACAGACGGAGCGAATCCCAGCGCGTGCGCCAGGAGTCACCGATCCGTTCGTTCGCGTCGAGGATCACGAACTGCCGGCTCCGCCGCTTCAGGTGGTACCCGACCGCCAGCCCCGCCTGGCCACCGCCGATGATCACGGTCTCGAAGCGCTCCGACCCGCTGACGCCGTCCATCCGTCTCCTCCGTTCGTCCGGTTCGGGTCGACCGTACGCGGCAGGCCGGGGTGGGTTCATCACCCGAACCAGCCAACTCCCCTCATCCGGGTCGTGGTTCGAACGAACCACCCGGGAGGTTTCCGCCCGGCCGCCGACGCGATGCGAGAACGCTCAGGCCAGGCCGTGCTCGAACGCGAAGGCGGTCGCGGCGGCCCGTGAGGAGACGCCGACCTTCGCGAAGATGTTCTGGAGGTGCCGAGCGACCGTGTGCTCGCTGATCACGAGCTCGGCCGCCACGTCGCGATTGGTCCTGCCGGTTGCGACCAGGCGGAGCACCTCGACCTCGCGCGCCGTGAGCCCGCGGGGCATATCCGTCCCCGCGGCGAGGAGCTCCGCGGCCCGGTGCGCGTCGGTGGCTGCGCCCAGGCGTTCGAAGGATGCCAGGGCTGCCTGCAGCTCGAGCCGGGCACCGTCCTCGTCACCGGCCGCGCGGACGGCAGCTCCGTACAGTATCCGAGCTCGTGCGGCCTCGTACGGCAATCGAAGCTCCTGCCAAACCGCGCACGCATGGCGCAGGTTCTCGAGGGCCCCGGCCAGGTCGCCCTCCGCGAGCATCACCGAGCCGCGCGCCGTCGCCGCCGTCGCTTGCAACGCGGGCGTCTGGAAGTCGCGCGCGATCGTCTCGAGCTCGAGGCTCGCCGTCCTCGCTTCGTCGAGCTCGCTCGCCGCCAGCGCGACCTCGACGTACGCCGCCAGGAGCCGCGCGCGGCGGAGCCGGTTCCCCGACTCGCCGGCGACCGAGAGGCGGAGCGCGGTGCGGGCGGCCTCCGTCTTGCCCTGGGAGAGCCTGAGGAGGGCAAGCCCGGGCTGCGGCTCGAAGCCGATCTCATGCGCGCGGGCGAAGGCCTCCTCGGCGCCCGCGAAGTTGCCGATCCGCCGCCGGATCTCGCCGGTCTCGTAGAACGCCCTGGCGGCGGCCATCGGGTTGAACGACAACTCCTCCGATGCTCGCCGAGCCTCGGCCTCGGCCTCCGGCCACGCGCCCCGGAAGGTCGAGACCACGGCCCGGTTGATCCGGCAGAGCCCGGGATAGGGCGACTCCGGCGGAAGGGACCGGCACCAGACCTGCGCCGCCTCGCTCCACTCGCTCGCCCGGCCGACATCGGCGAGATCCAGGCATGCCTCGAGGACGCTGCAGTAGATCACCCCCGTGTAGAACTGCCCGAGCTCCCCCGCGACGACGGAGGTCATCGCCTCATCCAGCAGCGCCACGCCTTCGGTGACCCGGCCGGCGGAGATGAGCACCCGTCCCTGCGCGTGGATCCCCAGCGCGATGACCTCCCGGTCGCCGAAGCGTTGGCCGATCCGGGTGGCCTCCTCCGCGAGTGCCCGCGCTCCGTCGAGGTCGCCCCCCTCGTGGGTCACTGCGCCCCGACACAGGGCCAGGAACCCGTGCTGGACGCACTCGGGTTGGTCGCGCAGATGCCGCTCGGCGTGCATGAGCCATCCCATCCCGACCGCGGGTTCCCCTCGATCGAAGTGCTGGAAACACAGCCGCACCGCGACGGACGCGGCCTGCGGATCCCGTCCCTCGGCCGCGTACACGGAATAGGCCCGCTGCCGTGCCGTGATGGACTCGTCGAGATGAGACAACCACCAGGCCGCGTCGGCGAGTCCCTCCGAGTCCTCGGCTCCGAGGCTGGAGGGATCGAGAGAGCTCAGTTCCCGGTACGCCTCCGCCCACGCCTCGCGTCCGACGGCTTCTCGAGCGCGATCGATGACGGCGACCTGGTCGGCCACCCCGGTTCCTCCCTCTCCTCTACGCGCCGACCCCGTCTCGGGGTGATGTTCGAGCGCCACAGCCTATTCGAGAGGCTGGCGGCCGGTCGGCCTCAGGCGACGAGGTAGGCGATCACGGGACCGTCGTCGCGAGGCTGTGCCAGAAGGCACGAGCGAAGCCGATGAACAGCACGAGGGAGACGGCGCCGGCGCTGATCCACTGACCGGGCCCGTGGCTCGGCCCTTCGAACAACAGCACGCCCAGGCCGCGCCCGGTCAACGCGACGGCTGCGCAACCGAACAGCGCCGCGCCGACCGCGGGAACGACGGAAGGCGACAGCAGGGGTTCCGCCTCCCATCGGCTCCCACGCCGGCGTCGCAGCCACCACCATCCGGCAAGCACGAGCGCGCCCGGCAGGCCCGCGCCGATCCGATAGAAGACGACCTCGTCGGCATGATGACCGCTGGCCGCTGCCTCGCAGTCGGCTGCGCCCGGGACGTACTCCAGAAAGTCCGCGCACCGCTCGGCCGTGTACGTGATCCCCTCGGCGTCCCCGGCGACGAACCTGTCCCCGAAGGCCGCGCGCATCGAGAGCGCAACCACCCCGCTTGCGGCGATCGCGACCAGGCCGATTCCCGCGAGCAGCGCCAGCTGCCACGCGAGTGTCTCGACGACGTGGCGCCGACTCGCTCCCACGCTCTCCATCCTCGCCATCGCTGGAATCGTCGTCCGATGCCCGACCGGATGGAAGCCCGACTCGGGAATCGACGAGAACTCGCCACACAGGGGCGACATCGACGGGGAGTCGGTGCGAACATGCGGCTGATGGCGGGATACGTGGGAGATCGCGACAGCGTGGTCGACGGCAGCCCGCGTCCGCTGCTCGCGCGCCTCATCTTGGGTCTGACGCTGGCCCTGGTCGCCGCCGGGATCGTGTTCCACCTCCTCGACACCGGACCCAACGCCTCGACGGACTTCGGCTTCGTCCTCGCGTTCGGCGCCTTCCCGGTCGTCGGATACGTCCTCGCCTCGCGCCGCCCAGAGAGCCCGCTCAGCTGGCTCATGGCGGGGATCGGTGTCGCGCTCGGCCTCGACGTCCTCCTGAGCTCGTACGGGAGCTACGCGATCCACGGAGGCATCGGCGGCGGAACCGATCTGGGGGCCGCCGCCCTCGTGATCGACTCGGTGATGTGGGTGCCGATCGTGGCCCTGCCGGCAACGTTCCTGATCCTGCTGTTCCCAACCGGCCGTCTGCCCTCACCGCGCTGGCGCTGGTTCGCCCGCATCCTCGGTGCGGGGTTCGTCCTGTTCTTCGTGGCGGCCATCTTCTACCCCGGATCGCTGGCGGACAGCGGGTATCCGAACCTCCAGAATCCGCTCGGGGTCCAGGCGCTTCGCCCAATCCTAGGGTTCGCCCTTGTCTTCGTGGCGTTGACCCCGATCGGCATCGTCGCGTCGTTGGTGAGCCTGGTGCAGCGCTACCGCCGCTCCAACGGCGTCGAGCGGCTCCAACTACGGTGGCTGGTCACCGCCGCGACGGTCGTGGGCGTCCTGTACGGGGCCGTCCTACCGATCTCATTGGTGGGTGGCTGGTCGGCGAACACACCGGGGTGGCTCCAGGTGTTCCAGAACGTCGCCATCGTCTCGTTCGCCCTCATCCCGATCGCGATCGGCGTGTCCATCCTGCGCTACCGGTTGTTCGAGATCGACGTCGTGGTCAACCGGGCCCTGTTGTTCGCGGCGCTGGCCGTCTTCATCACGGCCGTCTACCTGGCGATCGTCATCGGCGTGGGGGCCGTCGTGGGAAGCCGGTCGAACACCGTCCTTTCCGCCGTCGCCGCCGCCGTCGTCGCGCTCGCGTTCCAGCCGGCGCGCCGGCGTGCCCAGCGACTGGCCGACCGCCTCGTCTACGGGAAACGGGCAACGCCGTACGAGGTGCTGTCGGCGTTCTCGGAGCGGTTGGGGAACGTGTATGCCAACGACGAGCTCCTGCCGAGGATGGCGCGCGCCCTAGCCGAAGGGACGGGAGCCGCCCGTGCCGACGTGTGGGTCCGGACGGGAGAGGCATACCGGTCGGACGCTTCGTGGCCCGCCGATGCCGAGCCGGTGGCCGCGATCACGTCCGCGGAAGCCGAGGGGTCGGTGACGTCCTCGTCCATGCTCGAACCCGTCCGTCACCGGGGCGAACTGCTCGGTGCCCTGTCCATCCGGAAGAGGCCGGGCGAGACCATCACGGTTACAGAGGAGAAGCTGGTCCGCGACCTGGCGACCCAGGCGGGGCTCGTGATGCGGAACGTGACCCTCACCGAGCAGCTCCTCGACCACATCGAGCAGCTGCGGGCGTCCCGCCAGCGCCTCGTCGCCGCCCAGGACGAGGAGCGGCGAAAGCTGGAGCGGAACCTGCACGACGGCGCCCAGCAACAGATCGTCGCCCTCACGGTGAAGCTCCGACTGCTCGGCCAGCTCGTCGATCGAGACGCC
>JALYLM010000185.1 GCA_030774235.1 Actinomycetota bacterium
GAGCCCGTAGACGACGCCTGCGACCGCGAGGAACCCCGCGAGGGCCAGCCAGATCCTCGATACGGTGCCCATCGCGCCTACCTCGGGGTCAGCAGATAGAAGACCGTGAACAGGCAGATCCACACGACGTCCACGAAGTGCCAGTAGAGCGTCCCGGCCTCGAGCGACTCGTGCCGCGTCGGCGACAGCAGGCCGCTCGCCGTCTGTCCGAAGACGAGCGACAGGAACACGACGCCGCCGAACACGTGGGCCATATGCAGGCCGGTCATCACGTAGAAGAGCGTGCCGAAGACCCCGTCCTTCAGGCCGAAGCCGAGCTGCGAGTAGTCATAGAGCTGCAGGAGCAGGAAGGCGATCCCCAGGACGATCGTGGCGCCCAGCCAGACCATCGCCCGGCGCGGGCCCGAGCTCCGGATCGTGCGCAACCCGATCTGGAGCACGACGCTGCTGGAGACGAGGATCACGGTCAGGATCGCCGGGATGCCGATCTTCAGGTGCTCGATCCCCTTGGGCGGCCACACGGGCTGCGTGGCGTGGATCGTGAAGTAGGCGCCGAAGAACGCCGCGAAGAACATCGCCTCGGACGCGATGAACAGGACCATGCCCAGGATCGGGCCGCTCATCTCGCGGGAGGCCCGCTCCTGCGGCACGGCGACGGCGCTCACGACCGGTCCCCTTGGGCCTGGCGCAGGTCGTAGACGGGACGGGCCGAACGGATCGGCGGCAGCGAGTCGAAGTTGTGCGCCGGGGGCGGCGAGCTCGTCGCCCACTCCAACGTGTTCGCGCCCCACGGGTCGGCCGACGCCGTCCGCGGCTTGCGCAGCGTCGTGAAGATGTTGACGAAGAAGATGATCATCGCGATCGCGATCACGAACGCGCCGACCGAGGCCACCAGGTTCAGGAAGCTCCAGCCGCGGTCCGGGGCGTAGTCGGCGATCCGCCGCGGCATTCCCCGCAGCCCCAGGATGTGCATCGGGAAGAACGTGAGGTTGAAGCCGACGAGCTGGACCCAGAAGTGCCAGGTCCCGAGGCGCTTCGACAGCATCCGCCCCGTCATCTTCGGGAACCAGTAGTACATCGCCGCCATCACGCCGAAGAGCGTGCCGCCGAACAGCACGTAGTGAAGGTGGGCCACCACCCAGTAGGTGTCGTGAATCGCGAAGTCCATCGCCGGCGACGCCGCCCACACGCCGTTGATCCCGCCGATCAGGAACATCGCGATGAACCCGAGCGCGAACAGCATCGGCGGATCGAAGCGGAGCTTCCCCTTCCAGAGCGTCGCCAACCAGATGAAGAACAGGACGCCCGTCGGGATGGAGATCAGTTCCGTCGTGACGCTGAAGAACGGCAGCTCGACGGCGCCGGTGGCGAACATGTGGTGGGCCCAGACGCTGAACGACAGCGCCGTGATCATCAAGAACGACAGGACCACGCCCCGGTAGCTGAAGATCGGCTTGCCGGAGAAGACCGAGATGATCTCGGTCACTACGCCCCACGCGCCCAGGATCAGCATGTAGACCTCGGGGTGCCCGAAGAACCAGAAGACGTGCTGCCAGAGCAGGGCGACGCCCCCCCGGGTTGGGTTGAAGAACGCCGTCCCGAGGCGCTTGTCGGCGAACAGCATGATGAGGCCGGCGGTGAGGACCGGCGCGGCCAGGATCACCAGGAGCGACGTGGCGAGGATGCTCCATGTGAACACCGGCATCCGCATCATTGTCATCCCCGGAGCCCGCATCCGAAGGATCGTCACGACGAAGTTGATCCCACCCAGGATCGAGGCGGTTCCGACGATGATCAGACCGGCCGTCCACAGGTCCTGGCCGGTGCCGAGGGTCTCGGACAGCGGCGCGTAGCAGGTCCACCCGCAGGCGGCGGCACCCCCGTGCGCCAGGAACCCCGACAAGATCGTCAGGCCCCCGACGGGGAGCAGCCAGAACGACAGCGCGTTGATCCGCGGGAACGCCATGTCGAGCGCCCCGATCTGCAGCGGCACGAAGTAGTTCCCGAAGCCCGCCAGCAGCGGGAAGATCACAAGGAAGATCATCAGCGTGCCGTGGAGGGTGAAGAACTCGTTGTACAGGTGCGGCTGGAAGTACTGGATGCCCGGCCGCGCGAGCTCGCTCCGCATCAACAGCGCGAACACCCCGCCGACGGCGAAGAACGAGAAGCTGTTGACCAGGTACAGGATGCCGATCTTCTTGTGATCGGTCGTCGTCAGCCAGTCGAGGAGCCGGCCGCGCTCGGGTTCGGGCGCGAGCTCTCTCGCCGGGGCCTCGGTTACCGCCATGGGCCGTCCTTCATCCGGGTCTCCTCGTCCTCATTTCACGACGAAGGCACCCGACATCGCGGGGCCGTGGACGTCGCACTGGAAGTAGTAATGGCCGGCCGGGAGCGCGCCGACGTTGAACGTCGCGCTCGCCGGCCCGGTGAGCTTCGGCGCCTGGAAGTAGGTCTTCTTCTCGAAGAAGCTGTCGTAGATCGAGAAGTTGTGCTGGATCCCGTCATCCTGGTTCGTCACGTTCACCGTGAACGGCTTGTTCGCGGGGGCGGCGAGGCAGAACTTGTTCCATGAGATGTTGTGCGCCACGAGCGACAGCGCCGACCCGTTCGGCGGGCAGGTGATCCCCTGGGCCGCCTTCCGCTGTTCGTTGATCCAGGCCGAATAGTCGGGGGGCGACACCACCTGGACCTGGAACGTCATCTTCGAATGCCACAGCCCGCAGAACTCGGCGCACTGCGCCTGGAAAGTCCCGAGCTTCGTGGGCGTGAACGTGAAGCTGCTCGTTCGGCCCGGGATCGCATCGCGTTTGAAGAGCAGATCTGGAACGAAGAACGAATGGATCACGTCGCGCGAGGTCAGCTGGATCTGGACCGGCTCGTCGACGGGAAGCACCATGAGGGCGGGACGGACGAGCGTCTTGCCGCTAACGAAGATCCCCTCGTTCAAGTAGAGGAACGTCCACTCCCACTGGAACCCCTCGACCTTGAT
>JALYLM010000186.1 GCA_030774235.1 Actinomycetota bacterium
GCGACGAGCGCGACCGGGGGGAGCAGGGCCAGGAGGGGGCTGCCGGCCCGAAACGCGAGGGCGTGGGCGGAGAAGATCGCGGCCCACACCGAGGTCAGCGCCGCCAGCAGCAGGGGCCGGAGGGGAACGGTCGGCGCGACTTGTACGCGAGCGAGCTCGCCGACTTGCCTGGACGCGGAACCGATCGCGTGCAGGGTGTGCATCGTGGGCAGGCCGTGCAGGGTCGTGTCGGGGAAGACCCAGAGGCCGACCGCGACGACCATGCCCACCGCGCTGACGGCGGTCGCGAGGAGCAGGTTCTTGCGCTCCATCGCGCACGCCAGAAGCCCGGAGGCGATGCCGGCGGCGAGCAGGCGCCACCCGGCGCCTCCGCCGGAGAAGACGCGGGCGAGGGCGACCGCGGTCGCGACGGCCAACAGGCTCGTCGCGACCGCCGCGTTCACACGCTGCGCGCGAGCCGATGTTCCTTGGGGGCGTGCCATCGTTCCTTCAGTCTCATCGACGGGGACAGGACGATGCAGTCCCACCCCGAGCGGGTCAGGGCCAGGCGTCCCTGGGTCGCCCGGCCCTCCATCTGAGCCAGTCGCTCCGGCGGAAGGGCCGCCGGGTCCATCGGATACACGAGCACCGCGAGCTTTGGTCCGTAGCCGGCGCCGGCGCGGATCAGGGACGGCAGCTCGGTGGGCGCCGGGGGCGGGGCGACGTAGATCAGCGTGGTGTCGGCCGAAGAGCCGGCACGCAGGTGGACGAGCGCGGGACCGATCGATCGCGTCGACGCGTGCGAGATCCCCGCAAGGGCGTCGAGGAAGCGCTCTTCACTCACGGGGGCGGGGGCCGCGTCGGCGGTGGCGAGCCGCAGGCTGAAGCCGCGCTGCGCGAGCAAGACGCCGAGCGTCGCGCCGACCGAGATCGCCCGCTCGAACGCCGGGGTGTGGGCCTGGCCGAGCGCCGAGGCCCGGGTGTCCAGGAACACGAGCCCGCTCGAGCGCCGCGAGGACTCATCCTGGCGGATCATGATGTCGCCGGTGCGCGCCACCGACGGCCAGTGGATGCGGCGCAGGTCGTCCCCTTCCTGGTACGCGCGCATCGTGTAGTACTCCTCGCCGGTGCGGAACAGGTGCCTCGCACGCATCGCTCCGAAGCTGGGGCCCGACGTGGGATCGGAGGCGCCGAGGAGGTCCTCGACCTCCGGGATCACGAGGAGCTCGTCCCGCATGTCGAACTCGATCCGTTGGCGTGTCAGCGCGAACGGATCGGAGACGTCGACCGAGAGCGGACCCAGACGGAACCGGCCTCTGGTCTGGGGGAGGACGGTGTAGGAGACGTGCTCGACCGCGTGGCGCTGGACGCCGGTGACGACGAGTCGCGCGGGACGCCCGAGCGCGGGGGGCAGCCGGTCCTCGACCAGCAGGAAGGAGGTCGGGCCGGCGGAGCGGTTCTCCACGTCGATCGTGACCGTCACCCGGGTTCCGGGTTGGACCCTGCCATCGGACAACCGGCGCCGCAACACCACCTGCTGCTTGCCCATGCGCACGTACGCCGCGGCGAGGAACGGCAGACACGTCAGCCCGAACCCCACGACCTCGAGGGCGGGGGAGCCGAGCAGGCGGGCCGCGATCCACATGGCGACCCCGGACGCGAACACGACGAGCCCGCGGCCCGAGGGGGTCACGGGTTCTCCGCGACGGGGACCTCGACCTCGCTCAAGATCTCGCGGAGGATCAGGTCGGCCGATCGGCCGCTCATGACGGCATCGGCGGTCACGATCACGCGGTGCCCAAGCGCCGGCACCGCGAGCGCCTTCACGTCGTCGGGGATGACGTAGTCGCGTTCATCGGTCGCCGCGAGCGCCCGGGCCGCCCGCAGGATCATGATCCCGGCCCGGGGGCTGGCTCCCAGGTACATGTCGCTGTGACGCCGGGTCGCCTCGATGAGTTCCACGATGTATCGACGGATCGCCGGGGCGGCGTGAACCTCCCTGGTCTTGTGGATCATCTCGGCGACGCCCGGGGCGTCGGTCACGGGACCGATCTCGGCCAGCGGTGCTCCCGTCGTATGGGTCGACAGGATCTCGACCTCGACCTCCTTCGTGGGGTACCCGATCGACAGCCGAAGCATGAACCGATCGAGCTGCGCCTCGGGCAGCGGATAGGTGCCCTCGTGCTCGATGGGATTCTGCGTGGCGATCACCATGAACGGCGTTCCCAACGGGTGCGTCACCGTGTCGACCGTGACCTGGCGCTCTTCCATGCATTCCAGGAGCGCGGACTGGGTCTTCGGGGACGCCCGGTTGATCTCGTCGGCGAGAACGATGTTCGCAAAGATCGCTCCGGGTTTGAATTCGAAGTCGCGCTGCTCCTGGTTGAACACGTTCACGCCGGTCACGTCGGTCGGCAGCAGGTCGGGCGTGAACTGGATCCTGCGGAACGAACAATCGATCGAGCGCGCGATCGCCTTCGCCAGCATCGTCTTGCCCACTCCGGGGACGTCCTCGATGAGCAGGTGACCCTCGGCGAGGAGCGCCACGAGAGCGAGCCGGATCTCCTGATGCTTGCCCCTGACGACCCGCTCGACGTTCGCCTCGATCTCCTGGAAGCGCGACGCGAAGGCCTGCCAATCCTGCGGGGTTTCTCGAACCTCCAACGACCACCTCCCGGCCGGAATCGTCATCGTACGGCATGCCGTGTCGCGCGGGCAGCAGACGATGTCCGCGGAGACGACGTCAAGAAGAGATACGCACGAACCGGCCTATCGGTTCCAGGATGCGGGCGCCGATCGAGGAAGGGCGGCGAGCCGGCTCGGTCGTGGGACGCCCCGCGCGGCCCCTAGTTCGCAAGTTCCGGGCATCCGGCCGACCGGCCCGCCGCCCCGCACCGACAAGATTACACGCTTGTGATTCGCCGAGCGCGGATCCGCCGAGGACCCGGGCTGCCGGTAGACTTTCCGCATGGGACGTGCGCTCGTCCTCAACGTGACCGATGCGCCGCTGGCCGTCGTGCCGGCGCGACGCGCCGTGGTCATGGTCCTGAAGGAGAAGGCCGAGGTCGTTCTGTCGAACGGGATGGTCTTCCACTCCGAGCGTCTCGTGCTGGAGGCACCGTCGGTCGTCCGGCTCCGCAACTACGTTCGGATCCCCTACCGCGCGCACGCGCCGTTGACCCGGCGTGCCGTCTTCGCCCGCGATGCCTGGACGTGTCAGTACTGCGGCGGCGGGGCCGAGAACCTCGACCACGTGATCCCGAAGTCACGCGGCGGGCTTCATGTATGGGAGAACGTGGTCGCGGCCTGCCGGCGCTGCAACGCGAAGAAGGAGGACCGGACGCCGAACGAGGCGGGCTTTCGTCTGTCACGCCAGCCGTTCGCGCCGAGTGACGGATTCCATCTCACGCTGGGGCGTCCCGAGCCCGGCTGGGAGACGTACCTGATCTGAGCATCTGAGCCCGGATCCGGTCCCACCCGATCAAGGGCCGTGCCGCTTCGTCCACGCCTCCGTTCCGTTTGTTTGCTCCTGTTGCTCTCCTTGCTTGGCATCCCCCGTCTCGTCGTACGTCGAGCTGCCGAACAACAGTTCGGGCGCGTTTCCCATTGACGTGGTGGAGGGCTAGTGGCATAAAAGTGGGACTCAGTGGAGGAAAGGGGAGGAGGCGTGGCCGAACTGCTCGGCACGCACGGCTATCAGCTCGACCCCAAGGGCAGGGTATCGCTGCCGGCGAGGTTCCGTGAGGCGTTCGCCGACGGCTGCTGGCTGACGATCGGCCAGGACCGCTGCCTCTATGTCTTCCCCAGGGCCGAGTGGGAGCGGCGCTCCGAGGAGGTCGCGTCCTTCCCCCTTTCCGACAACGACGGTCGTGCCTACGCCCGGCTGTTCTTCGGCTCGTCCGACGAGGCGAAGCTCGACAGCCAGGGGCGCGTCACGATCCCCCAGCGCCTCCGTGAGGCGGTCGGGATCCGCAAGGAGGTCGTCGTGCTCGGCGTTCGCGACCGGATGGAGATCTGGGACGGCGAGACGTACGGCCGCTACGAGCAGTCCTTCGGGGGGGCGTACCAGTCCGGTGCGCTCGACCCCCGCAACGACAGGAGGTAAGTCCGGTGACACCTTCCCCGAACAAGCTCGGCGCCGAGGTCAGGCAGAGCCTCTCGCTCATCGGCATCACGGCGTTGACGCTCCTCGCGTCGATCGGCATCGGCCTGCTCGCCGGGCACATCGGGTGACGGGGAACGGGGCCCCGCCGCACGAGCCCGTGATGGTGGCCGAAGTGACCGGATACCTCCGCGACAGGAAGACCGTGATCGACATGACCGTGGGAGCCGGCGGGCACGCCGGAGCCCTGCTCGACGCCGGCGTGGATCTCGTGGTCGGCGTCGACCGCGATCCGTCGGCGCTCGCGCTGGCGGTACGGAGGCTCGAAACGTTCGGGGAACGGTTCCGTCCAGTGGCGTCGAGGTTCTCCGAGGTCGACGAGGACGTCGCCGGAGGACGGGTCGACGGCGTCCTCTACGACCTCGGCGTCTCCTCGATGCAGCTGGACGAACCGGATCGCGGGTTCGGCTACCGGCTCGAGGGCCCGCTCGACA
>JALYLM010000187.1 GCA_030774235.1 Actinomycetota bacterium
CTCGCCGACAACCTCGCCCGGCACGGCCCGGATCCGTTTCACCATCTCGTAGCCGGGCCGGCCGGGGTGTTCCACGACGACGACGTCGCCGGTTCGGAATCCGCGCGGCATCACGGCGAGGGCCCAGTCCCCCGGGGCGAGCGTCGGGGCCATGCTGGCACCGTCGATCTCGATCCGAGAGGGCTTCCATCGCAGGCACGCCCACGCCACACCGGCGGCCACTGCTGCGGTCGCGCCGAGCCGGGCGAACGGTTTGTGACCGCGGTGGTACGGTTCCCCGGAACGCTCGCGATCAGAAGGAGGCGGTTCCATGGTGGCAGCATTCCTCAAGCCGCGCCGCACCGTCCACGCGCATTGCGACCTGCCGTGCGGTATCTACGACCCGGCGCAGGCCCGTATCGAGGCCGAATCGGTGAAGGCCTGCCAGGAGAAGTACCAGGGCAACGAGGACCCGATCTTCCGCGAGCGCGCCGTCGCGATCAAGGAACAGCGGGCGGACCTCGTGAAGCACCACCTGTGGGTGCTGTGGACCGACTACTTCAAGCCGGAGCACCTCCAGAAGTACCCGAACCTGCACGACACGTTCTGGAACGCCACGAAACTCGCGGGAGAGGCGAAGAAGTCCGAGGACCCCGCGCAGGGTCAGAAGCTCCTGGACTCGATCGACGAGATCGCGAAGATTTTCTGGGAGACGAAGGCGTAAGAGACCCTTTTCCGCAGCAGGCTCACGAGGGCCGGGGCGAGAACCCCGGCCCTTCGCGCGCTCCCGACTCGTGGCCGGGACGGATGGCCGGGCGGGCGGGGGCCGTCGGATCCCCCTGCCCGCCCGGACGCTGCCAGGCCTCGCCGGCCGAAACCGGCTTGTATCGATACCAGTCCTTGCATGCAAGGAGAGCCGGTGGGGCGGAGTGGGTCTGGCGGCACTCCGCCCCACTCGGTCTCGGGGTTCACATCGGCACGTCCGCCGCCCCCGGAGCAGGGACCGAAAGGCGGTAGTTGTGGGCCGGACGGCTGATAGGCTCGCCGACCAATGAAGGATGTCGGGCTGGTCGGCGTCCCATTCTCGGGCAAGTCCACGCTGTTCAGGGCACTCACCCGGACCGGCTCGCCGGGCGGCCAGGCCAATATTGCGGTCGTGACAGCTCCCGATCCTAGGCTCGCCGTGCTCACCGAGATGGAGCGTTCGCGCAAGACCGTCGCCGCCCAGGTCCGGTTCGTCGACGTACCGGGCGGCGTCTCCAGCGCCCAAGGACTGGCGAAGCTGCGGGAAGCGGACGCCCTCGCGATCATCCTGCGGTGCTTCGGCCCGGATGCGACCCCTGCCGCCGAGCTCGCGACCGTCCGCGCGGATCTTCTGCTCGCCGACCTCGCGGTGGTTGAGTCCGCGCTCCACAAGGCCGAGAAGCGAGCGAAGGGTAGGGCCACTGCGGATGTCGAGGCGCTCGTTCGCGCGCGCGAGGCCCTCGATGCGGAGACCCCTCTTCGCGACGCGAAGCTCTCGCCGGAGGATGTCGCAGAGTTGAAGGGGATCGCTCCGCTCACCGTGAAGCCGGAGGTCGTGGTCGCGAACCTGGAGGAGGGAGCGAGTGTGCCGGTGGAGCTCGGCGACGCGGCCGGCGTGTTCGCCTCGATCGAAGCCGAGACCGCGGAGATGGACCCCGACGACGCCAGGTCACTGCTCGAAGAGTTCGGTGTCGAGGAACCCGGCCTGCAGACCGTGATCGCGGCGTGCTACCGCGCGCTCGACCTCATCACGTTCCTTACGACCGGAGAGGACGAAACGAGGGCGTGGGAGGTCCGACGCGGCGCCGTCGCACCCGAGGCGGCCGCCGTGATCCACACCGACCTGCAACGTGGATTCATCCGAGCCGAGGTCATCGGGTACGACGACCTCGTCGCGGCCGGTTCGATGGAGGCCGCGAAGGCGGCGGGCAAGATCCGGGTGGAGGGAAAGGACTACGTGGTCCGCGAGGGCGACGTCCTCCACGTGCGCTTCGCCGTGTGAGATCCCCGTCCCTTCCGGACGCTATCCTTCGGGCGATGGCCGACTCGTACCGGATCGGAGAGGCCGCGAAGGCGTTGGGCGTGCGCGTCGAGACCCTTCGCCGATGGGAACGTGACGGCAAGCTCTCGACCCGACGCACGGACGGCGGTCAGCGCGTGGTTGCGGCGAGCGAGGTGGCCAGGCTGCTCGCCGAGCGGCACGGACAGCAGCCGATCGCCGCCGGCAGCGCTCGGAATCGCTTCCCCGGCGTCATCACCGAGATCAAGCGTGACGCGCTGAGCGCGACGGTCGAGATCCAGGCCGGACCCCACCGCGTGCTCGCGTTCATCACCAGGGAGGCCGCTGACCAGATGAAGCTCGAGGTCGGCATGCACGCGATCGCCACGGTCAAGGCCACGAGCGTGATGGTCAATCTTCCCGGCGACTAATCACCAGCTTTTCCTTGGGTTCATACGATTAGACCTGTATCCTTCCCGAACCGTCGTTCGAGGGGGTTTCCTGGTGAGGCGCCCGGTGGTACCGATCGTCTGCGTCGGCCTCGTCGTCACGGCCTGCTCGTCGAGCCCGAGTGCGGGCTCGACGCCGGCACCCCGCGAGGCACTCGTCGTCTTCGCCGCGTCATCCCTCACGAAGGCGTTCACGAAGATCGGCGCAGACTTCGAGACGGCGAACCCGGGGGTGACCGTCTCGTTCAATTTCGGCTCGTCCGGCGATCTGGCGGGCCAGATCGAGTCCGAGGGCGCCGCCGACGTGTTCGCATCGGCAAGCGGCACCTGGATGGACGACGTCGCGACGAAGACCGGGGTGGCCGACCGCGCGAACGTCGCCACGAACGACCTCGTGATCATCACGCCCGCCTCGAACCCTGCAGGCGTGAGCTCGATCGAGGATCTCGGGAGGCCCGGCGTGAGCCTGGTGTTGGGAGCGAAGGGTGTGCCGGTCGGCGACTACGCGCGGCAGGCCCTGGACAAGGCGGGGATCGCGCAGGCAGCGGAGCAGAACGTGGTTTCGAACGAGCCCGACGACGCCTCCGTCGTGGCGAAGATCACCGGCGGTGAGGCCGACGCGGCCGTCGTCTACACGTCCGACGTCAGCGGAGGCGCGGCCGCGCAGGTCTCTGCCGTCCCGATCCCGGCGAGCCTGAACGTCATCGCCACGTATCCGATCGCCGTGGTGAACGGCGGCCCGAATCCCGACCTCGCGCGACGCTTCGTCGCCTACGCGACCGGGGCCCAGGGGCAGGCAACCCTGGCGTCGTTCGGGTTCAAGCCGGCGACTGGGGGCTGAGGCGTGGCTCCCCGCCCCGAGCGAGTCCATCCCGCCGTCGCGGCCCTGGCGATCGCCGGGATCGCGTTCGTCCTTCTTCCGGTCGTTGCCCTCGTCGTGCGGGCACCGTGGACGCACGCCGCGTCCGCGCTCGTGTCGAACGGCGGCCTGACGGCGCTCCGTCTGTCTCTCGTCGTGTCCGTGTCCGCCGCGGCCCTCTCCGTCGTCATGGGTCTTCCCGTGGCCTGGGTGCTGGCCCGTGGCCGTGTGCCGGGACGGGCTGCGATCCGGGCCCTCATCGTGCTCCCGATCGTCCTGCCACCCGTCGTCGGGGGGATCGGGCTGCTCGCCGCTCTCGGCCGAGCTGGCCTCGTGGGTCGGTGGCTCAACGAGGTCGGTGTCCGGCTGCCGTTCACGACCCCGGGGGCGATCGTGGCGACGACCTTCGTCTCGATGCCGCTGCTCGTCCTCGCCGCGGAGTCCGGGTTCCGGTCGCTCGACCGCAGGCTCGAGGGGGCCGCGACGACGTTCGGCGGTTCGCGCGCCTACGTCTTCCGCCGCGTCACACTGCCTCTGATCGCACCCCAGCTCGCCGCCGGCGCAACGCTGGCGTGGGCTCGCGCGCTCGGCGAATTCGGCGCCACCGTCACCTTCGCCGGGAACCTTGCGGGACGCACCCAGACACTCCCGCTCGCCGTGTATCAGGCGCGCGAGGCGGACCCGGGAGCGGCGATCGTGCTGTCGCTCATGCTGGTCGCCCTCTCCCTTGCGGTGCTGATCCTGCTTCGGGACAGGCTGCTGGCGCGATGAGCCTCGACGTCGACATCCAGGTGCGCAGAGGCGACCTCGGGATCCGGGTTGCCTTCGGTGCCGAGGCCGGCGAGACCGTCGCGCTGCTCGGCCCCAACGGCGCCGGGAAGTCTACGGTGGTCGCGGCCCTCGCCGGGCTCGAGCGGATCGAGGCCGGCCGGATCTGTCTGGACGATGTCGTGCTCGACGACACCGCGCGCGGCGAACACGTCCAGGCGGAGCGGCGGCCTGTCGGCGTGGCCTTCCAGGACCTGCTGCTCTTCCCCCACCTGTCCGCGGTCGAGAACGCCGCCTTCCCCCTTCGGGCTCGGAGGCTAGGGCGCGCCGAGGCCGGCGCTCGGGCCGCGACGCTGCTCGACAGGCTCGGGTTTCCAGGGGATCGGCGGTCGGCGCGGCCGCGCGATCTGTCCGGCGGAGAGGCCCAGCGTGTGTCCCTGGCCCGCGCCCTGATCCACGAGCCGCGTCTGCTCCTGCTAGATGAGCCGACCTCGTCGTTGGACGTGCGGGCCCGGGCGGAGATCCGGCCGGTCCTCCGCCAGACGCTCGACGCGTTCCCCGGCGTGAAGCTGCTGGTCACCCACGATCCCGTGGAAGCGATGACCCTCTGCTCCCGCCTCATCGTGCTGGAGGGCGGCAGGGTCACGCAGGCAGGCCCGCCCGAGGAGATGCGAAGCGCCCCACTGACCCCATACGTCGCCGAGCTCGTCGGGCTCAACCTGTACTCGGGGCGCCTGGAACCGCTCGAGCCCGGGGCCGGGCGGATCGAGACGGCGGAGGGCGACGTCGTCGTCGCCTGGCCGGACGCCGCGGCCGCCGCCGTGGAGGGCGTCGTGGCGACGCTCCGGCCCGCGGACGTCGCCCTCCACGTCGACCGGCCGAACGGCGGGTCGGCGCGCAACGTGGGTCACGGTCCGGTGACGTCGATCAGCGTGGAGGGCGAGCGAGCACGCGTCCGCGTGGGTTCGTCCCCGCCGGTGGTCGCCGAGGTCACGCTCGGCTCGGTGGGGCGTCTGGGGCTCGAGGTTGGTCGGGACGTCTGGGTGTCGTTCAAGGCGGTCGAGGTCGACATCCGACTACCGGCGGGTACCCTTGCCGAGTGAAGACCACCTCCGAGCGCGAGGCGCTCGACACGTCCGAGCCTCGCGCGGAGCATCCGGAGGGGCGGGGGGTCCTGCGGTTCCTCGGCGAGCTGCCGGCGCTGATCATCCTCGCGTTCGTCATCGCCCTGCTGATCAAGACCTTCCTCGTCCAGGCGTTCTTCATCCCCTCGGCGTCGATGGAACCCACCCTGCAGAAGGGCGACCGTGTCCTCGTGCAGAAAGTCTCGTACTACCTGCACGATCCGCGCCGAGGCGACATCATCGTCTTCGAGGACCCGCACCCCTCGACCGAACCGGCCCGGAGTGTGGTGGGAGGGTTCCTCCACTGGATGTTCGAAGGGCTCGGCGTGCAGCGTCCCGAGAACGAGGACTTCATCAAGCGCGTGATCGGCCTCCCCGGCGACACCGTGTGGGCGGCCCACGGCTCCGTGTACGTGAACGGCCACAAGATCACCGAGCCCTACCTGACGCAGAAGACGCAGGACTTTCCCCACACGAAGGTGCCGGCCGGCAGCCTGTTCGTGATGGGCGACAACCGGTCGAACTCGCTCGACTCGCGGTTCGGCCTCGGATACGTGCCCGAGAACAAGGTGATCGGAAAGGCGTGGCTGGTGATCTGGCCGCCGGGCCGGGCCGGTCTCCTCCACTAGCCCGTCTGGCGCGGCGCGCAGTTCAGTCGGTGATGCCCTGCTCCTTCGCCCAGGCATCGAGGAGCGCCCCGGCTTCGTCCTCGTCGATCGGGCCGCGTTCCATCCGCAACTCCATGAGGAACGCGAGGGCGCGTCCGACGACGGGACCCGGAGGGATGCCGAGCCTGTCCATGACCTGACGGCCGTCCAGCGGCGGGCGGAGGGAATCAAGGTTCTCCTGCTCGGCCAGGCGAGCGATCCGCTCCTCGAGCTCGTCCTGCAACCGAGCGAACTCCTTGGCCCGCTGCTCGTTGCGGGTTGTGCAGTCGGCCCGCGTCAGCTGGTTCAACCGGTCGAGCAGCGGGCCGGCGTCGCGGACGTAGCGGCGCACGGCGCTGTCGGTCCAACCCTCTCCTTCGCCGTAGCCATGGAAACGCAGGTGCATCTCGACCAGCGTGACGACGTCGTCGACGACCTGGTTCGGATAGCGGAGCTCCCGCAGCCTCGCCTCCGCCATCCGAGCGCCGACGACCTCGTGGTGGTGGAATTGCACGCCGTCGGGTGTGATCTGCCGGGTCTTCGGCTTGCCCACGTCGTGCAACAGCGCCGCGAGCCGCAGCACGAGATCGGGCTCGCACCGTTCGATCACGGCGAACGTGTGCCCCAGCACGTCCTTGTGCCGATGCACCGGGTCCTGCTCCAGGCGCAGGGCCGAGAGCTCCGGAAGGAACTCGTCGGAGAGACCGGTCTCCACCAGCAGCTCCAGACCCCTCGACGGTCTCGCCCCCATCAGCAGCTTGCCGAGCTCGTCGGCGATCCGCTCGGCCGAGACGATCGCGAGCCGCTCGTGCATCCGGCCGATGGCTTCGATCACGCGTGGCGCGGGGCTCACGTCGAGCTGTGCCATGAAGCGGGCCGCCCGCAGCATCCGCAATGGATCGTCGCCGAACGAGTCGTCGGGATCCAGCGGCGTGTCGAGCGACTTCGCGGCCAGCGCCCGGACCCCGGCGAAGGGGTCGATGAACGCACCGTCCGGCAGCCGCACCGCCATCGCGTTGATCGTGAAGTCGCGCCGCGACAGGTCGGTCTCGACATCCTTCGCGAACGTGACCGCCGGCTTGCGGTGCTTCGGGTCGTAGACGTCCTTGCGGAACGTCGTGATCTCGAGCTTCCTCCCGTCCTTCAGGGCGCCGACGGTCCCGAACCTCACACCGACCAGATAGCGGCGGTCGGCCCAGCCGCGAAGCAAACGCGTGATCTCGTGCGGTTGCGCGTCGGTGGCGAAGTCGAGATCGCCACGCGGACCCGTGCGGCCGAGCACGAGATCGCGCACGTACCCTCCGACGAGGTACAGCTCGGATCCGGCTGCCGCAAAGCGCTCCCCCAGCTCCTTCGAGACGGGGTCGACCTCGATGACGGCGCCGTCGGGCCCGTGCGTCGGTTCGGTCACGGACCCGAGCATACGAGCGCGCGTCGCGCGCCGGTCGAACCGGTGCGGTCACGGTCGGGTCAGAAGGGCAGGCCCTCTCCCCGCAGGGGCAGCGCCGTGTGGCGGTCGAGCACGCCGTGCAGCTGCAGGTCGAAGTCGTGCGGGCTCGTCGCGGTGCGGCGCGCGTCGTCGACGTTCGCCAAGCCCTCCTTCACGAGCTGCACGAGTGCCTGGTCGAACGTCTGCATCCCGTAGTACGTGCCTTCGGCGATGATGTCGACGATCTCGTCGGTGGCCTCGCTGTCGACGATGCGGTCGAAGACGCGACCCGTGTTGATCAGCACCTCCACGGCGGGCACGCGGCCCTTCCCGTCGGCGCGAGGCACGAGCCGCTGCGAGACGATGGCGCGCAACGACCCGGCGAACGACGTCCGCACCTCTTTCTGCTGCTGGGCGGGGAACAGGTCGAGCAGACGGTTGATGGTCTCCCTGCAGTCGGGAGTGTGCAGCGTCGAGATCACGAGGTGACCCGTCTCCGCCGCCTGGATCGCGGACAGGGCCGAGTCGGGATCCCGGATCTCACCGACGAAGATCACGTCCGGGTCCTGGCGGATCACGTGGCGAAGGGCGCTCGCGTAGCTGTCCGTGTCGATGCCGATCTCACGCTGTTGGATGATCGACAGCGCGTCGTCGTGCACCACCTCGATGGGATCCTCGATCGTCACGATGTGCGCTCGCCGGGTCTGGTTGATGTATCCGATCATCGACGCGATCGTCGTGGTCTTGCCGGTGCCGGTTGGCCCCGTGATCAGGACGAGCCCGCGCGGCGACTCGGCGAGCGTGGTCATGACCGGCGGGAGCCTGAGCTCCTCGAAGGTTGGGACCTCGCTACGCACGCGGCGGATGGCCAGGCCCACGACCCCCCGCTGCCGGAACACGTTCACGCGGAAGCGGCCGACGCCGGCCAACGTGTACCCGAGGTCGGCCTCGCTCGTGTGCTCGAACTCGCGCCGCTTGTGATCGGACATCAGGGTTTGGGCGAAGATCTCGGTGTCGGTCGGCGTCAGGTGCTCGAACCGCGTTGGTTCCAGCGCGCCGTCCACGCGGATGTAGGGCGAGTTGCCCACCTTCAGATGGAGGTCGCTGGCGCCGCGCTCGACCGTGTACCGGAGCAGTTCGTTGACATCCATGCCAGACCGCGTTCCTCCTCGAGCCTGCCCTCGACCAGCCCTGACGACCCCGCGGTGGCGAGGTCGAGGCTGTTTCCAAGCATCGGCGGAAGGACGGCCGCACCTGAGCCGTGCGCCTAGAATCGCGCGCAGATGACCGACCCCACCGAGTCAGGCGGGCCGGAGCAGCCGAAACGGCGCCGGCGGCGGCGCTCCGTCGGCTCGGCGGGGGCCGCCACGCCGCGCACCCGGAAGTCGAAGAGCCCGAAGAGGAAGTCCACGGCGGCGAAGGCGAAGGCCCCCTCGGAGGAACCGACGCCGGCTCGCAGCCCGGTCCGGCGCGAGGTCTCCGCCGGCGGCGTGGTCTATCGGCGAGACGGTCAGTCGATCGAGGTCGTGCTCGCGTCGCGCCGCACCCGTCGGGGCGATCTCGCGTGGGGGCTGGCCAAGGGCGGGATCGAAGAAGGCGAGTCGCTCGAGGACGCCGCGATTCGGGAGGTGCGGGAAGAGACGGGGATCGAGGCCGTGGTCGAGGCCTCGCTCGGAGACACCCGCTACTTCTACGTGTGGGAGGAGATCCGGATCCGCAAGACGGTCCACTTCTTCCTCATGCGCGCGACGGGGGGCGATCCCGCCGAGCGCGACGACGAGATGGAGGAGATCCGCTGGTTCCCGATCGAACGGGCCTTGAAGCGCGCCGCGTACCGCGGCGAGCGTGAGGTCCTCGGTCGCGCGCTCGAGCTGCTTCGATGACGCCCGCGCACGCGGCCATCGGCGTGCTCCTGGGATTCGTCGCCGGCATCATGTCGGGCCTGTTCGGCGTCGGAGGCGGGATCATCACGACGCCGGGCATCCAGCTCCTCCTGGGAGGCGCGCCGTACATCGCCGTGGGGACCCCGTTGCCCGTGATCGTCCCCACCGCGCTCGTCGGCGCGTACACGTACTACCGGGGGGGCGAGCTCAGCGTGAGGGCCGGTACGTGGGCGGCCGGACCCGGGATCGTCGGGGCCCTCGGGGGCGCCTGGCTGACGTCTCGGGTCAACCCGCACTGGCTGCTTCTCCTCACAGCCGCGTTGATCGGATGGCAGGCCGTCGGGATCGCGCGCGGACGGCGCCACGCGCTCCGCGCTCGCCCCTCGACGCCCGCCGCGGCGTATGCGGTCGTCGGTCTCATCACGGGGTTCGTCTCGGGCTTCCTCGGGGTGGGGGGCGGGATCGTCTTCGTCCCACTGGCCACGGTGCTCGGCATGCCCCTGAAGCGAGCGCTCGGGACCTCGTTGATGGTGATCGCGACCGTTGCCGTCCCAGGGACGCTGGTGCACGCCGCGCTGGGCCACGTCGATTGGGCGATCTTCCTCGTGCTCCTGATCGGGGTCATGCCGGGCGCACGCCTCGGCGCGACGATCGCACTCGGGGCACGGGAGCGAACGCTGCGGGCGCTGGTCGCGTCGTTCCTGATGATGATCGCGGTGGGGTATGGAGCCGTCGAGGTCTCACACCTTCTCCGCGGCTGATGTCCCGGCGGCTACGATGCCGCCGATGAGCATCCGGGGCTGGGCGCGCGCCTGCCTGACGTTCGCGACGCTCGCGACGTGTCTGGCCGGCTCGCCGACCGCCGCCGCCCAGCAGCCGGCGGTCCGGCTCCTGCTGACCGGCCAGACCCCGTGGACGTCCAAGGGGCACCCCCGGCTCACGATCACGTTCGAAGCGACGAACACCGGCACCCAGGCGGTGGGGGAGCTCTCGGCCGGACTCACCCTGGGGCCTGCGGTGCGGGCTCGGCTGTCCTATGAGCAAACGCTGGCGAACGGCCCGGGGGAGTTTCCGATCTTCGCGGCGACCGTCCCCCAGCGAGGCGTACTCGCCCCCGGGGCCACGCGCCGGTTCACCGTCTCCGTGGACGTCTCCACGGTGCAGGACGTCAGTCGCCTGGACTCCCTCGTCTACCCGGCCCAGATCGGTCTGCTGAGCGCCGGCGCTCCCGTCGCGACCCTGAACACGGCGGAGATCAACTTCGTGCGGACGCGCGAACAGCCTCTCCTGCTCTCATGGTGGGCAGAGGTGACCGCGCCGGTCGCGATGGCGCCCTCCGGGCTGCTCGCGGATCCGGCCTTCGAGACGTCGATCGGCCCGGGAGGCGCTCTGCGCTCGGAGGTGGCGGCGTTGCGACACCTCGCGACCCGCGTGCCGACCGCCGCTGTCGACGTCGCCGTCGAGCCGGCCGTCCTGGAGCAGCTGTCGCGGATGGCCGACGGCTACGGGCGAACCTACGCGGGCCCCGTCGCGCACGGACAGGGTGGCGCCGCGGGCGCGAGTGAGGTCCTCGCCGACGTGCGGACCGTCGCCGAGGGACCTCAGACCGACCTTTCCGCGATGCCCTTCTCCGCCCCGTCGCTGCCCTCGCTGGTGGCGAACGGGCTGGGCCGAGACCTGGACCGCCAGCGCGCGCTCGCCGAGCGCACTCTCGCGAAGCGGCTCGGCGCCCCGTTGGACGCGGTCGTGCTGCGACCTCCGATGGGCGCGCTCGACGACGATTCGGTCCAGGCCCTGGCAACGCGGGGGGTCACGACGCTGCTCGGGGACGCCGACACCGTCTCGCGTCCCGCGCAGCCGAACGACTTCGCGCCGCCCCCAACCGCCGTCCTTTCGACCCGAGGCGCCGGCGGGATGAACGTGGTCCTGCCCGATCCCAGCGTCGCGGCCCTGCTCGGCGACAATGCGCTGCTGACCGACCCGGTGCGGGCCGCCCAGGTGATCCTCGGCGAGATCGCCACGATCTGGCGAGAGGAACCGGCGAGCGTCAGGGGGATCGCCGTGGGGCTGCCGGCGACCCTGCCGCCGGGCCTGTGGAACCCTCTCCTGCAGCGGTTGGGGACCGCCCCGTTCCTTCGGACCGTGAAGCCCTCGACGCTCGTCGCACCCGTGACCCCCGCCGGAGCACCTACAGCCCTCGCCAACCCGACGACGGTCGGGTTCTCGCGCCCATATGCGACCACGATCCGAACCGCGCGTGACGACATCGCCTCCTACCGCTCCATGCTCACGGTGGCGAGCCCGTTCCCCGATCGGCTGGACCGAAACCTGCTCTATGCGGAGGCGGGACAGTACGTCGGCAACGAGGCCCAGGGACGGTCGTGGCTCGTTCAGGTCCACGCGTTCCTGGCCGACGTCTTCGCCCGGACGGCGCCGAACACGAGCCAGACGTTCACGTTCACCGCGCGCACGGGCACCGTCCCGATCAGGATGGGGGACCCGGGATCGACTCCGCTGAAGGTGATCGTCCAGTTGCAGTCGTCACGGTTCTCGTTCCCCGAGGGCAACTCCCGATCCGTGACGCTCTCGCGCCCCGACCAGATCGTCGAGTTTCGGGCCCAGGCGACCGCGAGCGGCCAGGGGGCTATCCAGGTGATCGTGCGCGCCCCGTCCGGGCGCATCATCAATCAGGGAACTCTCCTCGTTCGCTCCACCGCGGTGAGCCGGATCGCGCTCATCATCACCGCAGCGGCTGCGCTCGTCCTTGGAGCCTTGTGGTCGAGGAGGCTATTCCGACGTCCGACATCGTGACCCCGGAGCCCGGCGGGCTTTCCCCGGACGACTCGCGCGAGACATACGTCCGCAACACCGCCGTGATGACCGTCGGCACCGCGCTGTCGCGACTCACCGGGTTCCTGCGGATCGCCGCCCAGGCGGCCGCGCTCGGCGTCACGGGCAGCGCCCTGGCCGACACCTACAACCGCGCGAACACGACGCCCAACATCCTCTACGAGCTCGCGCTCGGCGGGATCCTCACGTCGGTCTTCGTCCCTCTGTTCGTCGAATGGAACCACCGGCAGGGGCGCGAGGAGTCGTGGGCCGTCGCCGACCGGATCCTGACACTCGCGGCGGTCGGCCTCTCGGTGATCGCGGTCCTGGCCGCCGTCTTCGCCCCGTGGATCATCCGCCTCTACACGAGCGCCTCGCACGCGCCGGACCGGCAGCAACAACTGGAGCTCGGGACCTTCTTCCTGCGCTGGTTCATGCCGCAGATCGTCTTCTACGGCATCGGGGCGGTGCTCGGCGGCCTGCTGAACGCGCACCGGCGCTTCGCCGCACCGATGTTCGCGCCGATCCTGAACAACCTGGTCGTGATCCTGACGTTCGGAACATATTCGTGGCTCCTCCGCCAGGGCAGCCCCGGCGTCGACACGATCACCGGACCGCAGAAGTACGTGTTGGCCGTCGGAACGACGCTCGGCGTCCTGAGCATGACCGTGGCGCTGTGGCCTTCGGTCCGCGCGGCCGGCTACCGCTGGCACCCTCGCCTGGACTGGAACCATCCCGCCCTTCGCCGGCTCGCCCGGCTTGCGGGTTGGGTGGTCGTGTACGTCGTCGCGAACCAGCTCGCGTTCCTCGTCATCATCATCCTCGCGGGTCGCGTTCAGGGAGGCATCAGCGGGTACGCCTACGCGTTCATCGTCTTCTCGCTGCCGCACGCCATCTTCGCCGTATCGATCTTCACCGCGCTTCTGCCCGGCATGTCCGCTCGATGGACCGATGGGGATCCGGACGGCGTCCGGCTCCTCTTCTCGCGCGGGGTCCGCGACACGGCGGTCGTGATCCTGCCTGCTGCTCTCGGATACGTCGCGCTCGCTCTGCCGATCTCACGGCTCCTGTTCGAACATGGGCACGCGCAGCTCGTCGACGCTCGCCTGATCGCGTCGATCCTTCGCGCGTTCGCGGTCGGGCTGCCGTTCTTCTCCACGTTCCAGCTGCTCACTCGCACGTTCTACGCGATGCAAGACACCCGCACGCCCGCGCTCGTCAACATCGCCGCCGCGCTCGTGAACGTCGGCGCCGATCTCCTGTTCATGCTCGTCCTGGGCCTCGGGATTCCGGGGCTCGCGCTCGGGCACGCGACGTCGTACGTCTTCGCCAGCGTGGTGAGCCTGGTGATCCTACGGCGACGGCTCGGAGGGCTCGACGGCGGCCGGATCGGCGGCACCCTTGCGCGAGTCGTTCCTTCCTCGGCGCTTGCGGCGGGAACCGCGCTCCTGGTGACGCTCCCGTTCGGCGACGAAGCGTCGCTCACCGGTGTCGTCCTGGAGGTCGTGCTCGCCGTCGGCGCCGGCGTGCTCGTGTTCGTCGCCGCAGCCCTCATGTTCAAGATCTCCGAGGTCGATGACGTGGTGAGGGCAGTTCGCGGGAGGTTCGGTCGATGAACGGTACGTCTCGGCGGCACGACGAGGCCGGCATGGTCGGCAAGGTCGTCGTCGCCTGGCTCGTGGTGCTGGCCCTCGTCGGCCTCGCCGCGATCGACACCGTTTCCATCGTCATCACCCGGTTGCACGCTGCCGACGTTGCGGGCAATGCAGCGTCGGATGCGGCCGCGAGCTTCCGGCTCACGCACGACGTCCAGCGCGCGTGCCAGGCGGCCGTCACGGTCGTCGACGACGCCGACCCTCGGATGACCCTCGCCCCCCACGGGTGCAAGATCGATCCACGGACGGGCGATGCCACCATCGTCGTCCACAAGGATGCGACGACGATGATCGCCGCGCGGTTCGGCTTGACGAGGAAGTTCGCGTCGGTCACCGATACCGAGACCGCGCCCCCACCGACGTTGTAGCGTCGGAGCGTGAGGGAACCCGACGAGCAACTGGTCCGTCGGTACCTCGACGGCGACCGCGATGCGTTCACCACGCTCGTCGAGCGACACGAGGCCCGTCTGTACAACGT
>JALYLM010000188.1 GCA_030774235.1 Actinomycetota bacterium
CGGCGACATGGACACCCCGGGAACGATGGGCCGTCAGGCGCGGAAGGTGGCGGACGCGGGCGTGAACCTGAAGTTCGTCTACCTGGGCACGGGCGGACGCGTCGTCATCGGTGCCGACGACATGACCGCGGCCCGCACGGCGATCGCTACCTGACCGTCGGCCCATGGCCGGCGCCGGGGCGCCGGCCGGGTTCAGTTCGAAGCGGGCACCGCCTCGTGCCAGAACCGACCAGGCGCGAGAACCCCCGCGGGATCGAACGCGGCCTTGAGCCGGCGGTGGATCTCGACCCCCGCGACCGGCGATGGCCCGAGTCCTCCGGGGCCGCGGATCACGGGGGCGATCCCGTCGAGCGCGGCCGCCCGTCCTCGGATCTCGGCGATCGCGCCGTCCACATCCGCGCCCGCCTCGATCCCGAACCACGCCAGCCCGACGCCGAGCAATGCCGTCCATCCATCGAGCCCCTCCACGAGCCGGTCGATCCGGGACGCCGGAACCGCCGCCTCGATGACGATCACGGCGTCACCGTCGAGCCACGGCGGCGATGACGGGAACGTCGCCCCGGCCGGCAGCTCCGTGAGCCCGCCGGCCGCCTCGGCGCCGAGACGAGCCATCTCCGCGACTTCCTCGTCCCATCCCTCGAAGCGGACCTCTGCCGCGCCGGTGGTCGCGACCACGCCGGCCGCCATCGGGACATCACGCAACAGCATCTTCCCGAGCGCGAGGCCATTTCCTCGCACGACCGCCGAGCGCGTCGCCTGGGGAAGGGGCCTCACCTTCAGCGCGGCTTGCACGATCACACCCAGCGTGCCGAGCGATCCGGTCGCGAGTCGATGGATGTCGTAGCCCGTGACGTTTTTCACCGTTCGCGCGCCGCTGCGTACGAGGCGGCCGTCTCCGGTCACGAGCTCGAGCTCGACGACGGTGTCACGGACGTGACCCACGCGCAGCCGTCTCGCCGACGAGACCCCGGCCGCGATCACGCCCCCGACGGTCGCGTCCGGCGGCGCGTCGACCGGCCACTCCTGTCCGTTGCGGGAGAGCAGCTCGGCCAGGGTCCCGATACGGATCCCCGCCTCGACGACCGCGATCATCTCGGCCGGCTCGTAGGCAACGACGCCGTCCAGTTGCGTCGTCCACAGCTCTGCGTCGACCTCCGCAGGATTCCCACGGTCCATGTGCTGCCGCCCGCCCACGATGAGCACGCGCGTGCCCCGGGCGCTCGCCGCGCCGAGCGCCTCCATGACGCCGGCCTTCGAGTCCGGATGGATCATCTCCACGGGACGGACCTTCCCCGGATGCGCGGACCGCCCGTGAACGTCAGATCCATGCGCCCTCCGGCAGCCCCCTCGCCGATTCGAGGGCATCGTCGGAGCCGGCGCGAGCGACGGCGAAGTCCCCGCAGCGAGCCCCGTCCGGCAGCACCTTCTGGGGGTTCATCCGGTTGTCCGGATCGAAGGCCGCGCGTACGCAGGCCTGCGCCGCCATGTCCTCGTCGGTGAACACCAGCGGCATGAAGTCGCGCTTCTCCAGGCCGATGCCGTGCTCCCCGCTCAGGGCGCCGCCGGCGTCGACGCACAGGCGCACGACCTCGTCGCTCGCCTCCAGCACGCGCTCCAGCGTGCCCGGCACGCTGCGGTCAAACGAGAAGAGCGGGTGGAGGTTGCCGTCCCCCGCGTGGAACACGTTCGTGACGATGAGCCCGTGACGCTCGGCGATCTCGTACACACCGCCGAGGATCTCGACGAGCTTCGTCCGCGGCACGACGCAGTCGTGCAGGTGATAGTTGGGAGCGATCTGGGCGACCGCGCCGAACGCCGACTTGCGCCCCTTCCACAAGAGCGCGCGTTCCGCTTCGTCGGCCGCGACGCGGATCGTGCGCACGGCATGCGCGCGCGCGGCCGCCTCGACCTCGCGTGACTGGGCCTCGACCGCGGACTGCAGGCCGTCGACCTCGACGATCAGGATCGCGGCGGCGTCGGTCGGATATCCGGCGTGGGCGAAGCTCTCGGCGGCGACGACGATGCCGTGGTCCATCATCTCGACGGCGGCGGGGACGACCCCGCGCTGGATGATGTCGCTGACGGTGGCCGCGCACTCGTCCACGGTCGCGAAGTCGAGCAACATGGTGCGAACGGCGGGTGGAAGCGGCACGAGCCGCACGCACGCCGCAGTGACGACCCCGAGTGTCCCCTCGCCGCCGACCACGACGCCGCGCAGGTCGTAGCCGGCGGCCTCGGGGGCCTCGCTCCCGAACCGCTCCACGCTGCCGTCGGAGAGCACGACATCGAGCGCCAACACGTGGGCGCTCGTGACACCGTAGGCGAGGCAGTGCGGCCCCCCGGCGTTCGTCGCGACGTTGCCGCCGATCGACGACGTCTGCTGGGAGGAGGGGTCCGGGGCGTACATGAAACCGCTCGGCCGCACGGCGGTGACGAGATCGAGGTTGGGGATCCCCGGCTCGACCCAGACGAGCCGGTCCTCAGGCCGGATCTCGAGGATGTGGTCCATCTTCGTGGTCACGATCACGAGGGCCTCGCGGAGCGGCGTGGAACCGCCGGCCAGACCCGTGCCGCTCCCTCGGGGAACGACGGGAATCCCGTGGCGCGAAGCCACCTGCATGCACGAGACGACGTCTGCGGTCGAGCGTGGAAACACGACGAGGCCGGCGCTTCCCTCGACCATCGAGGCGTCGCGCGCATAGAGCCTCAGGGCGAGCGGATCCGACAGCACCTCGGAGGCGCCGAGGGCGTCGGCGAGCTCGCGGCGCGCCGCATCCAGGTCGGGCATGGTCGTAGGGTATGCCCCCATGGCGTCGTGGGCAGACTTCGAGCGCGCCGCCCCGGAGCTTGCGGCGTTCGGCCGGGCGCGGCTGGAGGGGTGGGTCGCGTACCTCGCCACCGTCGACGCGCACGGCGCGCCACGCGTGCATCCGGTCTCACCCTGGCTCGCGACCGGCGGCCTCTTCATCCGCATGTACCCGACATCGCCAAAAGTGGCCGACCTCGAGCGGGACCCGCGCTACGCCCTGCACTCGCCGGTGGACGACGACGACGGGACGGCGGGTGAGTTCGCGATCCGCGGGCGCGCGGCTCTCGTCGCCGACCCGCAGCGGCTGGGCGCCGCGAACGAGGGGAAGGCCACGCCCGAGCGATACGTCGTCCTCGAGTTCGGCGTCGAGGACGTGCTGGCCACGACCTACGACGGCGAGGAGACCTCCCGGCGTCGCTGGCGCGCCTGACCGCTCGTCACGAGGGTTCGAGGACCACCTTAAAGCGACCTTTGCCGTCGACGAGCTGCTCGAACGCGCGGGCTCCGTCCGCGAGCGGCATGCGCGTGAACCATCCGATGGGATCGAGGGCGCCGCCGGTCAGCAGCGCCAGTGACCGGGAGAAGTCCTCCTCGTTCCACGCGTACGAGCCCGTGATCGTGATCTCCTTCCCCAACACGGCGAAGAAATCGACGGAGCCCGACGGCGCGCCGAGCCCCACCTCGTACACGCGACCGCCGGTTCGAACGGCACGCACACCCAGGGCCCATGTGCTCTCGAATCCCGCGGCATCGATGACGAGATCGGCGCCCAAGCCGTCGGTCGCGTCGAGCACGGCACCTTCCGGGTCGTCCGCGGTCACGACCTCGGCGCCCAGCGCTTCGGCGAACCGCAGCCGCTCATGAACCGGATCGGTGACCAGCACCCGCGATGCCCCCTGCAGCAGAGCGGCCCGCGCCATGAGCACCCCGATCGGGCCCGAGCCGATCACGAACACGCGGTCGCCGTCGCGAACCGATCGGCTCGCCACGTGCACCGCGTTCGCGAACGGCTCCACCAGCACGGCGACGTCGTCGCGAAGATCGTCCGGGACGCGGACGGCGGCCGAAGCCGGCACGGCGAACAGCTCCGCGAACCCTCCCGTCAGGTCGCGACCGACGAGCCGGCCGGTGGCGCAGTGGTTGACGTCGCCGGCGCGGCACGCGTCGCACGCCCCGCATCCCAGGATCGGCTTCAACACGATGCGCTCGCCGACGCGAGAGGCGCCGACGTCGGTCCCGACCGACTCGACGATCCCGACGGTCTCGTGCCCCATGATCAGGGGCGGGATCCGCCTGGGGCTCGCCTCGCGGAAACCGTGCAGGTCCGAGCCGCAGATGGCGGAGGCGAGCGGACGGATCACGACCTCACCCGGTCCGGGCACGGGATCTGGGCGATCCTGCAGCTCCATGGACCGCGGACCCAGGTAGACGAGCGCCTTCACCGCAGCCTCCGGGACGAGCAGACGAACGGGTGCTCACGCGGCGGCACGAAGACCGGGACGCCGGGATGGTCGCGTTCGACGCTGTCGACGAGCCGGGCAGGGTAGCCTCGGTTCCGCGCGAACAGGTCGTAGTGCATCGGGATCAGCAGGTCGAAGTCGGCCACCCTCGCCAGCCACCCCGCCTCGCGCTCCGAGAGGTTGCCGACGATGTCGCGCGCCTCGCGCTCGGGGTCGCGTCCGTTGATCGGCAGGAGCCCGACGTCGATCTCGAGGTCGCGCAGCATCCCCTCCATGCCCGGGAAATGGATCGTGTCGCCGGCGTGGTAGATGCGCACGCCGCCGGCGTCGATCACGAACCCGAGGAACCGGATCAGCCCGCCGGAGAGCTCCTCACCGAACCCGTAGGCATCCCGCATCGTGACCCCGTGCCTCGCGGGCACCGGCCGCACGCGAAATCCGGCGATCTCCTCGTCGCCCCCCGGCTGGACCCCGAGTACCCGGTCGGGCGCGATCCCGGCCTCGGTCACCATGTCGGCGATCGGCGTCGGCACCACGAATACGGCCTCCGGCGAGGCCGCCGCGATCGCCGGGGCGCTCGCGGCGTCGAAGTGGTCCACGTGCTCGTGTGTGATCAGTACGAGGTCGACGCCGCTCGCCTCCGAGGCGGGCAAGGCGCTCTCGTAGAGCCGACCGTTCCACGGCGACAGGAACGGATCGATCAGCGCGGTCGTGCCCCCCGGGGTGCGCAGGACGAACCCGGCCTGGCCGAGCCAGGAGAGTGCTACCTGCCGGTCAACGAGGGGTACGCCGCGCAGCGCTTCGATCGGCGTCGGCGACACGTCACATCTCCGCCGTCTGGCCGCCGTCGACCACCAGCGCCGCTCCGTGCACGAAGGACGCCTCGTCGCTGGCGAGGAACGCGTACGCGGCGGCGACCTCGTCCGCGCGACCCCGCCTGCCCAGCGGAACCTTCGTGCGCTCGTACTCGCGCATCGCGGCCTCGTCCGCCAGGTCCGTGTTCAGCGGCGTGTCGATGAACCCCGGGCACACGCAGTTCACGCGGATCCCTTTGGGCCCGAGCTCCAGCGCCATCGTCTTCGTCAGGAGCACGACTCCACCCTTCGACGCGTTGTAGTGGGCGAAGTCCCGCTCGCCTCCCAACCCGTTCGTGGACGCCATCAACACGATCGCGCCGCCGCCGCGCGCCACCATCCGCCGCGCCGCCGCCTGGGCGACCAGGAACATCCCGCGGAGGTTGACGGCGATCACGCGGTCCCAGGCCTCCGGGGTGATCGCCAGGAACGGCTCCTTCCGCGCGATCCCCGCGTTAGCGATCAGCACGTCGAGACCTCCGATCGCGGCCTCGGCGGCGCCGACCAACCGCTCGACGTGACCCTCGTTCGCGACGTCGCCGACGAGCCCGTCGATCGTGCCGAGCGGTGACAGCTCCGCGAGCGTCTCGTCGAGCTCGGCGTCGTCGCGCCCCCCGACGAACACCTTCGATCCTTCCTCCAGGAAGCGGCGCGCGGTTGCCCGGCCGATCCCGCGGGTCCCACCGGAGATCAGCACGCCCGTGCCCTCGAGGCCGCGCATCAGCGCACCTTCCCACGCCCGTCGATCCGCAGTTCCCGATCGACCACGCCGGCTCGGACCCCATACGCGGCGTCGAACAGGTTGACGCAGCTGCACACGTGGAGCGGGACGACTTCGAGTCGATCGCCGATCCTCGGGGGGTCGCCGCCGGGCGCCACGTGTCCGACGCCGTGCTCCTCGCTCATGAAGTCCAGCCGGAGGTCCGGCCGGCCGGTGACGACGCCTCGCCCCGGGAAGGGGGGGCCGTCCCCCCCATCCGAGGAGAAGCATTTCGTGCCGGCGTCGATCAGGAACCGGTCCTGCCACGGCCGCGCGACGACGGTCGTCAGGACGCGGGCCGCGCACGAGTCTTCCGCGGCGACGCCCAGGCGCATCTGCTGCCCGTCGTTGAACACGTACGTCCCGGGTCGGATCTCGGTGACGCCGGCAACGCCCGCCACGATCCTCGCGGTCGGTGTCGACCCCACGCTGATCTCACGGATCGGCACCCCCTCACGTTCGCAGAGCTCGGCGGTCTCGACGAGGTCGGCGCCCTCACGCTCGGCGATCCGCAGGAGCTCCTCGGGCGATGCGGCTCGATACGCGTGGCCCGCGTGGGTCAGCAGGCCTGCGACCTCGACGCCGGGCACGTCGGCGACCTCGGCGACAAGCTCGGCCGTGGCCCCGCCGGCCGGGCGCCCCATCCGGTGCAGCCCCGTGTCGACCTCCACCAGGACCTCGATCGGCTCGCCTCGTTCGGTCCCGATCCGACCCAGCCCCTCGGCGACCTCCGGAGAATCGAGGGAAAGGCGGATCGTCGCCCGTTCGAGCAGCGCCCTGAGCCTTCGGAGCTTCGCCGCACCGACGATCGGGAACGCGACCAAGAGGTCGTCGAACCCCGCTTCCACCATGACCTCGGCCTCGCCGAGCTTCGCCACGGTGACCCCGGACGCACCCGCGGCCAGCTGCATGCGCGCGATCTCGGTCGACTTGTGGGTCTTCGTGTGCGGCCGGAGCCGTACGCCGGCCGCCGCCGCCCTGGATGCCATCTCGGCGATATTTCGCTCCACGACGTCGAGGTCCCACAGCAGCGCGGGCGTGTCGA
>JALYLM010000189.1 GCA_030774235.1 Actinomycetota bacterium
GGTGCCGCTGACGCCGGAGCCGCGGGTGCCGCGGGCGCCGGAGCCGCCGCGCCCACCGCGACCGGCACCGCCGGGGGCGCGACGACGACGGGCGCTGCCTTCGAGATGTCGACGTTGCGTCGGGGCAGCTCCCGGCCGAGCTGGACACGGTCGGCCCGCACGACCTTCGACTGCTCGTCGCGAGCGAACCGAGGCGCGTATCGCATGTAGCGGATCACGATGAGAACGACCAGGAGCACACCCGCGCCCCCGAGGATCGCCGCGAGCGACGGCAGCTTGCCGAGGGGCCCGAGGGGGCTGTTGTTCTTCGCCGGCGTCTCCGAAGGATTCACCGGAGTCTGGGCCACGGCGGCGCCGACCTGGAGCACGAGGAGCGCCACGGTCCCGGTGAGGACGGCGGCGATACGCGCGGGCTTCATCGCGGCGGATTCTAGCAACCCGGGAAAACGCGGCCGGTCCGCTCCGGAGCCGGAGATGGGATTCGAACCCATGACCTACCACTTACGAGGCGGTTGCTCTGCCAGGCTGAGCTACTCCGGCGCGGGCGTGAGTCTATCCAACGGGTGCAGGCACGACCGCAGCAAGATGGGCGGCCACCCTTCCGCAGTCGCCCTGCAACCTTCATGATGTCGGGCCGATGGCCAAGACGAGCGACCCCGTGGTGAACGGGCCGATCCGCCGCGTGATGGTGGGGACCGACCGGTCTCAAACAGCCTCGCGCGCGGTGGCATGGGCGGCCTCGTTCGCCGAGGCGTTCGGGGCCGAGCTCCACGTCGTTCAGGTCGTCATCCCTCAGAACCCGGCAAGCACGCAATACGGGGCGGCCGAGGGCACGCACGCGGCCGCGGCGGCCAACGATCTCACCGCGTACGCGCGCGAGGTCGCGGGCGATCGAGGGCGCGCGCATGTCGTGATCCATGACGATCCGGCGATGGCGATCGTGCACGCATCCGAGGACGAGCAGATCGACGTCCTCGTGGTCGGCAACGCGGGCATGGCGGGACGCAAGGAGTTCCTGCTCGGGAACGTGCCGAACCGGATCAGCCACAACGCGCGCTGCACGGTCATCATCGTGAACACGGTCGGCGACGGTCAGGTCGTCGCGCCGGTACGCGCCCCGGGCCAGACGGCGATCCGCACGAGCGAGCAGGATCACGAGACGGAGCCGCATCTCGCTGCTCGGGGCGCGCGCATCGCCGCGGTCTTCGCCAAGCACGGCCTGAAGGAGCTCTTCGGCCGTGGCGGCGACGACGCGGCCGGGCGAGCCCGCCAGGCGAAGCGGTTACGCGCCGCGCTGGAGGAGCTCGGACCCACGTTCGCGAAGCTCGGGCAGGTGCTCTCCACGCGTCCTGACCTGCTGGCGCCGGAGTTCATCGACGAGCTCGCCACCCTCCAGGAGCACGTGACTCCGCTCACCGAGCAGCAGGTGGTCGCGGTGATGGAACAGGAGCTCGGGGTGCCCTGGGAGGACGTGTTCGAGTCCATCGAGGCGACGCCGCTCGCGGCCGGGACGATCGCCGAGGTCCACCGCGCGACGCTCGCCGGCGGCGATCGCGTCGTCGTGAAGGTCCAGCGGCCGACCGCGCGTGAAGACATCGAACAGGATCTCGCGCTCCTCGGTCTGTTCGCCGAGAAGGTCGGAGATCGTCAAGGGCTCCGCCAGGTGATCGACATGCAGGGAGTGTTCGAGCACCTCTCGGCATCGCTGCAGCGCGAGCTCGACTTCCGCCAAGAGGCGTCGAACATCGGACGGATGCGAGGCGTGCTCGTGGGGTACCCGCGTCTCAGCGTGCCGAACGTGTACGGCGATCTGTCCACGTCGCGGTTCCTCGTGATGGAGGAGATCCGCGGGGGCCCGATCGCGCAGGCGCCCGAGGGGATGGAGCGCAAGGAGGCCGCGAGGCAGCTGCTCGAGAGCTACTACAAGCAGATCATGGTCGACGGGTTCTTCCACGCGGACCCCCACCCCGGGAACCTGATGTGGTGGGAGGACAAGATCTACTTCCTGGACTTCGGCATGGTCGGCGAGGTCAGCGCCGACATGCGTGAGCAGCTGATGCTTCTGCTGATGGCGTTTTGGCAGGAGGACGTCGCGTTCCTGACCGACGTGTCGCTGATGTTGTCGGGCGCCATCGACCGGAGCGACCTCGACGTGGACGCGTTCCAGGCCGAGATCGGGGAGCTGATGGCGAAGTACCGAACCGCATCCCTGAAGGACATGCAGCTCGGCCCCATCCTGCAGGAGATGACCGAGATCTCGGTTCGACACGGGGTGCCGCTGCCGTCATCGCTGGCGCTCACGGGCAAGGCGCTCGCCCAGATGCAGCTCGCGACGGCCCAGCTCGACCCCGAGCTCGACCCGTTCGACGTGGCCGGCAAGTTCCTGATGCGCAGCGTGCTGGCTCAGATGGGCGGGAAGCTCGACCCGAAGGCACTCTTCTACCAGTCCCAGAAGGTGAAGGTTCGCCTGGTGCGCGTCGTCGAGGCCGTGGAGCGCCTGATCGGCGCCCGACCGGGACAGAAGCTCGAGGTGAACTTCCGGGCGGCACGTCTGGAGGCCACGATCCGGGCGGCCGGGCGGCGGCTCTCGTTCGGCCTGGTGGCCGGCGCGGCGTGGCTGGGGGCCGCGATCACGGCCGTCTCGGACAGGGTGGCGTGGTGGGTACCCATCGGCATCGGCGCGATCGCCGGGATCTTCACCGCCGGCTTGATCGTCGATCTCGTGCGAAGACCCCGGCCTGAGTGACGAGCCTAGGTCTCGGGTTCGAACTCGATCGCACCGCCCCGGGTGACGATCGGCGTGGGTTCGGCCCCCGGCTTGGGGACCGGCGTCCCCTGCTTCTTCATCGCCCGCATGACCATCTTCTCCAGCACGACGGCGATCACCCACATGCCCGCGCCCACCAGCACGCGCTCCGCCCTGCGGAAGAGGCTCTTCGGCTTCGAGGCGACGGGGGTCGGCACCAGGCGCTCAGCCTCTCACGGATCGGCGTCGGCTCGCGACTCGCCCGGTTCGGGCTCGGCCGACGTGAGGATCCGGAAGACCTCGACCGGCTCCTCGCGGCCCTTCACGTACCGGGTTCCGATCGAGGCGGCCGAGACCGCCGGCGCGGCGCCGATCGTGGACGCGGCGGCGACGATCTCACCCCCGGCGGCCTCCGACTGGAGACGTTGCGCCACGTTCACCGCGTCTCCGATGACCGTGTACTCGAGCCGGCCGCCACCCCCGATCGCACCCGCGATGACGGTCCCCGTGTTCAGCCCGATGCCCACCTGGAGCGCGGCGACGATCCGGGTCCCCCACCCCTGGGCGTTCAGCTCGGACTGCCGGCGCTGCATCTCGATCGCGCACCTGAGCGCTCGCTCGGCATGATCGGGAAGGGGGTCGGGCGCGCCGAAGATCGCCATCACGGCGTCGCCCTGGAACTTGTCGATCGTGCCTCCGTGCTCTGCGATCACGCCGGCCATCGCCGAGAGATGGCGGCCGACGACGTCGGCGATCTCGCGGGCCGACAGTCGCTCGGCGATCGCTGAGAATCCGCGGATGTCGCTGAACAGGACGGTGACCTCGAGCTCCTGGGACATCGTCGCGCCGTCGGCGCCGGCCTCGAGCTTGTCGGCGACCTGCTGCGGCACGAACGATCGGAGCGCCCCGACGGACGTCTCCTTCTCGACGACCGCGGCGTGTAGCCGTTTCATGTCGTCGACGGCCGAGGCGCTTCCCGTTCCCGCCTGGGCGGCCATGCGCATGAAGAGCTCGGTCACCCTGCGATCCACGGCTTCCTGCGTCGTCCCCAGGGCCTCGGCCATCTGGGCGTAGCCGAGGCCGTGGCTCATCATGTCGAGCACCGCACGGTCGTGGTCGTCGGCCTCTCGATGACCGGAGAGGCGTTCCGCGATCGTGGGATCGACCGCGCTCCCCCCCGCGTGGACCTCATGGATCGCCCGGACCAGCTCGTCCCCCTGCGCGATGCGGTCCTTCAACAGGTACGCGAGCCCACGATGCCCGCCGCCGAGCAGCGCCAGCGCGTAGGCCTCGTCGTCGTGAGCAGAGAGCACGACCACGCCCGTCCCGGGGTGGCTCAAGCGGATCGCGTGAGCGCAGTCGATTCCCTCCAACTGGAACGAGGGCGGCATCTTGATGTCGGTGACGACGACGTCGGGCAGGTGCTCGGCGGCCGTGGCCAACAACGAGGGCGCGTCGGCGGCAACGCCGACGACCTCGATGTCGTCGTAGGAGTTCAGCAGCGCGCGAACCCCTTCCCGCACGAGGACGTTGTCCTCGCCCAGGACGACGCGGATCGTCATGTCTCCGATCCCTTCCGCACGATGGCCCCGTGTACCATCCGCGCATGATTCGAGTGGTGTTCGCGGAGGATAACTACCTCGTGCGCGAAGGAACAGCCGCCCTGCTCGCCACGAGCGGTGAGGTCGAGCTCGTCGGAACGGCCGCGAGCCGGGACGAGCTGCTCACGGCGGTCGACGATCTGGCTCCGGACGCGGTCCTCACGGACATCCGCATGCCGCCGACCGGGACGAATGAAGGCATCGAGGCCGCGAAGCTGATCCGCGCCGCACATCCGCAGATCGGTGTCGTCGTGCTCAGCCAGTTCGCCGACGAGGACTACGCCTACGACCTGTTGAAGGACGGCGCCGGTGGGCTCGGATATCTGCTGAAGGAACGGGTGGCCGACGTCGAAGAGCTGGTCCGAGCCCTGACCGAGGTCTCCCACGGCGGCAGCGTGCTGGATCCCAAGGTCGTCGAGGCGCTCGTCGCGGCGAAGGAACGGATGGCGCACTCGCCGCTGGCCCTGCTCACCGATCGAGAGCGTGAGGTGCTCGCGCACATGGCCCAGGGGCAGAACAACGCTGCGATCGCGCGTTCGCTGTTCCTGACCGAGCGGGCGGTCGAGAAGCACATCAACTCCCTGTTCCACAAGCTCGGGCTGACCGAGGAGCCGGACGTGCACCGCCGCGTCATGGCCGTGCTCGCGTTCCTTCACGATACCGACAGGGCCTGATCGCGCCCGAGAGTCCGCATCGCTCATTGCGCCTTCCTCGTGTCGACGATGTAGACGCTGCACGGTGAGTGCCGCAGGACGATGTTCGGGACGCTGTCGCGAACCCGCCACCAGCGGCCGTGGACGCCCCGGTTGCCCACCACGATCGTCTCGGCGCCCTCCTGGGCCGCCACGTCGCAGATCCGCTCGGCGGCGTCCCCGGCTTCCACCCTCGTCCGCGTCGAGACGCCGGGGAAGCGGCCCGC
>JALYLM010000190.1 GCA_030774235.1 Actinomycetota bacterium
AGGGTCACGTCGTAGGAGACCCGCCGCGTCGCGTAGTAATCGACCTTCGTCCCCGACGCGTTGTCGACCACGATCGACACGACGTCGCCGGGCCCCGCCGCGAAGGCACCGGCGAGCCCGGCATCCTCGAGCCCCCGCTCCATGGTGGGATCGGTCGTGTAGAGCTGGAGATGTCCACCGGCAGCGGCCGTCGCGAGCGCCCGCAGCCGCGGCAGGCCGCGTCCCTCGATCGAGAGGAAGCGTTCGAACGCGCCGGCGGCCACGGAGCCGAGCACGACCTTGCGCACGACCGACTGACTGAACAACGAGTACGCCTGGTTGCTCGTGAAGGCCACGACGTTATCGGCTCCGACCCGCACGCCGAGCCTCGGCACGACGACCGGGCCGGTCACGCGGAGCAGACTCTGAAGCACGAATGGATCGGCTGCGATCACGCCGTCGAGTCGCGGTCCCTCGCCGAGATGGTAGGTGTCGAGGGCCGCCCGAGCCGCCGATGGGAAGTCCGGCGTCAGATTCATGTTCAGCCAGTACCCCGCCCCGCCGTATTGGTCGTAGTTGCGGCGGTAGTCGGGATTCGGCGGGGGTACGGCGCCCGGCGGAAGAACGGTGAGCGATTCGATCGGCGCGAAGGGCCCGAACGACAGCCTGCCGTCGGTCATCGTGACGATCGCGTACGCCCCCCACAAGCCTCCCGTGCCCCGAAGCTCTGCCGGGTTGGAGGCGACGAACAGATATCGTTGCGAAGCGTCCGCCCCGGCGAACCGGGGGAGGCCCCGCAGCAGGGCGAGCGTCGAATCGAGACTCCGTGCGAGCTCGTCCACCTCGAATTCGGCCTGCTGCCGCGCGTCCGCGACCTGGCCGATGAGCAACGAGGACGGCGTAGCGCGGACGAGGCCGAGCGCCGATCTCGCGCGAGCGTCCGCGTCGGCCACGTCCCCGGCGAGTCCGGACAGGGTCTCGAGCGGGAGGCGCCCTCCGCTGGGAGCCAGGGCGTCGATCCCACCGGGGAGCGCCTGGATGGCGCCGGAGAGATCGGTGCCCGCGCCGGCAAGAAGTCCGCCGGCGCGGGCGATCCCGGCGGCTACTGCGAGGTTGCGCCCCAGTCCCGGCACCTCCGACGCGACTCGACCCACCCCGGTGGTCGCGGCGCGCTCCCCGTCGGCGAAGTGGCGCTCGGCCTCCGCGAACGAGCGTCGAGCTCCGGCCGGGTCGCCCGCGAGCATCGAGCGTCGCCCGGCGTCCAGAGAGCGCTTGGCGGCGTTCAGATCGCGGCGCACGGGAACGCCGACGAGCGCCAGGACCGCGCCGGCCGCGACGACGAGCGCGAAGGCTACGATCGCGCCGGCCAGCACCCGGGGCCAGCGTCGCCGGCGCCCCGATCGCTCACGCCGGGTCATCGGCGCTTCCTCGCCGAGCGCTGCCGGCGGTCGTTCACCCCATGGAGCGCCATGAGCGCTTCGGAACAAGGTTGCATGCGCCACAAGGCTACCCGCAGAGGTCGCGCGGGACGCTGTGCGTCCGGGCGTCGGAGGGGGCGCTGATACGCTCTCCGCCCATGAAGGTGGCCTACCAGGGGGAGCCCGGGGCCTACAGCGAGCGGGCCGTGCGCGGGTTGTTCGCTGCCGCAGAACCGCTTGCTTGCGAAACCGTTCGGCTCGTGTTCTCGCGGGTCACGAGCGGCGAGGCGGAGTTCGGCGTCGTACCGCTCGAGAACTCTCAGGCGGGTTCGGTGAACGAGACGTACGAGCTCCTGCAGCACACGAAGCTGTTGCGGATGGTGGGCGAGGCTCTCGTCCGCGTCGACCACGCGTTGCTCGGCGTGCCAGGCGCACGGTTAGAGGAGGTCCGCCGAGCACACTCGCACTGGCAGGCGCTGGCGCAGTGCGAAGAGTTCCTCGCCACCATGCACATCGAGCCCGTGCCGGTGCACGACACCGCCGGGGCCGCGCGCGTCATCGCGGGGCGAGGAAACCGCGAAGACGCCGCCATCGCCAGCGTGGAGGCGGGCGCGTTGCTGGGCCTGGCCGTGCTGGCCGAACGCATCCAGACCGAGAAGGAGAACCTGACGAAGTTCGCCGCGATCGGCACCCACGACGCCGGCCTGGGCTCGGCCGACAAGACCTCGCTCGTCATGGCGGTGCTCGACAGGCCGGGCTCACTGCTCGCGTCGCTGCAGCCGTTCGCGGCCCGTGGGATCAACCTGCACAAGCTGGAGTCCCGTCCCCGGCGGGGCAAGGCGTTCGAGTACGTGTTCTACGTCGATCTGATGGCTTCGGCCGACGACCCGAAGGTCGGGGCTGCCCTCGAGGAGGTCGCGGAGCACACATCGCTCTTGCGCGTGCTCGGCTCGTACCGGGCGGCGGCGGAGCCGATCTGAGGGCGCTCGGTCCCGGCCCCGAACCACGTTCCCTCCGTTAGCATCGGGACTCATGGTCCGCGTCCCGGCGCTCATCCGCGCCATCCTCCGCTCGCGCCGGGTCGTTGTCGCTTCCATCGTCGCCGTCGTGATCCTGCTCGTCGTCGTGGCCGCGGCCGGCGCGTTCGCGCTGCTGAACCGCGGTGGGGGTGGGGCACCGACGGGCACGACGACGGCGAACGCCTTCCCGAGCCCGCCGGCGATCTCCACGCCGGGCCCGGTGAACACCGCCGTCGCCGGCATCACGACCTTCCGCGGGAACCTGACGCGTTCCTGGTACGGCGAAGGCCCGGTGCCGCACGATCCGGTGATCCGTTGGCGTCAGCCCGCCGATCACCCGATGTGCTCGGTCTCCTTCGTCGGGACGATCGCGAAGAAGTGGTGCGGCACGGGCTGGACGGGACAGCCGAACGTGATCCAGAACCCCGACGGCACGGTCGAGGTTCGCGAAGGCGCCTACGACGGCGCGTATCACTTCTACGACGGCACGTCCGGAACCGAGGTGCGACCCCCGCTGATGACGCGCGACTTGGCGAAGGGCTCGGCCACCTCGGATCCCGACGGCTATCCCCTGTACTACGGCGGCTCGCGCGACAACACGTTTCGGATCATGGCGCTCGACCGGCCGATTCCGGTGGTGCTCTGGTCGCTCAACGCCGACGTCTCGGTACCGAACCCGACGTGGAACAACGACTGGGACGGCGCCGCCCTCGTCGTCGACGGCTACCTGCTGGAGGGCTCCGAGAACGGATACGTCTACGTCGTCCGGCTGAATCGAAGCTACGACGCGGAGCACCGGGTGCAGGTCGACCCGAAAGTGGTCGCGACGATCCAGGGCTGGGACGACCAGGAGCTGAAGGACCTCGGCGACTCCCAGGTCTCGATCGAGAACTCCGTCGCGTTCCTCGACGGTGTCGTGTATTTCGCGAACTCGGGCGGTCTGGTGCAGGGATGGGACGTATCGAACCTCTTGAAAGGCGGAACGACCTACAAGCAGGCATTCCGCTTCTGGACGGGCGACGACACCGACGCGTCGGTGACGATCGACGACCAGGGGATGCTCTACGTGGCCAGCGAGTACCAGCGGTTCAACGCGCGAGCCGGGCAGGTCGGCCAGTTGATGAAGCTCGACCCCACGAAGCCGGACGACCCGCTCGTGTGGGGCATCCACGCGCCGGAGATCGGCTTCGAGGGGGCGGGAGGCAGTTGGTCGACGCCCGCGCTCTACGGGAACGAGGTGTACTTCACGACGGCCGCCGGCCGCGTGCTCGAGGTCGATCGCGGCAGCGGAAAGATCGTGTGGGAGGTGCACGTCTCCCCGCCATCCATCGGATCCCCGGTGGTGGTCGACGGGGTCCTGCTGCAGGGCGACTGTGGTGGGGACCTGACGGCGTGGGACGTGTCGAGGCCCACCGTGAACCCGCCGCCACTGCTGTGGCGCCGTCATTTCAACGGCTGCATCGAGTCGACCCCCGCGGTCTGGCACGGGTGGATCTACATCGGCACCCGCCAGGGGTACGTGTACGGCCTGGCCGACACCTCGGCGTCGTAGGCTGGCGGCGTGGCCATCCCCATCGGCACGCAGGCCCCCGAGGTTCCGGGTGCGACGATCGATGGGCCCCACGCGCTCGTCTTCTACAAGGTGACGTGCCCGACGTGCCAGATGGCAGCCCCCGCGATCGATCGGTTCGAGCGCGGTTACCCGGGCCGGATCCGGGGCGTTGGGCAGGATCCTCCGGACACGCTGGCGTCGTTCTCCGAGCAGTGGGGAGTTTCGTTTCCGTCGGTGCCGGACCTCGATCCGTACGTGGCGTCGAGCGCGTACGGGATCGCGCACGTCCCGACGATGGTGATCGTCGATGGCGACGGACGCGTTGCGGAGGTCGTCGAATCGTGGGATCGCGACGGCTACAACCGGGCGTCGGCGAAGCTCGCATCGCTGCTCGGGGTCGAGCCGGCGACGATCTCGACCGAGGGCGACGGCCTCCCCGCGTTCCGACCCGGCTGAGGATCACGGAACGCGCGCTCGGTCTGAGCGCGGGGTTCAGAGGCCGAGCTGCGTATGGAGCTGGGTCGTCCGCCACGCGACCAGGACCACGGTCGCGGCCACGATCGCGAGCATCCCGACCGCGAACGCCGCGCGTCTGGCCGACGCCGAGCCTCGCGAGTCCACCGCGAACCCCGCCACGATGCCCGCGACGAGGCCACCGATGTGGGCCCGCCAGTCGATCCCGGGCACGGAGAAGCCGATGGCCAGGTTGATGACCAGCAGGACCACGCCTGTGCGCAGCCGCGCCGCGCCGAGCGGCGTATGCCTTCGCCGGTAGTTGTAGACGAGGAAGATCCCGAAGATCCCGAAGATCGCGCCGGAGGCGCCGACGCCCACGGTGAACGGGGAGAGGAACGCGTAGGAGGCCGCGCTGGCGCCCAGTCCGGTCACGAGGTAGACGATCAAGAATCGAGACCGACCGATCTCGGGCTCGAGCATCGATCCGAAGATCCAGAGCGCGTACGAGTTCAGGGCGATGTGGATCAGGTTGGCGTGAAGGAACATCGACGTGAACAACCGCCAGTACTGGCCCGCGGCGATCCCACCCTCGACCGTCGTCCCTCGCCCGAACACGCCGATGGCCGCCCCCATGTCCACCAGCCGTCGGAGCGACGGGCCGTCGAAGAGCGACGCGGCGCCGCCGGCCGCGACCTCGACCACGTAGATCGCCACGATGATCGCCACCAGCGCGCCGGTGACCGAGATGCCCTTCGCGCGGGCGACCGCGACACGGCGACCGGGGCCGCGCCGGTATTCGGCGCGCGCCTCCGCGACGCACGTCGGGCAGTGGTGGCCCACCGGAGCCGGGATCATGCAATCGGGGCAGATCGGGCGGCCGCACCGCGTGCAGTGAACGGCGGTCGAGACGCCCGGGTGGCGGTAGCAGTACTCGACGTCGGTCGGCGGCGGTGGAAGGCTCGGCCGCTGCTCCATGCGACCATGGTACGGGGGTGACCGTCGATCCGGCCCTCAGCGGATCGCGTGCGGGCCGTGCTCGTGGGGGTCGACGTGGACGTTCGCCTCGGACAGCCGCGGGACGCCGCTGAGCAGCGCCCCTCGGACGCCCTCGGCGATGTCGTGCCCGGCCTCGACCGACATCGACGGCTCGACGTCGATGCTGAGCTCCGCCCGGAGCTGGTGGCCGGTCCAGCGGGCCTTCGCCCCGGTGACGTGCTCCACGCCCGGCACCGCGGCGGCCACGGATTCGATGAGCGTGATCGTGGTCTCCTCCGTACCGTCGAGGATCCGGTGAAGGACTGATCGGGCCGCCTGCACCAGCGTGGAGAGGATCACAACGGTGATCAGCAGGCCGAGGACCGCGTCCGCGCGCTCAACGCCGGCCATCGCCCCGATCGCGGAGCCGACGACGGCGAGCGAGGTGAGGCCGTCGGTCCGCGCGTGAAGCCCGTCGGCGACGAGGGCGGTCGACCCGATCCGCCGGCCGACCCGGATCCTGTACACCGACACGCCCTCGTTGCCGAGGGCGCTGATGACGCCGGCTGCCAGGACGAGACCCGGATGCGTCATCGCTCTGGGATGGACAAGCCGCTGCACGGCCTCGAGCGCCGCGAGCACCGAGGAGGCGAGGATCATCGCGACGATGAAGATCCCCGCCAGGTCCTCGGCCCGATGGTAGCCGTACGGATACCGGCGGCTCGGAGGGCGCCGGCCGAGACGGAACGCGATGAGAAGCGGGATCGCGGTGAGGCAATCGGTGAAGTTGTGGATCGTGTCGGCGAGCAACGCGACCGAGCCCGTGACCGCGACGATCGCGAGCTGGAGCACCGCCGTGAGCGCCAACCCACCGAGCGAGAGCCACGTCGCACGCACTCCCTGGCGGGTCGCGAGCGAGGCGACGTCTGCCGGTGCGAAATGCTCGTGCGGATGATCGTGGCCGGGGTCGGGAGGATGGCCGTCGCCGTGGCCCTGGGAACCCATCTGCGACGCGATGATACGCCGCACCCCCGAGGGGCCCGGGAGGCCCTCGATCAGCCCTTCATCGGGGGCAGGGCCGCGAGCCGCTTCCCGACCTCGCTCGGGTCGTACAGGGGGGCCCATCGATCCTTGATGATGCCGTCGGATCCGATCAGGTACAGCCAGGGCTCGATGAGGTCGCCCTTGCGGAAGCACCAGTCCACGGCCGCCTGGTTGGGCGTCTTCGAGCCGTTCGACGAGACCTTCTTGTAGATCTCCACGTGGATGAACACGGCACGGTTCGCGTACTCCTTCGCGAGCGCCTCCACCCCGTCGACCGTCGGGCCGCAGAACTGGCTGGTGCAGTAGACGGGTGTCGCGAAGACCACGAGAACCGGGCGATGTTCGGCCAGGGCCTCGGCGATCGTCCATCGGTGGAGGTCGGGGTCGGGGATCGGGTTCCCGCCCTGCGCACGAGAGTCGATCGCCGAGGGCGGCACCCCTTTCGACGCGAGCGTGAGGTTCTTCGTGCGGAGCGCCTTCTGTCCGGGGGCGGGGAAGACGGGCTTCGAGGAGACGGCGAACTGGGTGGCCAGGCGCTGGATCCCGGCGCCCTGCACGTCGGCGGTGACGTCAGCCTGCCAGATCCCCGGGTGGTCGAACGTGAGATCCTCCGCCTGATACACGCCCCGGGCCGTGGCCGGGTCGGAGAGCGTGGGCCCGCCGCCCTCGGAGCGCGTGGTCGGCGCGGGCAGGTAGGACGCGGTGGTCTGGGGTCCGGGCGACGGTGTGGCGGATCCGCCCGATCCCAGGTACGAGAACGAGAGCTGGATCGTGCCGAACGTCACGAGCCGCACGCCGTTCGCCTGCGTGCTCTGGTAGATCCCGATCTCGAACCGCTGGGGATCCCCCGCCCACAGATCGACGCCTGCGACCTCCGCCGCGAACGTCGTGTTGCCGTTGCCTCCCGTCGGGGGCTGGGCCGCGCCGGAGCTGCTGCAGGCGACCCCGACGAGGGCGATCACAGCGACGAGGGCGGCAGGGGTCGTGACGCGGTGGGAGGACATGCGCCCATCTTCTCTCGCCGGGCCCGGAACGTCCCGGTCTCGTTCGGCGGGAGCTAGGGGTGGCCCTCGTGGCGCAGCAGCCAGCGTTTGCGTTCCTCGTGACGACCGTAGCCCCCGATCGAGCCGTCGGCGTGCACGACTCGATGGCACGGCACGAACAGCTCGATCGGACAGCGGCCGAGAGCGTTGCCGGCGGCGCGCCCCGCACGCGAACTGCCGGCGGCCTCCGCCACGTCGCCATAGGTCCACAGCTCGCCGAACGGGATGCGCGTCGTGACCTCGAGCACCCAGCGTTCGAATCCCTGGCCGGCGAGCCGGAGGTCGACGGGCGTCGCGAACGTGCGTCCTCTCCCCGCGAAGTAGGCATCCACTTCGCGCCGAAGACCGACGAGCTCTCGCGGGGCGTCACGGACTCCCGCTCCCAGCCTGTGTTCGAGCCGCTCGAGCTCCGCGGCAGCGTCCCCGTCGTCGAAGAGGGTCGCCACGACGCCGCGGTCGGTCGTCACGACGGAGAACGGGCCGATCGGGGTGTCGACCGTCGCGGACCGAGGACTCCGCACCGTCAGATCGGTGGCCACGGATAGGGGCGACCGGGCCCGGGCTCCGGGAAGCATCCGGCCGACAGCAGCGCATCCGCGCGGGAGCGCACGGCCGCAAGCTCCTGAGGTTCGAGCAGCGAACGAAGAGCGTCGGGCACCGCGCCGCCGGTGTCGAGCGCCGCGACCAGCCGGCGGAGGTCGTCGAGCAGGGGAGCGGGGATGGGCTCGCCGACGAACTCCCAGATCACGGTTCGGAGCTTCGGCTCTTCGCTGAAGCAGACGCCGTGGTCGATCACCCAGATCCGACCGTCGCTCCCCAGCAGGCAGTGGCCGGCCTTGCGGTCGGCGTTGTTCGCCACATGGTCGAAGAGCGCGACCTTCCGAAACTCGTCGGCGTGGCTTCGTTCCAACGTGAAGTAGTGGTGCTGCGGGTCCACGTCGACGAAGAGCTGGACCGATCCGATCCCCTCCGGGCCGTCGCGGAGCACGGTGGGAGGGACGTTCGGCCAACCCAGGGCGCGAGCGAGGACGTACGCGGCCACCTCCCGTCGGCAGAGCGTCCCCTCGGGGAAGTCCCACAGCGGCGTCTCCCCTCCCCGGGGCTTGTAGATCGCCAGGATCCCCGTGTCGTCGGTTCCGCCGTCGCTGGCCCGTGCCAAGAAGGTGTAGTTCGACGAGTGCGGCATGAGCCCGACGATCTCGAGCGTGCCGGTCGCGAGCGCCGGCGGGATCGCGGGATCGGTCAGTCCCGCCTCGAGTGCCCGTTCATCGCGGGACACGCGTGCCCCTCCGGATCCATGGGGTTACCGCAGAACTGGCACGTGGGTCGACCCCGTTCGGAGACGGCCGCTCCGTGGCGAGAGAGCGCGAACATCTGCTCTCGTGTAGCCCACATCCGCACGCTGTCCGGCTCCCCCTCCACCAGCGACCTCGCATCGTTCTCGGCCTCTTCCACGTCCTCGGGCTCGGGTCGGAACTCCTCGGCTTCCAGGACGAACAGGTCGCGGCCTTCGTCGTAGCCGATCGAGAGCTTGCCCGCGCGCCACCTCGGCTCGAACGGCTGCTCGAGGTCCAGCTCCTCTTCGGCGGGGCCGGTTCCGGTCTCCAGGTCGAGGTTCGCCATGAGCTCCAGGATCGAGGCGGCGAGCAGATCCACCTGTTGCTTCTCGACAACGATCGTCACGAGCTCGGGCCCGCTGCGCGCCTGGATGTAAAAGGTGCGAAGCCCGGGCTCGCCGATCGCATCCGTGGTGATCCGATCGACGGGGCCGAGGTCCATGCGGCTATCCTCGCAGGTTCGGATGGTCCCGCCGACGAGTGGGCGGTCCTCGCCGCGGGAGGCGTGGTGTGCGTGTCGCGGCTTCCCACGGCGCTGCCGAACCCGACGGACCGAAGCGCTCGAGCCCTCCGCCGGTGTCGTTGACGAGGAACACGCGCGGATCGTCGCCGCCGATGTGGACGACCGAAACGGATGCGGGGTCGATCACGATGCGCTGGAAGGAATCCAGTGGCGTCCCGGTCATGTCCGCGAGCAGCATCCGCACGATGTCGCCGTGTGTGGCGATGGCGATGCGCCCCCGACGGTGCCGTCGGGCGATGCGTTCCACCTCGCCCAGCACCCGAGTCCGTGCCTCGGCGAATGACTCGCCGCCCGGGAAACGGAACGTCGACGGCGACCGCACCACTTCTCGCCAGAGCCTCGTCCGGCGCAGCGACGCGAGCGTCCGCCCGGTCCACGCTCCCGCATCCATCTCGATCAGCTCGGGCCTGCGCACCACGGACAGGCGCTGAGCCGCCGCGAGCGGCTCGACCGTCTCGAGGCACCGCTCCAGGGGGCTCGAGTAGATGGCGGTCAGCCGCACCGAGGCGAACCGAGCGGCGAGCTGGTCCGCCTGGGCGCGCCCCCGCTCGTCGAGGTGGAACCCCTCCGCCCGGCCGTACAGCCTCGAGCCGGTGGCGGCGGTCAACCCGTGGCGTATCAGGAAGATCGTCGTCATCCGGACGGGGAGCATACGCGCCGTCCGAGAGGCAGCCGCGCGATCCTCAGGCAGGGCGGTCGCCGCGAGGGAGCACGACGACGAACGTCGTCCCGCGACCGAGCTCACTGGCCACGCGCACGACTCCGCCGTGGTTCTCGGCGACGTGCTTCACGATCGCCAGGCCGAGTCCCGTTCCTCCGGTCTCGCGCGAGCGCGCGCGATCGACCCGGTAGAAGCGCTCGAAGATCCTGGGAAGGTCACGAGATGGGATGCCGATCCCGGTGTCGGCGACCCGCAGCTCGACGCCGCCGTCGTCGTGGGTCACCGACGCCGTGACGCGGCCTCCGGGTTTCGTGTAGTTGACGGCGTTGTCGAGCAGGTTGCGAACCAGTAGGGAAAGGTCTCGAGGCGAGCCATTCACGGCGGGGGGCTCGTTCGTCTCGATCGCGAGCGCGACGCCGGCCACGCGCGATCGCTCCAGGAGACGCTGAGCCTCCTCCCGGAGGATCGCGTCGAGACGAACGCCGTCCACGAGCTCGCTCCCGGCCTCCAGCCGAGAGAGGTCCAGCAGGTCGGCGACGATCCGCGACAGCCGGCGTGCCTCCCGATCGAGCTGGATCGCGAACCGCGGCACCGCGGCCGGATCCTCGGTCGCCGCGTGCAGGAGGGTCTCGGACGCCGCCTGGATCGACGCGGCGGGCGTCTTCAGCTCGTGGGAGGCGTTGGCGACGAAGTCACGGCGGATCGCGTCGACACGTCGAGCCTCCGTGACGTCGCGAACGACCACGAGGACGGATCCGTCGTCGCCCATCGGCGTGCACGAGGCTCGAACCCATCGCGTCGGGGCGCCGACCTCGGTGACGAGGCGCGAGGGGGTGCCGGATCGCGCGGTCCGGCGCACGGCCTTCTGGAGCTCGATCGGCAGGAGGGCGCGGAGCTCGGTCGGAGCCGCCCCGAGGTGGCGGGAGAGCGGCGCGTTCGCGAAGACGGTGCGGCCGGCGCCGTCGAAGAGGAGGACGCCCTCCTCCATCGAGGAAAGGATCAGGTCCTGAACGGCTCGATCCTCCTCGGTGCTGCGTTGTTGGAGCCGCAGGGCGTCCTCGGCGCGACCGACCCTGGCCGACTCGTCGTGGAGCCGCGCCGACAGGGACCGGCGAACGAGCCACGCGGAGGCGATCGCCGCGATCGCGGCAGGCACGATCACCACCAGCGCAGCCTTCATGGCTCGAAGTCTAGAGGGGCCCGGATCGGGTTCACCCGGCGTTCACCGAGCCGCCCGCGAGGCTTCATCCGGGCCGCATCACCTTTCCGACCTGGCCGTTCGTGAAGCGTTCACGTTGCTCCGGTCGTTCATCGCTCGTTCATCTTCACGCCACGCGACGGCCACGCCCACTTGCAAGCATCCCTTCGACGGCTCGTCCAATCACTCGGGGAGGGAAGCATGCGGAAGCGGAGCGGCGTGCTCGCTGTCGGCGCGGGAGTGCTCGCGTTGACGATGTTCGCGGCAGCCTGCAGCAAGAACGACAACGGCTCGGCGGCCAACAGCAGCGGCGGAAACAGTGGGGCGGGGCTGACGGGCGCAGGGGCGACGTTCCCGGATCCCATCTACGAGCAGTGGTTCAAGGACTTCCAGACCCTCACGGGCACGAAGATCAACTATCAGCCGATCGGCTCGGGGGGCGGCGTCCAGCAGTTCACCGCGCGCACCGTCGACTTCGGTGCCTCGGACGCGCCACTGCAGACCGAGGAGGTGGCGGCGCTGCCCGGTGAGGCCGTTCAGATTCCGACCGTGATCGGCGGCGTCGCGGTCGCGTACAACGTCAGCGGGCTGAAGTCGGGTCTGAAGCTCGACGGGCCGACTGTGGCGAAGATCTTCCTTGGGTCGATCACGAAATGGAACGACCCGGCGATCGCCGGCCAGAACGCCGGCGTGACGCTGCCGGGCAGCGACATCTCGGTCGTGCACCGCTCGGACGAGTCGGGCACCACGAAGGTCTTCACCTCGTGGCTGTCGTCTCAAAGCTCGGATTGGGAGAGCCAGGTCGGCGCCGACAAGGCGGTCCAATGGCCCGTGGGCGTCGGTGGCGACGGCAACGACGGCGTCGCGGCCGGGATGCAGCAGACGCCGGACTCGATCGGGTACCTCTCGTTCGACTTCGCCGTGAAGAGCAAGTTCGGCTCCGCCTCGATCAAGCGCGAGGACGGAACGTACGTCGAGCCGTCCGTCGAATCGATCAGCAAGGCCGGCGGCGACCTGAAGTTCCCGATCTCGCCCGACACCAGCATCCTGAACTCGTCCACCAGCGGCGCCTACCCGATCTCGACGACCACGTACCTGCTGGTGTACAAGGACCAGACGGATCCGGCGAAGGGGCAGACGCTCGTGGACTTGGTGTACTGGGCGCTCACGAAGGGACAGGACGAGGTGAAGCAGCTGAACTACTCGCCGCTGCCGAGCACCGTCCAGCAACAGGCCCTCGACCTGCTGAAGCAGGTCGCCGGCAACGGGACACCGATCTCGCCGTCCTCGACCGTCACGTAGACCCGAGGTGAGCGAGCCGACGACCCCGCCGGACCTGGGAGCGCCGCCGTTTCGGCGGCGCTCCCGCGCGATGGAGCGGGTCTTCCGATCGACGACGCTCGTCGTCGGGATCTGCCTGATCGGGCTGATCCTCGGGCTGATCGCCGTCCTCGTTTCCGGCAGCGCGCGCGTCTGGTCTCGATTCGGGCTCGGCTTCATCACGGGGCAGATGTGGCGGCCCGTCACCGGCCGGGAGGCGTTCGGCGCCCTCCCGCTGATCTACGGCACCCTCGTGACGTCCGCGATCGCGATCGTGATCGCCGTGCCCGTGTCCGTCGGGCTCGCCCTGCTGATGAACGAGGTGCGCTCCGGTTGGATCCGCAACCCGTTGGCGTCCTTCGTCGACGTGCTCGCGGCGATCCCCAGCATCGTGTACGGCCTGTGGGGTCTGTTCGTGCTGCGGCCGTTCCTGGACCGCGACGTCGAGCCGTTCCTGAGGTCGACGGTGGGCAGGGTTCCGGTCATCGGGTCGCTGTTCCACGGCAACCCGAACGGGCCCGACATGTTCACGGCGGGCGTGATCCTGTCGATCATGGTGCTTCCCATCATCACCGCCCTCAGCCGCGAGGTGATCGCGACCATCCCCCGCGATCTGCGCGAGGCGGCGAAGGCGATAGGAGCGACGCGCTACGAGACGATCCGGCTCGCGGTTCTCCCCTCGGCGCGCAGCGGCATCGTCGGCGCCTCGATGATCGGGCTGGGCCGGGCGCTCGGCGAGACGATCGCCGTCTCGATGGTCGTCGGGAACACCCCGATCATCCACGGATCGCTGCTCGGGGCCGGCGCCACGATCCCGTCGTGGATCGCCAGCAGCTTCCGGGAGGCGACGAGCACCGGCCTCCACCGTTCCGCCCTGCTGGGGCTCGCACTCGTGCTCGTCGCCCTGACGTTCGCGCTGGCCGCGATCTCGCGCCTCCTGGTTGGGCGAACCGCTCGGACGGTCGGGGTGAGGCTGTGAGCGCCGCGACCGTACGAGACCCCTCGGGCTCCCTGTCGCTCTCCGGCCGAGTGAGCGGGGCCCGGCGGACGAAGGACCGGCTCTTCGATGCGTTCATGACCGCGAGCGCCCTCCTCGCGATGATCCCCCTGGCGCTGATCGTCGGCTACGTCGTCATCCGTGGGTGGAGCGCCCTCTCGGTGAACTTCTTCACGAAGGAGCCGGCGGGGTCGCTGAACCCGACCGCCGGGGGCATCGTCCAGGCCTTCGTGGGCTCGGGGCTGATCGTGGGGATGGCGACGCTGTTCGCCGTTCCCCTGGGGCTGTTGACGGCGATCTACCTGTCGGAGTACGGGAGGGGCCGGCTGGGCGGCGCGATCCGGTTCGTGGCCGAGGTCCTATTGTCCACGCCGTCGATCATCGCCGGGGCGTTCGTCTGGGCGCTGGTCGTCACCGCCATGCATTCGTTCTCGGCGTTCGCCGGGGCTCTTGCGCTCACGTTCCTGATGTGGCCGATCATCGCGAGGGCGACGGAGGAGATCCTCAGGCTCGTGCCGGACGATCTCCGCGAGGCGGCCCTCGCCCTCGGGCTTCCGCGGTGGAAGACCATCCTGCGGGTCGTGCTGCCGACCGCCGGCGCGGGGATCCTGACGGCGGTGATGCTCGCGGTTGCCCGCGGGCTCGGCGAGACCGCCCCGATCCTGCTGACGGCTCTGGGCAACGACTTCATCAACGTGGATCCGATGAAGCCGACGGACGCGGTCCCGTTGCGGATCTTCAACTACGCGCGCACGCCGGTCGAGGGATTCCACGCCATCGCGTGGGGCGGCGCGATTACACTGCTCGTCGTGGTGCTCGCGCTGTCGATCTCCGCACGGATCCTCTCCCACCGTCAGCTACGGAGGCGTGCTTGAGGCGGATCGAGGTCGCCGACCTGAACGCGTGGTTCGGGGACAAGCACGTGCTCAAGGGCGTGAGCATGATCGCCGAGCCGCGGATGGTCACGGCGATCATCGGCCCGTCGGGGTGCGGGAAGTCCACGTTGATCCGATGCATGAACCGCCTTCACGAGGAGGTCCCGGGGGCCCGGGCCGAGGGCAAGGTGTTGTTCGACGGCCAGAACGTGTACGACGACGGGATCGACACGGCGGAGGTCCGGCGCCGGATCGGGATGGTCTTCCAGCGGCCGAATCCATTCCCGACGATGAGCATCTTCGACAACGCGATCGCGGGCGTCCGACTGGCGGGCCGCACGCCGAGAGCCGAGTTGAACGAGCGGGCCGAGACCGCGCTCCGCTCCGCCGGGCTCTGGGACGAGGTGAAGGACCGGCTGAAGGAACCCGGAGGACGACTGTCGGGCGGGCAGCAGCAGCGGCTGTGCATCGCTCGGGCCCTCGCCGTCGAGCCCGAGGTGCTGCTGATGGACGAGCCGGCGTCGGCCCTGGACCCGACGTCGACCCTGAGGATCGAGGAGCTCGTGTCCGAGCTGAAGGAGCAGTACACCGTCGTGATCGTGACCCACAACATGCAGCAGGCGTCCCGGGTGTCCGACTGGACGCTCTTCATGCTCTACGGCGAGGTGGTGGAGTTCGCTCCCACCGAGAAGGTGTTCACGAATCCGGAAGATCGCAGGACGGAAGACTACGTGACGGGGCGGTTCGGCTGATGCAGGAGACGAGGAAGCACTTCCACGAGGAACTCGGTGCGCTCGAGCTCGAGCTGCTCGCCATGGGCGAGCTCGCGGGCTCGATGGTCCAGCGCGCGGTCGAGGCGATCGTGCAACAGGACGCGACGATCGCGGAGGCCGTGATCGAGGGCGATGACGAGGTCGACGATCTGTACCTGAAGATCGACGCCGCGACCCTGCAGCTGTTGGCGCTGCAGTCGCCCGTGGCCGCCGATCTGCGGCTGGTGTCCGCGATCCTTCACAGCAACCTGCACCTCGAGCGGATCGGGGATCAGGCCGTGAATGTCGCGAAGCTCTTCCTGGCGACGAAGGACGAGCCCGGAAGCGAGCCCATGCGCCAGCAGATCGACGAGATGGGAACGATCGTGATCTCGATGCTGCGTACCGCCCTGGAGGGGTTCGCTCGGCGGGACCTCGAGCTCGTGATGAAGGTACCCGAGATGGACGACCCGGTCGACAGGTTGAACCGCGCGACCCATCTGGAGGCGCTCAAGCTGGCCGACGACGCCCGGAGGCTCGACTGGGGGATGCACATGAACATGGCGGCCCGAGCCCTCGAACGTGTCGGGGACAACACCGTCGACATCGCGGAGCAGGTCCGGTTCCTCCTGACGGGCGACTTCCAGGAATTCACGGACGCCTCGCACCCGGTGAACATCGAATGAACCCGGAAGCCTCGGTCGGGGCGAGGGGGGAGCCGGCGCAGAGGATCCTGATCGTCGAAGACGAAGCATCCCTCGCGGACTCCGTGCGGTACAACCTGGAGCGCGAGGGGTTCAAGGTGGACGTCGCCATCGACGGGCGACGCGCGCTCGACCGGTTCCGCTCCGACCCTCCCGCCCTGGTGATCTTGGATCTGATGCTTCCGGAGCTCTCCGGTCTCGACGTCTGTCGCTCGATCCGGGCCGAGTCCGACGTCCCGATCATCGTCGTGACGGCGAAAGACTCGGAAGCCGACAAGGTGACCGGATTGGAACTCGGTGCCGACGACTACGTCACGAAACCCTTCTCGGTGCGCGAGCTCGTCTCTCGTGTGCGGGCCCATCTTCGGCGCGCGAACATGCGGGGCGGCGAGCGGGTGGCCGACGAGCCGTTGCGGGGCGGCCCGGTCGAGATGGATGTCGAGCGCCACGAGGTGCTGGTGAACGGCGAGATCGTTTCGCTCCCGCCGAAGGAGTTCGAGTTGCTCGAGGTCTTCCTGCGGCGCCGTGGGCGTCTCCTCACGCGCCTGCACCTGATCGAGGAGGTCTGGGGCGCCGACTACGTGGGCGACACGAAGACGCTGGACGTGCACGTGAAGCGGATCCGCCAGAAGATCGAGGCCGACCCCCACGAACCCGCGCATCTCGTGACCGTTCGAGGGCTCGGCTACAAGTTCGTCGACTGACCCGCGCAGCCGCCGATAAGATGCCCGGACGACCATGCTTGACGATCCCTTCCCCGGCGCCGCGCGCTACCTGAACCGGGAGCTTTCCTGGTTGGACTTCAACGCGCGGGTGCTGGCGCTGGCCGAAGATCCGGAGCTGGCCCTGCTGGAGCGAGTGCGGTTCCTGGCGATCTTCAGTCAGGGCCTCGACGAGTTCTTCCAGGTGCGGGTCTCCGGCCTGCTCGAGCAACTGCGGGCCGGCGTCGGTCCGTCCACGCCCGAGGGCATGACACCGGCAGAGCAGGTGAACGCGATCGTCGAGCGCGTTCGTGACCACGCCGATCGCAGCTCGCGGCTGTTCGGCGACGAGATCGTCCCGTTGCTCGACAAGTCCGGGATCCGGATCGTCGGCTGGGACGATCTGAGCACCGAGGATCGCGACGAGCTCTCCCGGAACTTCCACGAGCGGATCTTCCCGGTGCTGACGCCCCTGTCGGTCGACCCGGCGCATCCGTTCCCGTACATCTCGAGCCTGTCGCTGAACCTGGCCGCGATCGTTCGCGATCCCATGACCGGGGAGCGCCGGTTCGCGCGCGTGAAGGTGCCGCCGCTGTTGGCACGATTCACTCCGCTTCCGGACGGCGATCGGTTCGTCCCGGTCGAGCAGGTGATCGCGGCCCACCTGGATGTGTTGTTCCCCGGGATGGAGATCGCGAAGCACCACGTGTTTCGCGTCACGCGCGATGCCGACGTGGAGGTCGAGGAGGACGAGGCCGAGGACCTGCTCGCCGCGATCGAGGACGTGTTGAACCGGCGGCGCCGCGGCGCGTTCCCCGTGCGGCTCGAGATCGACGCCGAGATGACCTCCGAGGTCCGGACCCTCCTGATGCGGGAGCTGGAGCTGGAGGACCGTGACGTCTTCGTCGTTCCCGGGCTGCTCGACCTCGGCGCCCTCTGGCAATTGGTCGCGCTGGACCGACCTGATCTGAAGGCCGAGCCGTGGACCCCGATCACCCAGCACCGGCTGGCCGGGATCGATGAGCCCCCAGACATGTTCGAGACCTTGGGTGCGGCCGACATCCTCGTCCACCACCCGTACGACTCGTTCTCGACCTCGGTCGAGATGTTCGTCGAACAGGCGGCCCGAGATCCATCGGTCCTCGCGATCAAGCAGACCCTGTACCGGACCTCGGTCGAAAGCCCGATCATCCGCGCCCTCATCCGCGCCGCCGACTCCGGCAAGCAGGTCGTCGCGCTGGTCGAGCTGAAGGCGCGATTCGACGAACGGGCGAACATCACGTGGGCGCGAGCGCTCGAGCAGGCCGGCGTGCACGTCGTCTACGGGGTCGTCGGGCTGAAGACCCACGCGAAGACGTGTCTCGTCGTCCGCCGCGAGAGCAGCGGGATCCGGCGCTACGCGCACATCGGCACCGGCAACTACAACCCGTCCACCGCTCGCCTCTACGAGGACTTGGGCCTGCTGACGGCGGACCCGAACATCGGCGCCGATCTCACCGACCTGTTCAACCTGCTGACCGGCTACAGCCGCCAGCGCGAGTACCGCAAGCTGCTGGTCGCCCCGGTCACGCTTCGTCAGCGGCTCACCGAGCTGATCCTTCGGGAGGCTCAGGCGACCGACGGAGCCATCACGTTGAAGATGAACAGCCTCGTCGACCCGGACATGATCGACGCTCTCTACCAGGCCTCCCAGGCGGGGGCCGCGATCGACCTGATCGTGCGAGGGATCTGCTGCCTTCGGCCGGGCGTTCCCGGCCTCTCCGACAATATCCGCGTCCGTTCCATCGTCGGGCGGTTCCTCGAGCACTCCCGGATCTTCCGCTTCGGCAGCCGCGAGCGGGGTTTCGACTACTACCTCGGGTCCGCGGACCTCATGCCTCGAAATCTCGACCGGAGGGTGGAGGCGCTCGTTCCGGTCCTCGACGATCGGCTGCGGGCGAGGCTGGACGAGATCTTCGACGTGAACCTGTCCGACGACACCCTGGCCTGGGAGCTCGACGGCGACGGAACCTGGGTGAAGGTGCCGACGCGTCAGGGCCTGAACACGCACGAGCGCTTGATGGCCCTGGCCGCCGAGCGCCCTCGAAGCGACAGATGAACGAGGAGCGCGAGGCGAAGCTGATCGTGGGATCGTCGTATCGGCTGCCGGATCTCGGCGCGCTGGTCGACGGGGTACGCGTCACGCCGGTTTCGATCCGCACGCTGCAGACCACGTATCTCGACACCGAAGATCTCCGGCTCGCGCGCTGGGGATGCAGCCTCAGGTGGCGCGACGCCGAGGGATGGACGGTCAAGCTTCCGTCCACGCGACGAGGGGACGCCCTCGTCCGCGGCGAGTTTCGGTTCGACGGGTCGTCGGACGAACCCCCGGACGCGGCCGCCGATCTCCTACGAGCCTACGTTCGGACGTCCGAGCTCGTTCCATCCGTGCGGTTGCGGACCGTGCGCGCCAGGATCGGCCTCTGCACCGCGGAGGGGCGTGCGGCCGGTGAGGTCGTCGACGACGAGGTCTCGGTCTTGAACGGCCGCCGGGTCGCCTCCCGGTTTCGTGAGATCGAGATCGAGCTCGCGCCCGACGCCCCGGACGAGTTGCTCGAGGCCGTCCTCGAGCGGCTGCGCGCCGCGGGTGCCGGCGAGCCGGCGTTCACACCGAAGTACGTCCGCGCACTCGGCACGCGGGCCGAGCTGCCGCCCGAGCTGGTCACCGAACCCCCCCGACCACCCGCCGCACTCACGGTCGAGGATCTCGTCCGTGTGGCGCTGAGCCTCCCGGCCGTCGACCTGCTCCGCAATGATGCCGGCGTGCGGATCGGCGACGACCCCGAGGCCGTGCACAAGATGCGCGTCGCCACGCGGCGCCTTCGCTCGGACCTGCGGACGTTCCGCCCGGTGCTGGATCAGGTCTGGGTTGAGCCATTGCGGGGGGAGCTGGGTTGGCTCGGCACGGAGCTCGGGGCCGTCCGCGACGCCGACGTGATGCTGGATGGCCTGAGGGAAGCCGCAGGCGACCTTCCCGGTGCGGATCGCGCCGCGGCCGCCCGCGTCCTCGACAAGCTGGCTCGACAACGCGACGCGTCCGTGACCGCCCTGCGCGCATCGATGTCGTCGAATCGATACGTGAAGCTGCTCGACGACGTGGTCGCCGCCGGGGTGTCCCCCATGATCGTGCCCGGCCTCGCGCAGGATCCGGCCACGTCGCTGCGCCGGTTGATGGACCGACCTTGGCGGCGGCTGAAGCGTCGGTGCGGCAAGCTCGGACCGCGGTCGGCAGACGCAGAGCTTCACCGGGCACGCATCCTGGCGAAGCGCGCGCGATACGCCGCCGACGCGCTCGCTCCGGCGTTCGGACGGCGAGCGGGGCGGTTCGCAGAAGCTGCGGCGGACCTGCAGGACGTCCTGGGAGAGCAGCATGACGCCGTCGTCGCGGCCGCGTGGCTCCGGTCCGCGGCGATCGGGTCCAGCCCCGCCGTGGCGTTCGCGGCTGGGCTGATGAGCGCGAAGGAGCACGGGATCGCCCGGACGAAGCGGGCGAGCTGGCGACGCACGTGGAAGAGGCTGGACCGCCGGAAATCGAGGTTCTGGCGGTGAGGAGAGATGCGCCACGCGTGTTGGAGGGCGTCGTTCGCGCCGGCGGCGGCGTCGTGCTCCGTCGTGTCGAGCCCGGTGTCGCGCGGATCGGCGTGGTGCATCGACCGCGCTACGACGACTGGTCGCTCCCCAAAGGCAAGGCGCACGCGGGCGAGACCGACGAGGCGGCCGCGATCCGAGAAGTCGAGGAGGAGACGGGCCTGCGATGCGAGCTTGGGCCCGAGGTGACGTCCATCAGCTACACGGATGCGCTCGGGCGACCGAAGGTCGTCCGCTACTGGATCATGACGCCGCTCGGCGGGGCATTCGCACCCACCGCGGAGGTCGACCAGGTCCGCTGGCTTGCGTTCGGCGACGCCGAAGCCCTGCTCACGTACGACCACGATCGGGAGCTGTTACGCCGAGTGCGCGAGGGGTCGCCGCCGGGCCATCCCGCCTACCTCGTTCGTCACGCGAGGGCCGGCGACCGTGCGAAGTGGACGGAAGACGATCGGCTCCGCCCCTTGACGAAGAAGGGCCGGCGTCAGGCCGAGCAGCTCGTCGGTGCCTTCCGCGACCGCGAGGTCGGGATGATCGTCTCGAGCCCGTACGTTCGATGCGTCCAGACGGTTCGGCCGCTCGCCCTGGACCGCGGGCTCGCCCTCATCACCGACGAGGCGCTCGCCGAGGGGGCGCCGCTGCGCGATGCGCTCGATCTGCTCGACCGCGCGGCGGGTTCCCCCGCGGTCCTGTGCAGCCACGGCGACCTGATCCCGCTGCTAGTGGAGCATCTGGAGAGCGGCGGCGCCGAGGTCGTTGACGGCGGCGACTGGAAGAAGGGCTCAGTCTGGATGCTCGAACGCGCGGCCGACGGGTCCGTGGTTCGGGCCCGCTACCTGGAGACGTCGCCGGGCTGAGGGACCGGGCCCCTGGTGGAGGCCAGCGACCCTGACCCTCGGAACCCGAGTCGCTCGTACATCGCGACGGTCGCGGTCGCATCCGGGTCGGCCAGCAGGGAGACGTGGGCGGCGCCGGCATCCCTGGCCTCGCGGCAGATGCGCGCCGTGATCGCGCTCGCGAGCCCTCGGCCCCGCCACGCCGGGAACGTGACGACGTGGTCGACGTAGCCGACACCCTCCAGCAGGATCAGCGACGCCATCGAGACCACGGTCTTCCGCTCGTCGCGGACGCCGAACCATCGCTTGCCGCCGGGGCCGAGGACTTCCCGCTCGAGGCGCACCAGCTGTGGAGCCACCTCGGAGCTCACGCCGAACAGCGTGAGGGACGCCGCGATCCGCGACCAGAGCTCGTCGTCGAGCGCGACCTCCTCGGTCCTGGTTCCATCTTCGGTGGGCGGGTCGCCACCCAGGTCCATCAACAGATCCCATCCGATGCGATGCCCGCGCGTCGAGAGCTCGGCGAGGAGGTCGGTGGTGCTCGACGGATCGAACGAGACGACGTGCATGACGTCGGCTCCGACCTCCGCGAGCGCGGGAACGAGCTCGATCTCCACGTCGATGGCGTGAAGGTCGGGGCCCGGTGCGTCCACCCGGGCGTAGTTCGCGTCCCAGATCGCCGGGAACCGAGGATCGGTCACGACGGCACCCCACCAGACCGGCCGGACGCGCGCGAGGAGCTCGTCGAGCGCGCGCCAGAAGACGTGGAAGTGGGCGGGGAGCGGCATGCCGCGGCGCAGTCTACGCGAGGTGGCTCGGGTACCCTCTCGCATCGGGCGCCGCTCGCCCGGGGAGGATCATGGGATGTGCCGGGCGTTGAAGGTGCTCTGCCTCGCGACCGACGGTCCTTCCCTGGCGGCGTTGCGGGCCGCCGCGGTCTCCGCCGAGTGGGAGCTCACGCCGGGCGCGACGACCGAGACCGACGCGCTGGCCCTGATCGATGTCGAGCGGCCCCACGTGCTCGTGGCGTTCGGTCCGTTCGAGGCGCTCGTCGCACTCGTGCGGGAGCGATTCCCGGGGATGCGGATCGTCTCGGACCGGGACGCACCCGGGGCCAGCGCGGTGGCGACCTCGCTCGACGAGGTCCGGGGAAACGTCAAAGAGCTCCCCGGCCCGGGCGGTCCAGTCGGCCCCTAGCTCATGCGCCCCACGGAGACCAATTCCCGAGCCGGCGCACCATCTTCATCGTGACGATGATGTTGACCCTGGCATCGAAGGCCGAGCGCCCCGGGAACCCGAATGCGGCCGCCCGCGAGGGCCAGTACCGACGCAGGTGCTGATAGATGCCCTCCGCCCCGCTGGGGTTGGACGCCTGCGGAGAAAAGCGCGACTCCCTCCATGCGATGGCGACGGCGGTCGTCGCGCCGCCGGGGACCCGCCAGTGGTTGGCCGCGCAGACGATCAAGCGGCGGACCTCGTTGGGACCTCGCCGCCACGGGATCGGGCAGACCCGATGGGACGGAAGGGTGAGGATCGACGGGGCCCCGAGGCCCGGATGCCGCTCCGCCGGTGTCACCGCGCCGGCGACATGGGCGGTCGAAATGGTCAGGACGAGGACGAGCGTCACCACGACGCGGCGACGCATCCGTAAGGGTTGGGTCATGGGCTCGTTCACCCCCGCGGTGGGCGTCAGCTGGCCGCTGCGCTCGCGCCGACCGGACGGTGAACGGTTCACCGGTGGTCCGGTCCGACCCGCGGTCGGTCGTGGGTGTTCGCATCACCTCCTGATGTCGGGTGTCTCCGTGTGACCTGATGCTCGTCACCGGCCCTCGATCCCGGCCCCCTGCGCGCGCGCGCACGCCAACCGCCCTGGAAAGGTGGGAAGCGCGCGGTGCCGCGGGGGGAAGGACGGACCGAAGGTCCGGTGCAAGCCCGCCAACCCTAGTCAGCGTCCGGCGCTCATGACAAGACGACCGTGACCCCGGGTCACGTGCGCCGCAACGATCGTGGGCAGGCGGCTCACACGGGTCGGCGTCTGCGAGGATGGTGCCATGAGCGGCATCGTTCTGCTGGCCTCTCCCCGCGGTTACTGCGCGGGGGTCGACCGCGCGGTCGAGGCGGTGGAGCGCGCGCTCGACAAACACGGGTCTCCCGTCTTCGTGCGCAAGCAGATCGTCCACAACCTCCACGTCGTTCGGGATCTCGAGGCGAAGGGAGCGATCTTCGTCGAGGAGGAGACCGAGGTGCCCGAGGGCGCGGCGGTGGTGCTCAGCGCCCACGGCGTGGCGCCCGAGGTGTACGAGCGCTCCGCGAGCCGCGGCCTCGATGTGATCGATGCGACGTGTCCTCTGGTGACGAAGGTGCACGTCGAGGCCCGCAGGTTCGCAGCCGCAGGCTGCACGATCGTCCTCATCGGCCATGCCGGCCACGAGGAGGTGGTCGGCACCACCGGGCAGGCGCCGGATCGAACGATCCTCGTGCAGTCCCCCGACGAGGCACGAACCGTTCGGATCCCGAACCCGCAGAACCTCTCGTATCTCACCCAGACCACGCTCTCCGTCGACGAGACCGAGGAGATCATCCGGATCCTCCGGGAACGATTCCCGTCGATCCAGGGGCCGCCTCGCGACGACATCTGCTACGCCACGCAGAACCGGCAGGACGCCGTGAGGGCGATCGCCCCCAGGTCCGATCTCGTGCTCGTGATCGGCTCGCGAAACTCCTCGAACTCGAACCGGTTGGCCGAGCTCTCGCGGGAGTTGGGCACGACGGCCCACCTGGTCGATGACGAGACGACGGTGGATCCGGGGTGGCTCGAGGATGTCTCCACGGTCGGTCTCACGTCGGGTGCCTCCGCGCCCGAATGGCTCGTCCGCCGGATGCTCGCCTGGCTCGCGGCCCGGGGCTTCGATCAGGTCGAGGAGGTCACCCTGACGCAGGAGCGCGTTCGGTTCTCGCTGCCGGCGGGTGTCAGAGAGCCCATCGCTCGGGCGTGAGATCGGCCCGTCAGGTCCAGGTCGAGAACTGGTCCCGGTCTTCCTCCGGCTCGTCGTAGGTGACCGAGATGAGCGTGTTCGTGGCCACGATCCCGGGAAGCCCGTGGACGCGTTCCAGGATGATCCCGCTCGCGACCTCCCACGGTTGGGCGACGCAGACGATCAGGTCGTACTCCCCGCCCAGCACGGCCACGCCCGAAACGTCCGGGATCTCGGAGAGGCGCTCGGCGAGCCCCGCGGCCGCGCCGGCCTCCGCCTTGATGTGCACGTAGCACGCATCGCGGACGATGCCGGGGGACTGGGGCGCCCCCCAGCCGCCGATTCCGACCCGGTCGGGGGGCACGACCGGGGCCGTGAGCGTCCGGATCACGCCCTCGATCAGGTGGACCTCCGACATCACCGTCGAGGCGATCGTGGCGAGGTCGGCGCCCTCCACCTGCGCCAGCACGTCCCAGTCGCCCACGACCGCCGTCGCCTTGCGGATCCCCTGTCTGGCGGCGAGGCCGGTGAGGACCGTGCCCAGGGAGCCCGGTTTCACGCGCAGGTACACGTAGGCTTCCATGCCTTCAGCCCTCGACCGCCGCGGGAGCGCCGCACAGCTCGAGCAGCAGTTCCTCGCCGTCCTCGGGACCGACGGAGATCAGTCGGTCACCCTCACGGAGCGTGAACGCGGAGCGAGGGCGATAGATCCACCGGGATCCCCGCTGGACCGCGAGCACGAACATGCCGGTCTCCGTCTCGACCCGCAACTCCTTCAGGGTCCGTCCCGCCGCCGGCGACCCGGGTTGGACGACGGTCTCGGCGCTGGTCTCCTCGGTCTCCTCTAGGGCCATCTGCACCACGGGATGAAGCGGCTCGCCGTGCTCGACGTACCAGGTCATGTCGCGGGCGGCGTCGCACACGTATTCGGATGCGCTCCCCAGCCGCAACAGGCCCCTCAGGTCGTCGGGATTGCGCGCCTCCGGGGCGGCGCGAAGTACCCAGGACTGGAGCTCGTCCAGCAGCGTGTCGCTGCGGGCCTCGAGCGCGCCCACCTCGGCGGCCAGCGATCGGTTGTTGAACAGGAGCGAGGAATAGGCCAGGCCCACCGTGGCCTCGGAGAGGTCCTTCATCTCGACCAGCAGGTCGACCGCGCGGTCCAGCTCGGAGAGGGCCGGAGCGTCATCGGGCGGCGCGGGGGGCAGCTCGGGCGCGCCGGCCAGCACCCGCACGAGGTTCACGCCCTCTTCCGGTCCCCGGACCAGCAACACGTCGCCCGACGACACCACGTCGTCGGGCCCCGGATCGAATTCCCAATCGATCCCGCTGCGGATCGCCATCACCCACATCCCCGTATCGGTCGGAAGGGACAGCTCCCGGAGGGTCCGGCCGGCGGCGGGGGCCTGCTCGCGCACCTTCACGCGCGCCGTCATCTCGTCCGCATGCCGGAGGTCGGGACGCAGGACGTCGGGGATCCCCAGGCTCGCCGAGACCACCCGCGCGATGTCGGAGGCGGCATCGCCGATGTTCTCGATCGCGTCGGCGATCCACAGGACCCCGGCCATGGCCTCGGCGTCCTCGGGGCTGCGCGCCGCGAGCATCGCCATGATCCGCAGACGCCGGACCTGGTCGTTCATCCGCTCCTCCAGCCGGCCGACCTCGCTGGCGAGCTTCTCCTCGTTGAAGAAGACGGCCGCGTACGCCAGGTCCACCATCAGCTCGGAGGCGTCCTTCAGCTCGACGAGGAGCTCTTTGACGTTCTTCGGTTGGTCATCCATGACCGATCACTCCCAATACTGTCATGACGAACAGCACACAACCGACCCCGGCCAGGTCCATGACGCTGGTGATGACCGGCACGGTCTGGTTGTCCGGATCGAGCCCGAAGCGGTACGTGACGACCGCCAGGTAGTAGCTCGAGACGATCGTGATCGGCGTCACGATCGCGCCCGCCAGCAGGGTCCCCCAGACGACCCGCGCCGGATCGGCGGGCAGATGGCCGGTCGCCGACGAGAGCGCGACGGCGATCGAGCCGATGAGCGCGAAGACCACGACGCCGAGCGTGAAGACGATCGAGGCGTCGATCAGGGCCGGCACCTCGGGAAGGCCTCGGGGGGTGATGACGCCGATCTGCAGCTTCGACGAGATCCGGGAGGCGAAGATGCCTCCGAGCGCGCCGGCCTGAGACACGAAGGGGGGGATCAGCGTCAGGAGCACCGGAACGGCGATCAACTCGGGCAGCCGCGCCTCCTGCAACGCCCCCGAGAAGATGTCGAGGATCGGGGTCAGCAGGATCACGCCGGTCATCTCGAGCACGACCCGGCGCACCGCCGCGATGTCCACCGTGTAGGCCCGCACGGTTGCCTCGATCGCGCCGAGGACGCAGATCGCGGAGACGATCGCGTTCACGGCGGGCACGCGGACGAGGAAGGTCGCGAGGAACAGGGTGGGAAGCGTCGCCATGTCGCCGAGCGCGGTGACCATGGGCGTGGACACCGAGTCGAGGTCCCACCCGCGCCGGTGCGACAGCACCGAGAGCCCGATCGTGACGAGCAGGATGAAGACCGACCCGAGCGCGCCGCCGACGACCGAGATCGTGACCAGGCTCCACACCGAGATCGACGGCCTGCCGAACGCCGCCGCGGTCAGCTTCGCGAGCACGGCGAGCCACACGGACGACGAGAAGGTCGTGACGACCGCAACGTAGACGTTCTGATAGAGGACGCCGTCGCGTCGGCGGTTGACCTCGAACGTCCCGGCCGCGTTCGTCGTTCCGAGCCGAGCCCCGATCGCGCCGAAGATCGTGCCGCGCATCCCGACCGCGGCCGGGACGAGGATGAGCAGGCCGGGAAGCTGCTGAAGCGTGGCCCCGATGCCCTGCAGCGTCAGGCCGGCGACGAACCCGGCGACGGTGCTGAGGGCGAGTGCGACCAGGCCCTGGCGGAGCGTGCGTTGCTCCGAGCGCCAGTAGCCGAACAGCCGCTTCGCGCGACGCTGGATCGCCCTGCGGCGCGCAGACATAAGGGCACCGTCATCTCATCGCTCATCGGTCGCTAGGCGGACCCGAAGGCCCGGGGCAGTATGCCCCGGTCCGCGCGGCGGGGCAACCCGTTCGGGGATCCGCGAGGGCGCGGTCACTCGACCCAGTCGCGCGTGACCACGAGCCAGAAGGCGAGTCCGGCGTGCTCCTCGAACCGCCGGAACCGTCGAACGATCGCGGCGTCGGAGACGGATCGCTTGCCGAGGAGCTTCGCGTAGGTCGGCCGGGTCCACGAGTCCAGGATCAGCCGGGAGTTGCGGCCGAGGGTCATCATGATGTGCGCGGCGGCATACGGACCGACGCCCGGGAGGGCGATGAGCCGCCGCTCCATCTCGTCGTCGGGCAGGTCCGACGGGGACGCGGTCGCGAGAGACTCCAGGTCGACCTCTCCGCCGGCGACCGACCGGGCGAGCGCCGCGAAATACGGAGCGCGATAGCCCGCGCGGACCACCTCGCGATAGAAGGTCTCGGGCTTCGAGGCCATGGCGTCCGCGGTGGGGAAGGCGTTCGTGAGCGGGCCGTCGCCGCCGATCGCGCGATCGCCGAGCTCGGTCACGAGGGCGGTGACCATCCTGGTCGTGAGCGCCCACGAACAGTTCGTCGTGCAGATCGTCTTCACGACGTCCTCGAAGACGGAGGGGCTGCCGAGCATCCGGCCCGCCCCGGCCGTGGCCCAGGCGAGGTCCGGGTCGGCCGCCGCCTTCGTATAGAAACCCGACAGGTCCTGGTCGAGTCGCAGGACGCGCCGCACGCCTGCGACGAATTCGGCGCCGGCGCGCATCCCGAGGGCTGTGGATCCCAGGACGTCGATCGCGACGATGCCGTCCCCTCCAGGGCCGATCCGCACGCGCCTGGGCTCCCGCCGCGCCGGCGGAGCGTGACCTCCAGGGTTCCCGCCGTCTCGTCGAGCCTCGCGGGCGCGAGGTCGGCGAACCCGTGCGAGTTCAGGGTGCGCTGCAGGTCCACCGGCTCTCCTCCCGCCCCCCGGAGCGGCAGCTCGAACCGGATCATCCGGCGCCCGCACGGCGTGCCCGGAACCCCCACTCGAGGCGGTCGGCTGAACGAGCCATGTCGGCATGCTGGCGCAAGAAACCGACGATTGCCACTCGGACCCGCCGGTAGACTGCCCTCGATGGCGGATCGCGAGCGCCCGGTGTACCCCGTCGCCGGCCTGGGGGCCGCGGGACCCGTGATGGTGATCGGGGGAGCCGAGGACAAGCTCCGCGACAAGGTCATCCTCGCGCGTTTCGCGACGCTGGCCGGAGGCATCGACGGGCGCGTGGTCATCGTGTCGACGGCGTCGTCATTGGGCGACGAGGCCGTCGTCATCTATCGGGAGCTCTTCCTCGGTCTCGGGATCGGCGAGGTCGCCGGACTGAGGCCCGAGGAGCGGGAACAGGCCGATGATCCGGCGGGACTCGAGGCGATCCGGAACGCGACCGGCGTGTTCATCACGGGCGGGAACCAATCGCGGTTGACCCAGGTCGTGGCCGGCACGAAGCTCGCCGACGCGCTCTTCCTCGCCCGCGATCGGGGAGCGGTGGTGGCCGGTACGAGCGCCGGTGCCAGTGCGATGGCATCGCACATGGTCGCCTACGGGCGGTCGGGGGCGACCCCGAAGAATCGGATGGTGCACCTGTCCGCCGGGCTGGGGATCCTCCAGGGGATCGTCATCGACCAGCACTTCGAGCAGCGCTGGCGGATCGGACGGCTGCTGGCCGTCGTAGCCCAATCGCCCTCGCTCCTGGGGGTGGGGATCGACGAGGACACCTGCGCCATCGTGCACGCCGACCGAAGCTCGCTGGAGGTGATCGGTCGCGGCGCCGTGACGATCGTGGACGGCGCCAACGTCAAGACCGACGCCTACCGGGGGAAGGGATATCGTCCGCTCATGGTCTCGGGTGCGATCCTGCACTCCCTGCCCGGCGGCTACTGGTTCGACCTGCGCGGGCGGCATCTGCTGACGGCCCCGAGCGCCCCCGCGCAGGAGCGGGAGGCCTCGGAATGACGGGCGGCCGGACCGCCACACGCGGGGACCGGCAGCGCGCGAAGCGCGAGCCGGCCACGAAGAAGCCGAAGCTCGCTCCCGATCTGACGATCCTGCTGACCCAGGTCTTCCGCGGCCCGAACTACTGGTCGTACGAGCCATGCGTCCGGATGCTCGTGGACCTCGGATCCCTGGAGCACTGGCCCTCGAACACGATCCCAGGATTCTCCGCGTCCCTCCTGGATCTCCTTCCCGGTGTCGGGGAGCATTCGTGCTCCCTCGGCAAGCGCGGCGGGTTCCGCGAGCGCCTGGAGGAGGGCACGTGGCTCGGTCACGTGGCCGAGCACGTCGCCCTCGAGCTCCAACGCGAGTCGGGAGCGCACATCTCGAGAGGGAAGACGCGAAGCGCCGGTTCGGCCGGCCAGTACAACGTGATCTTCGGGTACGCCGAGGAGCAGGTTGGCGTGGCGGCGGGCACGCTGGCCGTCCGCCTCGTGAACCACCTGGTGGAGCCGGCGCCCGACTTCGACTTCCGCCACGAGCTGGAGGCCCTGATCCGCCTCGCCGAGCGGCGGCAGTTCGGGCCGTCGACGCAGGCGATCATCGACGAGGCCGTCGGCCGTGACATCCCCTGGATCCGCCTCGACGAGCACTCGCTGGTCCAGCTCGGCCAGGGGAAGTACCAGCAGCGCATCCGGGCTACGATGACGTCGAAGACGAGCGCTCTCGCGGTGGACATCGCCGGAGACAAGAAGATGACGAACCGCTTGCTGGCGTCGGCCGGGCTCCCGGTCCCTCGTAGCGAGGTGGTCCGCACCGACGACGACGCCGTCGCGGCCGCGAAGAAGATCGGTTTCCCGGTCGTGACGAAACCCCTCGACGGGAACCATGGGCGGGGGGTCGGACTCGAGCTGAGGACGGAACGGGCCGTGCGGACGGGGTTCAAGCGCGCGGTCCGCGAGTCGCGTCACGGCAGCGTCGTGGTCGAGTCGTTCGTGACCGGCAACGACTACCGCGTGCTCGTCGTCGACGGCCGGATGGTTGCGATCGCCGAGCGCGTGCCGGCCCACGTCACCGGCGACGGGAAGCACACGATCAGCGAGCTCGTCGAGATCGAGAACCAGGATCTGCGACGCGGCATCGGGCACGAGAAGGTCCTGACGAGGATCGGGATCGACGAGGCGGCGGAGGAGCTCGTGAAGAAGCAGGGGCTCACGCTCGACGGGGTTCCGCCCGAGGGTCAGCGCGTGCTCATGGCCGCAACCGGCAACATGTCGACCGGCGGCATCTCGATCGACCGCACGTGGGACGCGCACGAGGACAACGTGGAGATCGCCGAGGAGGCCGCGAGCGTCGTGGGGCTCGATGTCGCCGGCATCGATTTCTTGGCTCCCGACATCTCGCAGCCGGTCCGAGAGACGGGCGGTGCGATCGTCGAGGTGAACGCCGCCCCGGGATTCCGCATGCACACGCATCCCACGGAGGGTGAGCCGCAATACGTCGCGAAGCATGTCGTCGACGGGCTCTTTCCGCCCGGCACGCCGTCGCGGATCCCGATCATCGCGGTGACCGGTTCGAACGGCAAGACCACGACGACGCGGATGATCGCTCACATCTTCCGCGGGATGGGTCACGACGTCGGCGTCACGACGACGGACGGCATCTACATCGACGAGCGGCTCGTGCGACGCGCCGATGCGAGCGGCCCGCGCAGCGCCCAGATGGTGTTGCAGAACCCGCGGATCGACATGGCGGTGTTCGAGGTCGCACGAGGCGGGATCCTGCGCGAGGGTCTCGGCTACGGGCGCAACGACGTGGCGGTCGTGCTGAACGTGACCGGCGACCACCTCGGCCTCCGCGAGATCGACACGCTGGAGCAGCTCGCGGCCGTCAAGCAGGTTCCCGTGGAGGCGGTGCCCCGCAACGGATACGCCGTGCTCAACGCGGACGATCCGCTCGTGGTGGAGATGCGCCGGCACTGCAGCGGCACCGTGATCCTGTTCTCGATGAAGGAGGGGAGCGAGTTCGTGGAGCGATGGATCCGGCGTGGCCGCAAGGCGGTCGTGCTGGAGCGCGGGCCGCGCGGCGAGATGATGGTCATCAGGGAGGGACGCCGCACGATGCCGATCGCGTGGGTCCACACGTTGCCGGCAACGTTCGAGGGCAAGGCCCGCATGATGGTGCAGAACGCGATGGCTGCCGCGGCCGCCGCCCACGCCGCCGGCGCGCACCTGCACGACATCCGCCAGGGCTTGCGATCCTTCACGACCTCGATCTACCAGGCGCCGGGACGACTGAACGTGTTCGAGCTCGATGGGGTGAAGGTGATCATCGACTACGCACACAACGCGGCAGGACTCGAGACGCTGGGAGATTTCGTCGAGCGGCTCACGTCCGACGCTCCGACCGGCGAACGTCCCGGGGAGGCGACGTGGACGGCGAACCTCCGCGTGGCCGTCGTCGCAACGGCGGGCGACCGGCGCGACGACGACATGCGCGAGTTGGGCCAGGTCGCAGCCAGGTACTTCGACGACGTGATCATCCGCGAAGATCGGAACTCCCGGGGCCGCGCGCCGGGAGACGCGGCGCGGCTCATCCTCGAGGGGGTCGAGGGCGCGATCGCCACTGGGCACGCTCGGGCCGGCAGCGCGGAGATCGTCCTGGACGAGATGGAGGCCGCTCGCCGCGCGCTGGACCGGTCGCGTCCCGGCGATCTCGTCGTGCTGTGCGTCGACTACGCAACCGACGTCTATCGCGAGCTGGAGAAACGCAGCGGCGTCGCGGCCCCGGACGTCCTCGGGGCTCACGAGGAGGGCACGGCCCAAGGGGCCGGCGGCGACCCCGACCTCATCGATCTGGCCCCTCACTGACGTGGACCTCGCCGCCGTCCGCCGGGAGTTGGAGGGCAAGCGTCGAGACCTCCGGCGCGAGTTGGCCGCGCTGACGGCCACGCCGCGTGACCCGATGACCGCCGTCTCGTTCGGCAAGCGGATCGGCGACGGTACGACCGAGGCGGTCGAACGCATCAACCAGACGGGAACCGCGAAGCACATCGCCGCGATGCTCGGCGACGTCGAGCGGGCGATCGGCAAGCTCGACGACGGAACGTACGGTATCTGTGATCGCTGCGGATCACCGATCCCGGAGGAGAGGCTCCAGGCGCGCCCCTGGTCCGTGCTCTGCCTGACGTGCAGCGCCGCCGGCTGAGCGCTCAGGCGCTCTTGGCGGCGCGCACGACGCGCACGACGCGCTTCACGTCGGACGGTCCGAGCCGCCTGGCCCCCTCCCCGTCGAGCCAGGCGAAGACCTCTGCGCGCATCCCCAGGGCCGTGAGGCCCACGACGTCGCCCGGCTTCGAATCCTGGAGCATCGCGCGCAACGCACCCAGCTCGTCCTCGAACTCGGGGACGTCCTTGACGCCCGCGTCACGCGCTCCGGCGCGGAGCCGTTCGAGGATCTCCTCTCGCGGCCGCCCTCGCAGGTACCGAGGCAGCTCGGCGACGGCGAGGTGGTCGCTGCCCACCGCCGCCCGGAACGCGAAGGCGTGGAGGATCTCATCGGTGCGGTCCCCGGCGGTGCAGATCGCGATCCACACCTCTCGCCCCTTGCGCCGCAACGCGTTGAGCACTTCGGTGAGGCCGATCATGCCCGCCTCGTTGTGGGCGTAGTCGATCACGACCAGGCGCCGGTCGAGCGCAAACAGGTTCGTTCGGCCCGGGTTCCGCTCGGGATCCAGAACGAAGCTCCGAAGGCCGCGCGCCACCGCGCGATCGGGAAGGCCCACCGCGACCGCGGCCGAGGCGGCGGCCATGGCGTTCTGGAGGTTGATGCGGGAGATCCCGGCGAGCGTGACAGGGATATCGACGGTAGCCAGGAGCGGGTGGGCGTCGTTATCACCGAGCCAGCTGAGGCGTCCGTCGAGCACCGTCGTGGCGCGCCCTCCGTCCGCGAGCGTCTCCCGCAAGGCCGGATGCTCGGGGTCCAGGGAGAACAGCCACGGCCGCCCGGTCGCGAGGCGGCGCATCGACAGCACGCGCGGGTCGTCGGCGTTGAGCACGTCCCAGCCCCCAGGTCGCGTGATCCGCGTGATCGTCGACTTCACCTCGGCGAGCTGGTCGACCGTGTGGATCCCCTGGAGGCCGAGATGATCGGCGCTCACGTTCGTAACGACGGCAACGTCGTTGTGCATCACCCCGATCCCGCGCAGCAGGATGCCGCCCCGTGCCGTCTCGAGCACGGCGACGTCGGGGTCCTGGGCGAGAGCCATCGCGGCCCCTCCGAACCCGCTGTAGTCGCCCCCCTCCACGAGCTCGGAGTCTCCACGGTAGACGCCGTCGGTGGACGAGTAGGCAACGTCGAGGCCGGCGGAGCGGATGAGGTGGGCGAGCAGGCGGACCGTCGTTGTTTTCCCGTTCGTGCCGGTGACCTGCACGACCGGTATCCCGGGATCCGGGACCGAGGGCTCGGGCCCCGGGTCGGTCGCGCGCAGGCGTCGTCCGGCATCGGCCGCGATCCGGTCGGGAGAGCGTGAGAGCAGCGCCGCCATGCCCAGCACGACCTCGCGGGCGAGTGCCTCGGACGCGTCGCGCCGGCGCCAGGGGAAGGCGACGACGATCCGTCCGGCCTCCGGGTCGGGGCGGGCTCTCACGCTGAGGCGACGGATCCCCCCGGCCGCGGCCAGCCGGCGCGTGAGCAGGGACACGATCCCCGCGACGGCCCGAAGACGCTGGCCGCTTCCCGGCCGTCCGGGCTTCTCGGCGCCCGGCACGCCCATCCGTGCCCCGACGGCGGCGACGCGGGCCTCGGTGGCCCCGAGCCACCCCGGCACCTCCAGCGTGAGCTTGATCGCCGGCCGCGTGAAGTAGAGATTCGGCCCCTCCAGCACCCGCAGCTCGACGGGCCGGACCGGATCCGGCCCGGTCATGCCTCGGGCGGTTCCGACACCGATTCGATGGCTCGCGCGAGCGCCAGGTCCGCGTCGGTCACGCCTCCCTCGTCGTGCGTCGTGATCGACACCATGACGCGGTTGTAGTGGTTCTCGATGTCGGGGTGATGCTTCGCCTCGATGGCCTTGTCCGCGAGGCGATCGATGAAGCCGATCGCCGACCGGAAGCCCGCGAACGCGAACCCCTTGTGGATCGCGTCGTCTTCGAACGTCCATCCGGGAAGATCGCCCGCGCCGAGCGCGTCACGGATCGCGGCATCACCGAGCTTCGCCATCGGGCTGCAGCCTACTCACGTCACCGATGGGGCGCGATATCGGCGGAGCTGCGGGTAGGCGGCCGCCACGATCGCGGCCCCGACGATGCAGACCAATCCGCCCGAAACGACCGAGACGGTCGGGGAGAAGGCTTGGGCCACGAGCCCGGCCTCGAGGTCCCCGAGCCTCGGCCCGCCGGTGACGACCAGGATGTGGATGGCCGAGAGGCGTCCGCGCAGGCCGTCGGGCACCGAGAGCTGCAGGATCGTGGAGCGGAAGATCGCGCTGATCACGTCGGCTCCGCCGGCCACCGCGAGGAGGCCGAGGGCGACCGGGAGATGCGCGCCCACCAGACCGAACGCCACGACCGACGCCCCCCACGCGGCCACCGCCCACGCTACCGCGACGCCGGGCCTGCGGACGCGCGCCACCCAGCCTCCGGTCAGCGCGCCGAGGAGCGCCCCGAGCGCCGGCGCCGCGAAGAGCAACCCGACCACCTCGGTGCCGCGGCGGAACTGCGTGGCCGCCAACACGACGAACAGTGCCCGCGGCAGGCCGAAGATCATCGCGATGAGGTCGATCGCGAACGTCGACTGCAGGAGCCGGCTGTCGCGCACGAACGCGAACCCCTGCTTCACGGCGCTCCAGCCCGTGGCGTCGTGATCCCCGCCGTCGCGGACGGGGGGCATCGGCTGCACGAAGTACGCGGCGAGCAACATCGCGCCGTACGTCACGAGGTCGATGCCGTACGCCCACGACAGGCCGAACCGGGCGATCACGATCGCCCCGACGGCGGGCCCCAGCAGGCCGACGGCGTTCCACACGACCTGGTTCAACGCCATCGCGGACGGCAGCAGGTCAAGGCCGACGAGGCGCGGGGTCATCGCCGAACGCGTCGGGCTATCGATCGACGAGACCGCCGCCGTCAGGGCGGCCGCGCCGTAGATCAACCCGATGGGGGGGCGGCCGGCGAGGGCCCCCGCCAGGAGCATCGCCGACCCGATCGCGAACCCGACCTGCGCGAGCATCAGCAGCTTCCTGCGGTCGTACGCATCGATCACCGCGCCGCTCAGCAGCACGCCGGCGAACAGCGCGACCACCGAGAACAACCCGGTGAGCCCCACCGCGGCCGCCGAACCGGTCAGCCGGTAGACCTGCACGAAGATCGCGACGAGCGCGAACTGATATCCGAGCTCCGACACGAACAGTCCAGACCACAGCAGCCGGAAGTCGCGTGAGACGCGAAGTGGCCTGACGTCGAGCGCGATCCGTCGCAGGAGCGACGGCGCCGGCCGGGCGGTCGGGTCGTCGGGTGGCGAGCTCATGCCCCGACCGTAGCAACGCGAACGGGCACGGGCCCGTCGCCGCGAGAGGTGGGATCTCTCGGAGGGTCAGACGGCGGCGGCGCGGATCGCCTCGTCCAGGACGTTCAGGCCGTCCTCGAGAAGTCCTTCGTCGATGTTGAGCGGGGGCAGCAACCTGAGTACGTTGCCGTACGTCCCGGCGGTCAGGACGATCACCCCGTTCTCCAGGCAGCGGCGGGCGATGGCGTTCGTCGCATCGACCCCGAGCGGTTCCTTCGTGGCACGGTCGCTCACGAGCTCGATCGCGCACATCGCGCCGCGGCCCCGTACGTCGCCCACGACGGCGTAGGACTCGGCGAACGTCCGGAACCGTGACATCACGATCTCGCCGACCCGGACCGCGGCGGCGAGCAGCCCCTCCCGCTCGATCTTGTCCAGCACCGAGAGCGCCGCCGCGGCCGAGACCGGGTTCCCGCCGAAGGTGCCGCCGAGCCCGCCGACGTGACTCGCGTCCATGATCTCGGCGCGGCCGGTCACGGCGCTGATCGGCAGGCCTCCGCCGAGCGACTTCGCGGTGGTCACGATGTCGGGCACGACGTCCTCGTCCTCGATCGCGTACCAGCGGCCGGCGCGACCCATTCCCGACTGGATCTCGTCGGCGATGAGCACGATTCCGGCGGAGGCGCAGATCTCGGCGATCCCCCGGACGAATCCGGGGGCGGGGACGATGAACCCTCCCTCGCCCTGGATCGGCTCGACGATGACGGCGGCGATGTTCTCCTCGCCGATGTGCTTGTGGATCTCGTCGCGCGCGTACGCGAGGCACGCCGCCGCGCACGTCTCGGGCGAGTCACCGCCGCACGGGCAGCGGTACGGGTAGGCGAACGGAAGTCGGTAGATCTCCGGCGCGAACGGGCCGAAGCCCTGCTTGTACGGCATGACCTTCGCCGTGAGGGACATCGCCAACAGCGTTCGCCCGTGAAACGCGTGGTCGAACGTGACCACGGCCTGTCGCCCCGTCGATCTGCGGGCGATCTTCACGGCGTTCTCGACCGCCTCGGCGCCGGAGTTCGCGAACATCGTCTTCCTCTCGACGTCGCCGGGGGCGAGGTCGTTCAACCGCTCCGCCAGCTCGATATAGGGCTCGTTGGCGGTGACGTGGAAGCAGCTGTGGGTGTCCAGCTCGGCCTGCCGCTTGATCGCGGCGACGACCTCGGGGGCCGTGTGCCCGACGTTGAGCACGGAGATGCCCGTGGCCAGGTCGATCAGCCGATTGCCGTCGGCGTCCTCCACGATGGCGCCCGAGGCGCGCGAGGTGACGATCGGATGGATGTTGGCGACACCCTGCGGGACCGCGTTGGAGCGTCGCTCGAGCCACTCGCGCGACTTCGGCCCCGGGATCTCGGTGACGAGCTTGCGCTCCTGAGGGATGTCCATGTGCCGACTCCTTCGTTTCGGGTGCAGGCCGGTGCCCGGAGGTGCGACGTCGCCGTCTCGCGCGGCGGTACACCGGGATGTCGCGTCAGTCTCCGTCGCCCGAGGCTCGCTGTCAGGAGTCGGCGGGACCACGGACGGCCTCTTCTTTGTACGGATCGTCCAGGCGGTGATCCCGATCGAGCGGTGGAGTCCCACCGATATGGACGACTCGTACAATCGCGGGATGGCGGTCACGGTGGTGGACGTCCTCGGCGTGCCCGGGTTGTCCCTGCGCCTGCTCGCGGGCGAGGCGAGCACCGGCCGGCCGATCCGATGGGTGCATGCGAGCGAGCTCGACGACCCGACGCCGTGGCTGAGGGGCGGGGAGCTGATCCTCACGACCGGCATGGGGCTCGGCCCGACCGCCGCGAAGCAGCGCGCCTACGTGAAGCGGCTGGCCGCGGCCGGTGTCGCCGGCCTCGGGTTCGGGGTCGGGTTCAGCCACGGGAAGACGCCTCGTTCACTGATCGCGGCCTCCGAGGCCATCGATTTCCCGCTCTTCGAGGTGCCGTATCCGGTGCCGTTCATCGCGATCACCGAAGCGATCTTCACCAGGATCGTCGCCGAGCAGCACGACACGCTGCAGCGTGCCGTCGACGCCGAGCACGTGCTGACGCGGGCGGTGATGGAGGGCGCGGGTCTCGAGGGCCTCGCCCGCTCGCTTGCGGACGTGACCGGGGGATGGGCGCTGCTGATGGACCTGCACGGACTCCCGCTGGCCGCGACGTCGCGCGCCGCCTCGACGCGGGCGGGGCGCGTCTGGGAGGAGCTGCGCGACTCCCGCCCCTCGGGGACGTCGTTCTCGCTCTCGCTCGTCGACCGCGGGCACCACATCTCGGTGCAACCGGTGGGGGCACAGGGCAGGATCGAGGCGTTCCTGGCGGTCGGGAAGTCCGAGCAGCCGACGCAGCTCGACCGGATCGTCGCCGGCCACGCGCTCAGCCTGTTCGCGATCGAGCTGGCGACGTCGCGCGCCGTGGCCGACGCGCAGCGCAAGTTACAGGGCGACTTCTTCGATCAGCTGGCGACGGGAGAGCTGTCGGCCGCCGACGCCCGACGAGGCCTCGCGCGATTCGGGTTCGATCGATCGGCTCGGGTCGTCGCGGTCGCGCTGGAGGGAGCCGAGCCCGAGGGTCTTGCGAACGCCGCGACCGACGACCGCGCCCGCTCCGGCGGCGGCTTCCTGATCTCCGCTCATGAGGGCGGCGTCCGCCTGCTCGTACCCGCCGACCCGCCGGTTGCGCTCGCGACCTTCTCCGCCTCGGTCGGAGATCGAGTCGGCGCTCCCGTCCGCGCGGGAGCCGGGTCGGCGGTATCGGCCCACGAGGTCGGTCGGTCGCTCCGCGAGGCCACGTACGCGCTCCGCGTGTGTCGGCTCGAAGGTTGGCCGCACGCCGGGTTCGAGAACCTCGGCACCTACCGGTTGTTGCTGTCGATGACGGATCCGGACGCCCTGCGCGCGTTCGCGGACTCGCTGCTGACGCCGCTCGATGCCTACGACCGTGAGAGCCGAGGCGAGTTGATCCGCTCGCTCCAGGCATTCCTCGAGTACAACGCGAGGTGGGAGACGGCCGCGGCGCAGCTGTATGTGCACCGGCACACCCTCCGCTACCGCATGCGCAAGGTCGAGGAGCTCAGCGGGCGCGACCTGTCGAACAGCTTCGACCGCATGGAGTTCTGGCTTGCCCTGCGGGCGCGTGACCTGCTCGCCGCCGACGTCGACGGTTAGCTTGCGCTGCGGATCTCGGGCACGGGGTGACCGACCACATGGATCACGGGCAGCTCGAACATCGCCTCGATCCGATGCGGGAGATCGAGCTTGAGCCACTTCGAAAGCTTCGGCGGCAGCGTGGACAGAACGACGCCGTCGAAGGTCTCGCCGCGCTCGAGCACGTCGGCGACCGCCTGCGTGGGGTGCTCGTCTCCGACCTCGCCGTCGGCGTCCAGCCCCGCGTCCCGGAACCGGGCCAGGGCCACGGTGAGCCGGCCGGCGGCCGCCCGTCGCGCCTCGGCCTCCGTCCACGGGCGGTCGGTGGGCGGGGTCGCGGGCACCACGACGTGGAACGTGGACGGTCCGGCCGCGTGGAGCTCGCGGAGCTTGTCCACAAGCTGGCCGCCGGCCAGCGTGCGGTTCGCGACGACCAGGTAGCGGCGCATCGGGACCACCTCCTTACGGGGACTCGACCGGTCGAGCGTACGCCCGAGCGGCGACGAGCGCTGCCGGCGGGTGGCCCCTTCCTCCCGGTTCGTCGCATACTGGCTGCCTGACCAACGGTTCAGGCGTTCGGGTCCGTGCTCGCGAGGAGGGGGAACATGGCCGACAGCCACCAGATGTTCATCGGCGGCGAGTGGGTGAACTCGTCGGACGGAGCCACGCGGGACATCATCGGCCCCGCTACCGGTGAGGTCATCGCCACCGTGCAGGAGGGAACCGCCGAGGACGCCGACCGCGCGATCGCCGCGGCGAAGAAGGCGTTCGAGGAGGTGTGGTTCGACTCCACGCCGAAGGACCGGCAGCTCGCGCTGCTCCGCCTCGCCGACGCGATCGAGGGCCATGCGAACGAGCTCGTCGAGCTGGAGTCGAAGAACGTCGGGAAGCCGGCCGCCGTCACGATGTCCGAGGAGATCCCGCCGATCGTCGACAACCTGCGGTTCTTCGCGGGAGCGGCCAGGACGATGGAGGGTCGCAGCGCCGGGGAGTACATGGCCGGGTTCACATCCTTCGTCCGGCGCGAGCCGATCGGGGTCGCCGGACTGATCGCACCCTGGAACTACCCGCTGATGATGGCGATCTGGAAGATCGGGCCGGCGTTGGCCACGGGAAACACCATCGTGCTCAAGCCGTCGGAGCTCACGCCGCTCACGGCGCTGCGGATGGCCGAGCTCGCCGCCGACATCTTCCCGCCCGGGGTCTTCAACGTGGTGACCGGCGACGGCGTGCCGGTTGGGGACACGATCGTCCGTCATCCCGATGTCGGCATCGTGTCGCTGACCGGCGACACGGCTACCGGCAAGCTGATCGCGAAGAACGCTGCGGACACGCTCAAACGCGTGCATCTGGAGCTCGGGGGCAAGGCGCCGGTGATCGTCTTCGACGATGCCGACCTCGACACCGCGGTCGAATGGATCAAGATCGCCGGGTACTTCAATTCGGGACAGGACTGCACCGCGGCGACCCGCGTGCTGGTCGGATCCGGCCGCTACGACGACGTATTGGCCGGACTCGTGCCGGCTGTCGAGTCCATCCGGATGGGCGACCCGTTCGACGACGACACCGAGGTCGGGTCGATGATCTCGAAGGAGCAGCTCGAGCGTGTCGAGGGCTTCGTGTCGCGGGCCCAGGAGGCCGGAGGCACGGTGCTCACCGGCGGGGAGGCGATGCAGCGCGAGGGCTTCTTCTACAAGCCCACCGTCGTCGCCGACGTCGACCAGCAGTCCGAGATCATCCAGAGAGAGGTCTTCGGGCCGGTCGTGACCGTTCAGCGGTTCGACGACGAGGACCAGGCGCTCGCTTGGGCCAACGGGGTCGACTACGGGCTGGCGTCGAGCGTGTGGACGCGCGACGTTGGTCGCGCGATGCGGATGGCTCGGCGGCTCCAATTCGGATGCGTCTGGGTGAACACCCACATCCCCCTCACGCCCGAGATGCCGCACGGCGGGTACAAGCAGAGCGGGCACGGGAAAGACATGTCCGTGTACTCGCTCGAGGACTACACGAACCTGAAACACGTCATGGTGTCGCTCGACTGATCGAGCCCGGTGTCCACGTAGACCGGCCGGCGCGCCGTGAGACGCGCCGGTCTTCCGAGTGGAGGTGAACCCGACATGTCCAACCTGCCCGAGACGACCCCGTTCCTCGTGAACGGCCGGTGGCGGACCGGCGAGGGAACGTTCGAGGTGAAGAACCCCTTCGACGAAAGCGTCGTCGCCGAGATCGGCATCCCGACGGAAGCCGACGTCGAGGAGGCCGCCGCGACGGCGGCGAAGACGTTCGAGGAGGCACGCCACCTCCCCGTTCACGTCCGGTCGGAGGCCCTCGATCACATCTCGAGGCGCCTGGCCGAGACCGTCGACGAGAACGCGGCGCTGATCGCGAGGGAGGGCGGGAAGCCGCTGAAGTGGGCCACGGTCGAGGCGACCCGCGCCATCTCGACGTTCCGGTGGGGGTCGGAGGTCATCCGCCACGGCGACGACGAGCTGATGCGCCTCGACACGGAGGCTGCGCTCGGGTCGCGCGTCGGATTGCTCCGGCGGTTCCCGATCGGCCCGGTTCTGGGGATCACGCCGTTCAACTTCCCCCTGAACCTCGTCGCCCACAAGGTGGCCCCGGCCCTCGGCGTCGGCGCGCCGATCGTCGTGAAGCCGGCATCGGCCACACCGATCGGCTCCCTGCGCCTGGCGGAGTTCTTCGCCGAAACCGACCTGCCGAAGGGGATGTATCAGGTCCTGCCGGTGCGGTCGGACGTGGCCGACGGGATGGCTCGCGACGAGCGCTATCGCAAGATCTCGTTCACGGGCTCGGCGGAGATCGGGTGGTACCTGAAGTCGCTCGACCCGAAGAAGCGCGTCACGCTGGAGCTCGGGGGCAACGCCGGTGTGATCGTGCACTCCGACGCGGACCTGGACCTCGCCGCGCAGCGGATCGCGTTCGGTGGCTACTACCAGGCGGGACAGAGCTGCATCAGCGTGCAGCGGGTGCTCGTGGCGAGCGAGGTGTACGACGAGCTCACGACTCGGCTGGTCAAGCAGGTGGAGAGCCTGAAGGTCGGCGATCCGATGGATCCGACGGTCGACGTCGGGCCCCTGATCGAGCGCAAGGAAGTGGACCGGCTCTCCGCCTGGGTCGACGAGGCGGTGTCGCAGGGGGCGGAGCTGTTGACGGGCGGCACGGCCGACGGGCCGTTCTACTCCCCGACGCTGCTCGCCCGCACGACGCCCGAGATGAAGGTCTGTCGAGAGGAGGTGTTCGGGCCCGTCGTCACGATCAGCCCGTACCAGACCTTCGACGATGCGTTGGCTCAGGTGAACGACTCGAGGTACGGCTTGCAGGCGGGGGTGTTCACGAACGACATCAACCGAGCGTTCCTGGCGCACCGGACGCTCGAGGTCGGCGGTGTGATCGTCAACGACGTCAGCGCGTTCCGCGCGGACCAGATGCCCTACGGCGGCTCGAAGGACAGCGGCTTCGGCCGCGAAGGCCTGCGGTTCGCGATGGAGGAGATGACTGAGCCGAGGATCATGGTCCTCTCGCACGTGCCCCTGTAAACGGCACGATCGCATCGAGCCGCGTGACCCGAGCCGCCGGCCGTCCTCACGGCGTTCCCCGGCGGGCCCTCGCGCTCGAGAAATCGACATGGAGCGGGATCGCGCCGCCCGGCAGCAACAGGTCCAGCCCGTCCGGGAACGACAGCAGCCTCCCACGCGCCCCCGAGACACCCGTCCTGCCGAACTGCCAGACGATCCGCTTCGTCCTGCGGTCGATCAGGACCACCCGATGGTTGAAATCGTCGTTGACGGCGACGAGCCCGTTCGGCAAGGGCGCCGCAAGACTGGGATGGTCGAGCATGCCCGGCCCTCCCGTGGGGTGGTAGGACCACAGCACCCGCCCGGTTCGGTCGAAGATCACGACGGCCCCTGGACGTGCGTAGCTGGCCACCATGAAGGTCCCGTCCGCCAGTCGCTGGGGATCCGAGGGCTCCACGACGCCGGGGATCTGGTAGGCCCACAGGACGCGGCCGCCCGGCGTGACCTTGTCGACCCAGTGGCCGTTCAGCTCGGAGATCAGGAGGTCGCCGTTCGGCAGCGGGGTGTCGCCGTTCGGGTAGCCGACGGTGCGTGGCAGGTCGTGCGTGCAGACGCCGTTCCGACCGATCTGTCGGGCCGGGCGGCCGCTCTGGTCGATGAACAGGATGCGGCAGTTCTTCGCGTCGGCTACGACGACGCCGCCTCCGGGGTACGGATAGACATCGTCGGGCTGCTGGAGATACCCGGATGCCGAGCCCGGCACCCGTGGATGCCCGTAGGTCCACAGCACCTTTCCGCTCGGGTACGCGACCTCGATCAGGGTGTCGTTCTCCTCCTCGTTCACGAGGATGGCCCGCCCCCCGTGGACCCAGAAGGCGTCGTCGGGGAAATACAGCGGGTGGGGCGGCGCGGGAAGGTTCGGCGACGGGTATCGCCAGACGATGTGCTTCTTCGCGTTCACGACCAGCAGGCGGTTGTTCCCCCGGTCGGCGACGACCAACAGGCCGGCGAACGGCCTCGTGGCCGCCGCATCGCCCGAGCCAGCCGGTGAGACCGAGGCGGGCGATGTCGACGGGGGCGCGGGTGGGATCGCTCGCAACGAGGCCACGAGCACCCGGTCGACCGCCCCGGCGCCGCCCTCACCGCCCACGAAGATCGCGTCGTCGATGCCGGCGGCCACTGCCGTGTCGGCCACTGCCCCGGGGAGCGGAGGCTGCGGGGTGACGTCGCGGGCAAGCGGATCGATCCGGGTCACCGTCGACACCGGGTCGTTCGAAGCGTCGACCCCGCCCGCCACGAAGACGTCGCCGTGCAACGCGAACGCCGCCGCATGCCCGACCGCAGCCGGCAGCCTGCCGACCGTGTGGACCTTGCCGGTCGACGCATCGAACGAAAGGATCGCCGACGACGGTCCGTGCGATGATTCCCCGCCGGCGATGAGCAGTCCGTCTCCGACGGAGGCGACCGAGGCGTACCGCAGTCCGACGGGCAAGGTACCGGCCCTGCTGAACCGTCTCCCGTCGGTGGTGGCGTAGATCTCGCGGCGGGCCGTTCGGCCGTCGTATCCGCCGACGATGTAGATCGTTCCGCCCACGGTCGCGCTCGCGAGGTCCGAGACTGCGACCGGGAGGTGTCCAGCGATGGTGCCGGACCGGGTCGCGGGGTCGAAGACCTGAACGAGATCGGTACTCGAGCTCGAACCTCCGCCGAAGACGAAGAGTCGAGAGCCGATCATGACACCCGTGGCGTCGTGGACCGGCACGGCCAGGCTTCCGAGGCTCGTGAGCCGGCCCGACGCGGGGTGGAGCACGAACACACCGCCGACGGTCGTTCCGCTCGAATCGAGCCCTCCGGCGATGATGACGTTGCCCCCGTCGCGAACGGCAACCGCTCGCTGGATCGGCGCCTGGAGCCTGTACCCAGCCTGCCGGACCTCGAGCTCGGTGGCGACCGGCCCAACCGCGATCGATGAAGATGAACCCACCGGGCGGGCCGCGCCGCCGGCCGTGCAGGCGCTCGCGGCGAGCGACGACACGACCAGCATCAGGGTGAACGGCCGGATCGGCGTCGGTCGGTCGTGCGGGTGGACGGTAGGGACTCGGATGCGGTCGAGCATAGGTGACGCGCCGTCGCGACCGACGAACGCCGGCCGCGGCGGGGGAAACCGAACCAGATCCCCACATCCCCCGGGCTACACTCCGCGCGGTGAACCTCGCCGGCTTCGTGGCCCTCGCCTCGTCGGCCGCCATCGTCTACGGCGCGTGGTCGATCGTGCATCGGCCGGAGCCCGACCGCTCGCTGCGGCCGGGGGTGGTCTGGGCGGTCATGGCCGCGCTCATCGCGGGACTTCTCGTGATCGCGGGACTGGCGTGGCCCTCGGCGCTCGGCGGCGTGGTGCTCGGCGCACTGATCGGGCTCACGTTCGTCTTCCGGTCGCGGAGCGTCCCGCGAGACGACCTCTAGCCCAGCACGCCGTCGGCGAAGTCTCCGACGATCGCAGCCGCCTCCCGTTCCCGGCGCCACAGGTAGTGATCCGTGCCGCTCAGGATCTCGACGCGCCCAGCAGTGAATCCGGCAGCGTAGGCCCGGAGGTCCTCCGGCGGGCAGTATTCGTCGCCATCGCCGGCCAGGAGCAGGGCCGGGCGGGCGAACGAGCCGAGCTCGGCGGCGGTCGGCATCGTCGGCAGGGAGACGTCGTTCGGCTTCAACGGGAGCCCGATCAGTACGACGGCCGTCACGCGCTCGTCGACGATCGCTTCGCGGAGCGCTACGGCGGCTCCGAACGACCACCCGCAGACGATCGTCGGCGTTCCCGCTGCCGCGTCCCGGACTCGGTCGACCGCTGCGCGCACGTCCCGCACCTCCTCGTGGCCGCCCCCGTACGAGCCACCCGATCCCATCGTCCCGCGGAAGTTGAACAGGAGCGTCGCGACCGACCGCTTGCCGGCGAGCTCGTTTCGAAGTGCCCAGAGGATCGGGTGATCCTTGCTGCCCCCGAACCGGGGGTGGGCGTGGCAGACGACGGCGGTCCCGCGCGGCGCACCGTCCGGAAGCCGCAGCTCGCCCTCGAGCCGGACACCGTCCTCGGTCGTGAAGCTCACGGGCTCCATCGCATGCGACGATGCCAGCCGTGAGCGACGGCCGACAACTCGGATCCGCCTTGCGCTACGCGTTCCCGTGGGCGGACGTCGCCGCGATCGCCCGAGAGGCGGAGGCCCTCGGCTTCCGAGGCTTGTTCCTGCCCGAGAGCGGAGGCCGCGATGCTCTCGTCACGCTGGGCGCCCTGGCCGGGGAGACGCGTACGCTGGGGCTGGGCACCGGGGTCCTTCCGATGGGATCGCGAACCGACGTCCTCACGGCGATGGGCGCGGCGACCGTCCAGGAACGATCGGATGCCCGGCTCGTCCTCGGGCTGGGGACGGGGCCGCCGGTGCCCGGAGCACTCGACCGGCTGGGAACGCTCGTTGCCACGGTTCGGAGGCTGCTCGGCGGAGACACGATCGAGGAGTCCGGGCGGCGGGTGCGGGTTTCCCTCGTTCCCGAGTCGCCCCCACCGATCTGGATCTCGGCGCTCGGTCCCAACGCCGCGCGGACCGCGGGCGCGATCGCCGACGGCGTCTTGCTCAACTGGTGCACGCCCGAGCGCGTCCTTCGGGCCCGGGCCGAGCTCGCGATGGGTGCGGAGGCCGCCGGTCGCGATCCCGACGAGGTCACGGTCGCCGTCTATGTCCGCGCGTGCATGGACGCCGACGAGCGGTCGGCCGTCGAGGCCCTGCGGTCCGTGGCGGCCGAGTACGCCTCGTTCCCCGCCTACGCACGGCAGTTCGGCTCGCTGGGGCTGGCCGCCGAGGCCGAGGCGTCCGCAGCGGCCTACACGGCCGGACGCCCCCAGGACGCCCCCGTCGCGCTCGTCCACGCGGTCTGCCTAAGCGGGGACGTGGGCGCGGCTCGAATGCGCCTGGAGGCCTACCGGGAGGCCGGCGCCCACCTTCCGATCGTCTATCCAGTGGCCACCGCCGCGGACCCCGTCGCATCGGTCCTGGCGACCCTGCGAGCCCTGGCTCCGGGGTGACGCCAGGCCCCGAGCTCCGTTGCCTCCCGCCCGACGGTGCGTATAGTGACGTTTACAAGGTCAACGCCGTGGAAAAGGGGTCGACGAGATGACGTACACGATCGCAGAGCCCTGCATCGACGTGAAGGATCGCGCCTGCGTCGACGAGTGTCCGGTGGACTGCATCTACGAGGGGCCTCGGATGCTGTACATCCAGCCCGACGAGTGTGTCGACTGCGGGGCGTGCGAGCCCTCCTGCCCGGTCACGGCGATCTTCTATGAGGACGACGTCCCGGCCGAGTGGAAGCAGTTCACCCCCATCAACGCGGAGTGGTTCGAGGACGGCGTCAGCGGGGTGGGCTCACCCGGAGGCGCCGCGCAGGTCGGCCCCGCCGCCGTCGATCACCCGGTCGTCGCGGCCTGGGCCGCCGTCTGAGAGTAGCCAGGCGGGCCGGAACTCACTCGAGACCGGCCTGCGGATCTCGTGGCAGGAACACCCGGAACGACGCACCTCCCCCGTTGCGCTCCTCGACCCAGGCTCGCCCGCCATGCAGCTCCGCGAAGCGCTTCACGAGGGTGAGGCCGACACCCACGCCGGGTGAGTGCTGCGGCGCGTCGGGGCCCTGCCGGAACGGTTCGAAGATCTTCTCCCGGAGCTCGGGCTGCACGCCGGGTCCGTCGTCCTCTACCGCTAGGAGAACCCCGCCCTCGGCCGCACGGACGGATACCCAGATCGTCGCGTGAACCGGCGTGTGTCGCGCCGTGTTCGCCAGGAGGTTCTCGACGATGCGCTCGACCTTGGCCGCGTCGACCGGGATCACGACGGGCGCGATGTCGGTGCGCATCCGCGATCCGGCAACCAGCTCCGACTCCGCCAGGACCCGGCGCACCAGCGCTCCGACGTCGGTCGGCAGCAACTTCGGGGAGATGATCCCTCGCGCCAGGCGATCCAGGTCCAGGAGGTTGGTCACGAGGCGGTCGAGCCGACGGGCGTTCTCGGCGATCCGCCGCGCGAGGTCCCTGGCGTCGTTCTCCTCCAGCTGGACGTCGCCGCGCTCGAGCGTGATCGCCAGCCCGAGGATGGCTGCCAAGGGCGTGCGAAGGTCGTGCGAGACGGCCTGCAGGAACGTGTTCTTCATCTCGTCGAGCGTCCGGAGTCGCTGCGTGGCCTCGCGCTCCACCTCGAGCGCCCGCTCGAGTTGAACCTCCGCCTCTTTGCGCTCGGTGATGTCGACCATGACGCCCTGCCACAAGAGCGGCCGGCCGTCGCCGTCGGTGACCAGCCTCGATTCGTCGTGGAACCACAGGACGCCGCCATCCCTCGCGACCATGCGGTACTCCTGCAGGTAGCTCGTCTCGCCGGCGGCGATCACACGGTCGCTCTCCTCCCGGATCGCGCCGATGTCGTCCGGATGGATCGCGCCGGCCCAGAACCCGGGCTGCTCCCACTCGGTGCGCGTGTAGCCGAGCAGCTGCTGGATGCGGGGGCTCACGTAGCTGACCACGGACTCGGGGTCGTACATGCCCTCCCGGAGCACCTCCTGGTACGTGATCGCGGGCGTCTGCTCCACGATCATGCGGAACTGCTCCTCCGCCGCCCGGAGCCGCTCCTCCGCCTCGCGGCGAACGGTGACGTCGGTCGCGAAGCCGAGGAAGTATTCGATGGTTCCCTCGCCGTCCAGGACCGCGGTCGAGCTGTCGTGTACCCACACCCACCGCCCGTCGGCCGCTCGCATCCGGTATTCCTCCTCGAACGGAGACGGATCCCCGGGGTTGAGCGCCCCGGTGGCCTGCAGCGCGACTCGGTCGTCTGGATGGATCAGCGAGACCCACAGCGTGGGATCGTCCACGAACCGTTGAGGGGCGTACCCGAGGATCGACGTGATCTGCGGGCTGACGAACCCCATCACGATGCCGTCGGGCCCGGGGATGTCGGTGTACGTGACCGCCGGGATCCTCTCGACCAGCCGGCGCGAGCGCTCCTCGGCTTCGCGCGCCTGGGCATCGGTCCGGTGCCGGTGGATGGCGGCGCCGAGGACGCTCGCGGCCGCGCGCAAGGCGTCGAGCTCGGCGGTGGTCCACTCCCGGGTGCTGGCGCAGTCGTCGAACCCGATCAGGCCCCACCAGCGGTCGTCCGCGAACACCGGGAACGTCGCGAGCGACAGGATCGCCTGTGCCTGGAGGACGGGCCGCTCTTCGATCGGCAGGTCCGCGACCGCGCCGAAGATGGATCCTCCCGATGACATCACCTCGACCCACCGCGCGAACCCGATGTCGTCCCACGGCGTGTCGTCGAGGGCCGGGTTCCCCATCTGGGTCGCCACTCCGGGCGCGCACCACTCGGCCACCTGGCAACAGCAGGCGCGACCCGCGACGTCTAGGTGGCTCTCGATCACGTACGCCCGCGACACGTCGGCGGCGAGCCCCAGGCGCGCGAGGACGTCGTCCGCGGCATCGTGCCAGTCGTGCGAGAGCAGCAACCGTTCGGCCGCGTATGCCACGGCCTCGAGGATGGCGTCCCTGCGGAGGGAGGTCACCGGACCGGCCCGGGCCGTCTCGACCAACCTTTCCCCCTGTGTGTCGTGGGATCCCGGACGGGACGAATCAACCGGGACGGAGCTCGCACCTGGTTATCGGCGGGGCCCGAGGAGGCTGGAGCTCGGCGGATCACGCCGGTCCCGTCGCCGGGACCTACGCAGGGTCCGGGAGCAGCCCGGGCTCGGGGGACGCGTGAAGCGTCTCGCCGGCCCCCGGCCAGCGCTCCCGCGACTTGGCAGCCAACTTGAACATGAGCTCAACGGCCTTGGGGTCCTCGCTCGCGGGCCGGGACTCGATGACGCCCTCCGCCGACGCCCGACGCCACAGGTCCACGCCGAGATCCGTTCGGATGACCGTGAGGGTCCACCCTTCCGATTGGCCGAGGCCGCCGAACGAGATATCCGCGTGCTCGGCCGCGAAGTCGGGGCATTTGAGGCACCCCGGACGCGTGAACCGGTGCGCTTCCTTCAGCGAGTACGTGACCTCGTCCCCCTCGTCCGTGTAGAAGAGCAGCTTCCCCTTGATGTTCACCCGGACCAGGTGGTCCAGATCGAGGCCGAGCTCCTTCTGGGTGATCTCGTTCATGAGCCCGTCGTACGTGAAGGTCTTCGAGCACAGCAGCCCGAACGTCCAGGCGATCTTCCTGCGCCACTTGTTGAGCCTGCGGGCCTCGAGCGATCCCGTCACGCTGGACTGACACGACATGCCGACCAGGGCCACCTTCGACAGTCCGAGCTCCGCGGCCTTGATGAGCGCGAGCGGGTTGGCCGAATAGGTGTAGCGGGAGCCCGCGGTCGCCAGCACGCCCGCGGGATCCGTGACGACGGTGGGTTCGGCGTCCCACTGCCGCTCGTCGGAGAGCTTCGACGTGCAGGCTCCGTCGATCTCGCCGGTGCGAAGCCCCCAGATCAGCAGCGCGCTCACGACGCCGCCATCCTGGCCCTGCATGAGGGCCTCGGGATCGGCCGCCCGGGCCAGGACGAGGTCCTGATACTGCCCGATCACCTCTTCCGGCTTGCGGGTCTGCCCGAACAGGGTCGTGTCGATCTCGCCCTCCCAGTCGCGGAACCGAGGGCAAGCGCGCGTACAGATGTCGCAGCCCTTGTCGCCATGGACGCAGACGTCCGGGCCGTCGTCCTGGAGCTGGACCGGCACGTTGTCCTCGTAGCCGAGGACGTGGAACGGGCAGGCCACGATGCACGCCGTGCATCCGGTGCACAGCCCCGTGAGCACGACTTCGTCGTAAAGGTCGCGCCACTGCGTCTTGTCGGCGGATGAGGGCATCGGTCGCGGCAGTATAGGTCGCCCGGTCCGCCCGCAGGTCGGAATCCGACCTCGTCGCCCGTCCGTACTACCCTCGACCGAGGGCCGGCGTCGGCCCGGGGGAGGGAGGTCCGATGCATGGTGGTCGACGACGGGCGGCGGTGCTCGGCGCCGTGCTGGCCCTGACGATGCTCGGCAGCGCCTGCAGCGGCGGCGGCGGTTCCTCCGGCGGTTCGCCCTCGAACGGCTCCGGCACCGCCACCCTTGCCGCCAAGGACTTCGCGTTCGAGCCGACCACGCTCAACCTCCCGGCCGGATCGGTGCAGATCAGCATCACGAACAACGGCCCGTCGAAGCACAACTTCTCGCTCGACGACGGAAGCGTGAGCCAGGACCTCCAGCCCGGCACGACGGTGACGGTCACGGTGAACCTCACCGCAACGGTCGGCTTCCACTGCAAGTATCACCCGACGACGATGAAGGGAACGCTCCAGGTCGCCTGACCGCGTGGCGTGGTGCCGCCACTCCGGGCAGCGCTTCCCTCGCTCGCTTCGCATCGCTCAGTCCAGATGCTGCCCTCCGTGGTGGCACCACGCCGTGCTGCCTGAGGCCTGAGACCTGTGACCTGAAACCGCTTTTCGACGAGGCGGCGATCAGGGGGGTGCGCGATCCTCCAGCGTCGATCCGTCGTTCGGGATCGGTCCGTCGCTCAGCACCGATCCGTCTGGGCGGCGGAAGATCGGTCTGCGGTCCTCGAGCTCCAGGCGGAAGCCACGGGGCTGGTGGATGATCCGGTGATGGCGACGGCACAAAAGGACGAGGTTGGGCAGCGCTGTGGGGCCTCCGTCGGCCCAGTGCACGACGTGGTGGGCATCACACCACGTGTGGGGTCGATCGCAACCCGGGAACCGGCAACGCCGGTCGCGCACGATCACGGCCCGACGGATCGCGGGCGAGACCACGGAGGTTCGCCGACCGACGTCCAGGGGCTCCGAGCGCCCGGACATCACCACCCGCATCACCGAGGCGTCACACGCCAGGCGGCGAGCGGTCTCGGCGGGAATCGGGCCGGCGTGATCGAGCTCGCCGGTGCTACCTGTACCGCGCATCGCGTCGGCGCTCACCGTCACGGTCA
>JALYLM010000191.1 GCA_030774235.1 Actinomycetota bacterium
GGCCGACCACCTCTCGCCGGTGAACTCGGTGGAGGTCGACTACGCCAACGAGAACGGGATGACGGCGGGACGCCGGCTCGGTTGCCAGGCCGAGCTGCTCGCGGACGTCGTGATCGACGTGCCCCCCGATTCGCAGATCCACCGCCAGGTCGTGCGCAAGGAGGCCGACGCACACCCGATCGAGGTCGACCCCGTCGTCCGTCTTCATTACGTCGAAGTGGCCGAGCCCGAGCTCGCCAGCCCGATCTCGGACCTGCGGCGGCTGGAGAACGCCCTCGAGCGGGAGTGGGGGCTGACCGGTCTGCAGAGCGACCTTCACGTGCTCGCCGGCCTGCAGCGGGCGCTCCGTGACGGCGCGTGGAAGGTCACGGTGGCGGTCTACGACGCCTCCCTCATCATCGGCGTCTGGCCCGGCTACTACGACCGGGCGCTGGGGATCGCGTTCGACGTCGGGTCGACGACGGTCGCCGGGCACCTCTGCGACCTGGCGAGCGGCGACGTGCTGGCCTCAGCCGGTGCCATGAACCCGCAGATCCGCTTCGGTGAGGACCTGATGAGTCGGGTGAGCTACGTGATGATGAACCCGGGCTCGGAGGGCGATCTCACTCGGGTCGTGCGCGAATGTCTGAACCAGCTCGTGGCCGAGCTCACGGCGAAGGCAGGCGTCGGGCCGGAAGACGTGCTGGAGGTGACGATCGTCGGGAACCCGATCATGCACCACCTCGTGCTCGGGCTGGACCCGACCGAGCTCGGCGGGGCCCCGTTCGCGCTCGCGACCGACGAGGCCCAGCGGATCTGGGCCACCGAGATCGACCTGAAGCTTCATCGCGGCGCACGCGTCTACGTGCTTCCCTGCATCGCGGGTCACGTGGGCGCCGACACGGCGGGCGTGATCCTGTCGGAGGCGCCCCACGCCCAGGCCGAGGTGAACCTGATCGTCGACGTGGGTACGAACGCCGAGATCGTGCTCGGGAACCGGGATCGCCTGCTCGCCGCATCGAGCCCGACCGGGCCGGCGTTCGAGGGGGCACAGATCTCGTGCGGCCAGCGAGCTGCGCCCGGCGCGATCGAGCGCGTTCGGATCGACGCGTCGACGCTGGAACCCCGGGTACGAGTGATCGGGCGTAACGCGTGGTCGGACGAGCCCGGGTTTCGCGGCGTTCGAGTCACGGGGATCTGTGGTTCCGGGATCATCGAGGCGATCGCCGAGATGTTCCTCGCCGGGATCATCACCGCCGAGGGCGTGATCGACGGCGCGATGAAGGAGCGGACGTCCCGTGTCGTCCCGGACGATCGAACGTTCAAGTACCTCCTCTACGACGGCGACCCCCGGGCGTGGGTCACGCAGCAGGACGTGCGACAGATCCAGCTGGCCAAGGCCGCGCTCTACGCGGGCTGCCGGCTGCTGATGGACAGGGCCGGGATCGACGAGGTTCCGCGGATCCGGCTCGCCGGCGCGTTCGGCAGCCAGATCGACCCCGTCCACGCGATGGTGCTCGGCCTCGTTCCCGACTGCGACCTCAAGAAGGTGACCGCGGCCGGCAACGCCGCCGGCACCGGCGCGCGGATCGCCCTGCTGAACCGAACCGCGAGGACCGAGATCGAGGAGGTCGTTCGCAAGGTCGAGAAGGTGGAGACCGCGGTCGAGCCCCGCTTCCAGGAGCACTTCGTGGGCGCGATGGGATTGCCCCACGCGACCGCTCCGTATCCGAAGCTCGGCGCGGTGGTGCCGCTTCCGGCGCGGAGGGATCCCAGGACGGCACGGGACGCCGGCCGGCGCCGGTCGCGTCGCGCGCCCGGTCCCGAGGCTGCCGCCGCATCCGATCCGGCCGACGGCCACGAGAGGAGCACGACATGAGCGAGGAACCGAGGGGCCGGCGGTCCGGTGGTCATGCGGGGAGGCAGGCGATGCGCGCGCACGCCGTCGTGGAAAGGGTGCCCTTCATCTCGAGGACGCTCACGCCGCTGGAGGTGCTCTCCGAGGAGGGCATCTCGTTGATCGAGGAGAACGCCGACACGATCCTGGAAGAGGTCGGGATCGAGTTCCGGGATGCGCCCGACGCGCTGATGCTGCTCAAGGGCGCCGGCGCCGACGTCCAGGATCAGCTCGTGCGGTTCCCGCGCGGCCTGGCGCGGCAGATCGTCCGGTCGAACGCGTCGCCCGAGTTCACGCAGCACGCCCGCAACCCCGAGAACAGCGTGCACATCGGCGGCACGAGCACGGTCCTCGCGCCCGCCTACGGCAGTCCGTTCGTTCGCGACCTCGACGGCGGACGCCGTTACGGCACGATCGAAGACTTCCGGAACTTCGTGAAGCTCACGTACGCGAGCCCGTACCTGCACCATTCGGGCGGCACAGTGTGCGAGCCGGTCGACCTGCCCGTGAACAAGCGGCACTACGACATGGTCTACGCGCACATCCGCTATTCGGACAAGCCGTTCATGGGTTCCGTCACGCATCCGCAGCGAGCGCAGGACACGGTCGAGATGGCGCGGATCGTGTTCGGCAAGGATTTCCTCGAGGACCACTGCGTGATCCTCAGCCTCATCAACGCGAACTCGCCGCTCGTGTGGGATGCGACGATGCTCGGCGCCGCGAGAGCCTACGCCGAGGCGAACCAGGGCGTGATCATGACGCCGTTCATCCTGGCGGGCGCGATGAGTCCGGCGACCGTCGCAGGGACCGCGGCTCAGACGCTCGCGGAGTCGCTCGCCGGCATGGCCTACGTCCAGCTGGTGCGGCCGGGGACGCCGGTCGTCTTCGGTTCGTTCGCATCGTCGATGTCGATGCAGTCGGGCGCGCCCACGTTCGGCACGCCCGAGCCGGCGCTCGTGCTGTACGTCTTGGCGGCGTGCGCGCGCCGCTTGGGCGTCCCGTTCCGCAGCGGCGGCTCGCTGACGGCCTCGAAGGTACCCGACGCGCAGGCCGCCTACGAGTCGGCGAACACCCTGCAGCCGACAATCCTGGCCGGTGTGAACTTCGTGCTTCATGCCGCGGGCTGGCTCGAGGGCGGTCTGGCGATGGGGTACGAGAAGTTCGTCATGGACGTCGACCAGTGCGGGATGGTCCATGCGTTCTCCGGGGGTGTGGATCTGTCGCCGAACGGTCAGGCGATCGACGCGATCAAGGAGAACGGCCCGGGCCAGCACTTCCTCGGATCGGCGCACACGCTGGCGAACTTCGAGACCGCTTTCTTCCGATCCTCGGTCGCCGACAACAACAGCTTCGAGCAGTGGGAGTCGGAGGGCTCGCCCGACGCCGCGACGCGCGCGAACGCGGTGTGGAAGAAGACGCTCGCCGAATACGAGCCGCCGACGATCGATGACGCCGTCGACGAGGAGCTGCGCGACTGGATCGAGCGCCAGAAGGCGTCGTTCCCCGACTCGAACGTGTGAGGCGGGCGGCCCGCGCTGCCGCGGGATGACCGGCGGTCCGAAGGCCCCCTGGCGGCTCGGGTCCCCGTTGAGGATGATGCCTCGGACCGAGGAGCGCGTCCGTCACGATGTTGAGATCTCGGAAGGTGGGGGAGCTCACGCCGGAGCAGCGTGCCGCGATGCGCGCGCTCGTCGCGTCCCCAAAGTTCGAGCTGATCCCGATGGCCACGACCCTGGCGAGCGCCGAGGCGCTGCCTCCCGTTTCGATGGTCACGGTCACGGCATCTCCGACGAAAGGCATGGAGCTGACGATCGACATCGCCGAGGCCCTGAAGGCGCGCGGTCACACCTTGATTCCGCACATGTCGGCGCGCAAGATCCGCGATCGAGGACACCTGCGCGAGCTGCTCGCCCGGCTCGACGCTGCCGGCATCAAACGGATCTTCGCCGTCGGGGGCGACGCGAAGGATCCCGGCGAGTACAAGGACGGTCTGTCGCTGCTTCGCGCGATCGATGATGAGGGCCGGCCGTTCGACGAGATCGGCGTGCCCGCATATCCGGAAGGACATGTCAACGTCCCGCCCAATGTCCTGTTGGGCGCGCTCAAGGACAAGCAGCCGCACGCGGACTACATGGCAACCCAGCTCTGCTTCGATCCCGCCGCGATCGCCGCGTGGGTCGCCCACGTGCGCGCCGAAGGCATCAGCCTGCCGATGCACCTGGGTACGCCGGGCGTGTCCGACGCACGCAAGCTTATGGCGATCGCTACGCGGATCGGCCTGGCCGATTCCGCCCGGTATCTGAGGAAGCAGCGGCGGGTCGCATTCCGTTTGCTCAGAGGCGCGACCTACGGTCCGGACGCCCTCCTCGAAGGACTCGCGCCGACGCTCGTCGATCCGACCGCGGACGTTCGCATGCTCCACCTGTTCACGTTCAACCAGGTGGCTCCAATCGTCGAATGGCAGCAAGGGCTGTTGACGTCGCTCGCCTGAGCTCGCACCGACGTTGCGAGCCGGCCGGGCCCCGACGCGAGCCGTTGCCCTCGGGGCACGCCGGGGACCGGCCGAGTCGGGGCTCCGAGCTACGCCGGGTCGACGAGCATTACACCGGAGCCTCGGCGGCCGGTGACGCCAGTCCGGCGGTGATGGGAGACGGCTTGAATCCCTTGACCATGAGGTAGATGCCTAACGACAACTCCCAGAAGAATTCCGGGACCGTCGCGATGACCTGGGCCCCAGAGCCTGGCTCGATGACGTCGAACAGTACGAGGGTCCCCGAGAGGATGATCAGGGGACCTCCGATCAGCCCCAGGATCGCCATACGCCGCGGCACGAGTTCGGATCGGTACATCAGGTAGCCGAGCAGCAACCCGTTCCCTACGCCGACGACCCAGCCGGGCCCGAGCAGGAACGTCCAGTCGTGGATCGCGACGAGCGACCTGCCGACCGTGACGAGTGAGTCTCCGCCGGCGGCCCCGACGTCCTGCCGCAACGTCACGACCGCCATGAGGCTGAGGATGCCGACGGCGATGAATGCGGATTCCATGACGCGGGCGGTGACGTAGCCGAGGGCGAGGCTTTCGTTCTGCCGCTTGAGGATCGGGAACAGCACGACGGCCGTGCCGATGTTGGCGACGATGAGGATCATCTCAAGGAGCGCTCCGAGGGCGATGCGGCTGTCGACGCCGGCGCCGACGATGTAGTTGGGGTGGTCCAGCACCACGGAGTAGAGCGCGAGCGCTGCTGGGATCGAGGCAACGAAGGTGATGACGAAGAGCGAGCCTGCGACGAACGCAGTCCTTCTCAGTGGGTTCATACTCGTCCCTTCCAGTTGATGAGATCGATCAAACGCTGTCGGATCGGAGGCGACGAGCGCTGACCCAGCCCGAGCGAGTTCCCGGGCGTTGAGTGAGTTCCTATCAGCTGTCCGCCCAGGATGCGTTCGGGTCGGAGGAGGGGTCGGGAACTACCAACGCCACCTTGCTCATCGAGACATCGACGATACCGGGGGGAGGCTCGTTGGTAGCCCGTTCGTCAAACCTGGACTTGCGCCCCAGCGGGGCGCCGCGCGTGGCTGCTAGGGGAGCGGGCCCACTTCGGTGCGATCGGGGAGCGATCT
>JALYLM010000192.1 GCA_030774235.1 Actinomycetota bacterium
CTTCCTACTAATACGAGCAGACGCGGGAGCGTGACTAGGTTGCTTCCCCCCGGGTAGAAGACCATAGTCATCGATCGATCTCACCAACTGTAGGGAGGACCAGGGTTGAACCCACTGAGAAGGACCGCGTCGCTCATAGGCTGGCTCTTCATCGTCACCTTCGTGGCCTCCATCCCAGCTTTCTTCATCTGCTACGAGCCGCTGTTGGACCACCCCAACTACATCGTCGGCGCCGGCGCTGACAGCCGCATCGCCCTCGGAGCGCTCCTCGAGATGATCCTCATCGTCGCCAACATCGGTACGGCCGTCGTGTTGTTCCCGATCCTCAAGCGGCAGAACGAAAGCCTCGCTCTCGGCTACGTCACCGCCCGCGTCGTGGAATCCGTGTTCATCGCCGTCGGCATCCTCGGCCTCATGGCGGTCGTGACGTTGCGGCAGGACGTTGGGGCCGCCGGCGGGGACTCGCTCGTCATCGCCGGCCGGTCGCTCGTCGCGATCCACGACTGGACGTTCCTGCTCGGGCCTGGCTGGGTCGTCGGCGTCGGGAACGGCCTGATCCTGGGTTATCTGATGTACCGATCCGGGTTGGTGCCGCGCCGCATGACCTGGTTGGGGTTGATCGGAGGTCCGTTGATCATCCTGTCGGGGACCCTCGTGCTGTTCGACGTCATCGAGCCAGGCTCCTCAGTGCAGGCCATCGCGACGATCCCGGAGTTCTTCTGGGAGCTGTTGCTCGGCATCTACCTGATCGTCAAGGGATTCAGGCCGTCTCCCATCACGGCTGGACTGGAGTCACCGGCTCCAGCGGCTGCGGTGTAATGCTCGTCGACCCAGCGTAGCTCGGAGCCCCGACGTCGGCCGGTCGGCGTGCCGCGAGGGCTGCGGCTCGCGCCGGGGCGCAAGTCCAGGATTGACGATTCAGCCCTGTGCGATGACACTAGCCTCGAACGTGGGTTCGCGAATCACATGGTATCGTGTTAATCGGAGGAGACTTTTCCGACATACCTTCCCCGTGCCGGGACGGCCGAGCGCGATGCTCCACGCGGAGCAGAAGGGACTGAGCACCTTGTGCACGATGATAGTTCACTATCAGTCGCTGACGGCTACGCAGGTCGTCAGCTCGACCACCACCGTCTTCACGGGGACGGTTTCCGGTGAGCTTGTGGTCGACGGAAGGTTCACCGACAGCTGGTCCGCTTCGGTGAAGCAGACCGTCGGCACAACCATCTCGACTACCGGCAGTGTTGAGGTCTGGCAGCCGGTCGGCCTCCAAGGCTCCACGTATCCGGTACCTCACCGATCCTTCTCGAACGCGACCGAGGCGTTCGTGAAGATGTGTCTTCCCGCGGCAGAGTCGACGATCGCCTTCGCCCAACCCAATGAGTTCGTGACGATCGGCCCCACCGTGTACCGGCTTGCTCACATCGTTGTCTTCCGCAACGTCCCGATGCCGTTGCTGGAGAGCGCCTGGTAGACGATGCTCGGTGACGGCGCCGAGGAACAGACCCTGAAGGCTGGGGGGATGCTCGCGGGCCGTCCCGTGCCGATTCCGGGCCGTGTCAGGGCGGGCGGTCGCACCGTTTCCTCCGTGATGAAGAGCCAGCCCATCGAACCACCGGCGCGTGACGAGTACCTCCAGGCTTGCAAGGTCTCTCAGGTTGGGCGCGGTCGCCGTACCGGGGGTCCGAGGTAGCGATCGCGTTGCACACACTATCGAACGCTATGGGGCGTCACGGACCCGACGTGCGCGATTCAGACTTGCCTTGGCGGCGCAGCCAAGGTTGGTTGCGGGGCCACCCCCGGCCCAGGCATCGGACCGGGCTGGAGCACCGGAACCTGAACCTGCATCACCTGCTGAAGCTTGGCAAACATCTTCCCGATGTGATTCTCGACAAGCTTCACTGCCGCTCCGCTCAGTGTGTGCATCGTCGCGTGATGGACGCTGAGCACCGCATCCTGCAGAGCAGCGTCCTTCTCCAGGTCGGTGATGTTGACCCCCCGGCCGCGTGCGTCATCGCGCCCGATCCCCATGCCGTGGGACTGGTGAAGCGAGTAGGAGGCGAAGTAACGGGCGATGTCTGCTGCCTTCTTCTTGCCGTCCGGGGCGCCTCGGAACATATAGGCCAGGAGCTTCGCGGACTAGGCGGCGTGACAACGCTTCAGCTGTTTCGCACTGCTTCAAGAGCGCAGGGGCGTACTGCTGCAGGATAGGCATCCAGGCTGGCAACGCAGCCGGGTCCGCCTTCAACTCCTTCCGGGCTTGGTCGAACTGCTCAATGATTGCGCGCGCAGGTACGGCCCCGCCCGGCATGAGTAGTTGGGGATCGATCGGCCCCAGCTGCGAGTGCTGCCCCATGACTATCTCATCGCATGCAAGCGCCCACATAGTGGCGGCGGACATAGCCGCCAGCGGGACGAACGCGCGGATGTGCGAGAACCTCGACCGCAAGTATTGGACGATGGATCGCGTCGCTTCGGCACTGCCTCCTGGGCTATGAATGAGAATATCGAGGTCCGGTCCTGGTAGACCCTTCATTACTTCCATCATGCCTTGCATGTCTTCCAGCGTGATGGAAACAACCTCACCAGACGTTTGTAGCCAGTCGGTGTAGTAGATGATGGTGCTGCGACCGGTGAGCGAGTGGAGCTGAGCAAGGTACTTCCTGCGGACGCCGTCGAAATCGAACTGACCGTTGTTCCCGGCTGCGGATGCTTGCAGCTCAGCGAGAATCTCACCCCAAGTTGGCACTTACTGGGCGTTGCCTCCGGTCGCATACCGAAGCCCAGCCCTCGCGTTCACCACACGCCACCACATGGCACGTTCGAGACTCTCGTACGCGCGCATCGCGTCGACGACGCCAGGCATCTGTTCGGCTTGCATGAGCAAATCCGCGAGTGCGTCCTGTCGGTCCGTGTCGTCCTCTGAGGAGCGTGGCCTGGGCATTCCCGGATTTCCTTTCTTGGTCCGTCGGGAATGATATCGGCCGATTGGCTGGATGGCTATATAGGTGACGACGACGGCGCAGCTGGGGGTCAGACCTCTCGACGGCACGTTCACTCGACATCGCTCTCGTCCGCCCTCGCAGGCAGCTTCCCGAACATGTAAACGAACGACTTGCCGGTGCTCGCGTCAACGAGCTTCGGCGCCAACTCGCGGGCGTGCGCTCGCGCGTGGAACTCGCTCGCGAGGCGCCGCACCTTGTCCCTCGGAAGTTCGATCGGCGGCTCCGGGTTGGCGTCTCGGGTGGCGTCTCGGGTGGCGCCTCGGCGGTCGCGTTCGGCGATCATGTCCTTCATCAGGGACGAGGGACCTTCGTTGCCGTCGTACTTGCGGATGTAGATGCCCGTTTCGGCTCCCATCACGCCACCAGCCGAGGGCGGTGGCGGGCAACTGTGAAGGCTCCCGACCGCATGTAGGCGGTGAGCGTTGCGAACAGCTGCTCGGTCTGCTCTGCGTTGAGAGGCAACATGCCGAGCAACAGGTCCAACTCGCTGAGTGCGATTATCTGGTCTTCAGTCACCTTGACTCCTCGTCTCAGGCCCGTGGGCCGGTGCAGGGCTTGTGTCCTGCACCGGCCACACGAGGTTGGCACGGTGACGCCGTGCCGTTTGGTGTTACGAACCGATGCTGGTCTCGATCACGACGAGCGCGAACGGACGGGTGACAACGCTCTTCGAGCGCTGCTCCAACCGTGAACGCGTCGTGTTGACCTCGAACCCGGACAGCGTGTCGATCGCCCACATCGCCTGACCGTTGACGTAGCGACGGAGACCGGACTGAGCCGATCCCATGATCGCGGTGCCAACCGGTAGGGCATCATTGGCGATGACCGGCACGGACCACATCGGTGACGCCCCGCTCTCCTGCGGACCAGCGAAGTAGAACCGCTGGATACCGTCGGAGGTTAGGTCGAGCGACTCGGCGTCTTCCAGGCTGACAGCCAGGAAGTCCGGCACGACGTACTTCGCTTGCAGCTTGGTCACTGCCTTGCGGTAGGTCGTGAGGATGTCCGTGGTGAACGCCTGCGACTGGACGCTGTCGTCACCGACGACAGCCGCCACCAACTCAGACTCGGCCGCGAGGTCGAGTCCCATCGCCATCTCTCCGTAAAGCCACGTCTGGAGGTTGGCCTTGTCCTGGAGCAGTCTGTTCTTGATGTCTTCGCTCATATGAGCGATGACGTCGAGCGAGTCCGACTTCTCATCGAAGTCGTAGATCGACGTCGGCTTCGTACCACCGTCGACAACGACCGCCGCCCGGTTGTCGCGCGTGCGCTGAACCAGGTAGGTGAACTCGTTGGTCGAGATGATCTTGGCCGGGACGATCGCCGTCAGCAACGACGGCTTCATCGGGGACGTGTACTCGTCGGGGTCGCGGTACGGAGCAGTCAGCGCTGCGCCCGCGTGATCCACGTCCTTGTAGCCCACGCCAGGCACCATGAAGTCGTTACCGGAGGGAATGCCACCGTTCTTGCTGGAGGCTTCCCACACGGAACTCAGTGCCTTGCCGGTGATGCGACCCACGCCCGGGGCGAACCCGTCCGGAGTCTTCTCACCAGTGCCGCCAGCCATGACAGCCGAGAGACGACCGGTGAACTCGTCCACCGCGTTCTCGCCCTCGATGATGGCCTTGAGCGTCTTGCACCGAGCGACCACGTCGTTGAGTCGCTTGGACTCGACAGCCGTGAGAGCGCGCGGCATGTTGGTCAGCTCGCGTGCCTCAGCAAGGAGGCGTGCGAGCTTTGCCTTTGTGTTGCTCATGTTTCCCCATTCGTTGTCTATGCCGAGCGCTGGGGACGCGCGATCTTCGGCTTTCGCCTTGTCGCGTGTTTGGACGCTGCGGACTGCCGCATGACGGAGCGGCTGCCGTATTCGCGTTCCGATGAGTCCTCGACCTTGCCTCTGACGGTGCCCCGTCAAGGTCCTCGGTCTTGCCCTTCGGTGCGAAATCCTTGTGTGTGATGTGCGCGACCGTCCCCGGCTTCACCGGGGGTGCTTTGGGTCCCCTCTACCGGGGACGGCGCTGCACTACTCCTTGCGCGTTTCACGCCCAGGAGCCGGGCGCAGAAAGGTGAGGAATCGCGCGACCTTATCCCTAGCCGCGTCTTCCCTCCGGGATCAGAGGATCGTTGACAGCGCGCGGCTGCTCTTCCCTGCCACGACTCAGACCCGCGGGAACGCAGGTGCGAGAGAAGGGGCGTGGCTGCCCAAAGGTTCATTCGTCGGTGTCGGTGGCGCTGTCCGTCGTGCGCCGCCACTCCGTGTGGGTCGTGCACGTCGTGCGGCCCTTCGCATGGCGAGGCGACAGAATCACCGAACAGCGCCCATCGCGGTCACGACGTCCCGCGGGTCCGGTGCAACGGGCAGTGAGCGGGAAATCCGCGTAGGTGGGTCGAGCCCGCGCCTCCGCGACGGCCACCGTCGGCGGGCGCCGTCTCTTCGCGTTGCCTTCCCGCTGTCGAGCGAGAGGTAGGTGGTGCACGCCCGGGAGGAAGAGCCTCCCGGGACGTGCGGCGGCTTCGAGGGGAGGTCTGAGCCGCGCGTCTTGGGGTCAGGATGCTGCGCGCTGGAACCGCGCGAGACGATCCGCTGTCTGCTTCGCGTAGCCGCGATACGCCTCGGCGTGGGTCGCGCTCTCGGCCTCGGCTCGTTCAGCCGACAGATTCCACTGTTCGGCGTGCGCGCGGAAGTAGCGGAAGTCGTCTTCGGCCGCACTGAGAGCGCGCCTTCGGATCGCAGCGCATGCCTTGGAACAGGTGACGCGTGGCCTGCCGCCTGTGTTGGTGGGTAGCGGGGCGTCGCAGACTCGACAGACCATCTTTCCCTCCTGAACTTGTTTGCCGTTCGCGTTCTCGATCTGCTGGTCTGTTCACGCGCGAAGCTAGCTGCGCCGTTTCCTAAGCAGCGCAAGCATCTGCCCGCAGGCGCCCTGCCTTGCACAGCATCTCAGGCGAATGCCTCCGATCCTCTACTGGAAGCGGGGGTCTTCAGCGCCGCCTGCTTCGCTTGCGCTCCGTAACCTGGGCAGGCTCGCATGCCTCCTGGCTTCGGGTAGTTGAACGTCTCAGGCCGTGCAGGTCTACGGGGCGAGAAGGCTCATCCAACCGCCGGAAGTCGCTCCCGCAACATCCACATTCTCTATATCTTCTCCTCTTTCCCCTCTCCCTTGATATTGCGGGAGCGAGTCGAGGTAGTCGGCGAAGCCCTCTTTCCACGTCAGCAGCCCGTTATCGGTCAATCCCCAGGTGCTTGCCACCCCTGCCCCACCGTGTTCGACGATCTCAACCAGCCTGAGTGCCTCCAGGTCTTCCAGGACGCGGCGGCTCGCCGACTGGGACAGCCTCGTGACCTTCCGAAGATCGGTGCTGGAGACGATGCCCGCGGTCGCGAGCTTGGTCAGTGCGGCCGACCGTGCCGGTGGCATAGAGTCGAGAGCCACCCTGCACACAAGGGCGAGCGGGTCTTCGTGACCCATGACTGTCAGTGCTCGCCACAGTGACCCGAGCTGTTTCGCGAACCGGGGTGCACCTTCAGGTTCCGGCGCGACCTCGATGTCACGGGTGAACCGGTCGCGATAGACGGCCGTCCGTGCCCACGTCACGATGTCGGCGACGTTCACGATCCGATCCTCTACGGCGCCCGCAACCTCGGGGCGCTCCGTGAGGTCCAGGTCCCGCATGAACTCGAAGACGGCGACCTGAAGCTCGCCGCGCATCTCGGCTTCGTCGCGGACGTGCAGCGACCGCCGCGAGGTCTCCTTGCGGTCGGCGGCCGGTGCTCGGAAGTACAAGAACCGCTCGCCCAACGTCGCGATCACGGCGTGGTGAACGTCGATGGCGGGAGTCGTTCCGGCCATGAACCCGAGCCGCCCATGCCACTCGATGTGCCGCCCGGTGCCGAAGTCCTTCACGAGCGAGCCGTCATAGATTTCGCGAAGCTGGCTCAGAATCTCTGCACGTGCATCCTCGCGCAGCGACAAGATGGTGCCGAAGTCCTTGAGCATCAGCAGTGTTCCGTTCGGTAGGCGCTCCAGCAACGATGCGGACTTGCCGTCCTTCTCGGCCTTCTTCGCGCCACTCAGGAACGTGTTCGCGGTCAGCGATGACATCGGGTAGACCTCGGCGAGCCGTGTGAGCGACTGCAAAGTCTCGGTCTTCCCTGAGGACGGTGGTGCGACGACGAACGCCCAGACGGGGTCACCGCCGAGCCGGTTCGCGACCGCCACCGCAACGGTGAAGTCGACGACAGAGGGATCGGGGAGGAGCAGGTGTTCGCGGAACGTGGCCCGAAGCTGTTCGAGCGGAGTCGTTGGATCGTCCATGTTCAACCTTTCGTCGGCGGCCCTTCATCGGGGATCAGGACTGGGAGGACCCGAAGGCCCTCCCGTCCCTTGCACGCCCGACGAAAGGCGTGGCACGCGCTTGCGCGCGTACCGGGAGTTCCGCTCACGGCCGCGACCGGACGTCCGCGTGCCTGCGGCAAGCCGAAGCACACGACCGCAGCGGAAGCTGCTTCTACGGCGGAGGGTTAGTCGTCAGGCGTCGCCGATGCGGTAGCGCGAGCCCCGGAATCGCTCCCACAGGTCGGGGTTGATCCGGCGGCGCTTCACCCTCACCGGGATGCCGTTGATCCGGACTTCGCCTCCGTCGTCGTCGAGAACTAGGTCCTCGCCCGTCACGGTGAGGGCCTGGAGCTTCTCGTCTCGCATCGCCGCTACTGCCCGGCCTGCCTTCGACCGAAGGGTGTCGCGGTGCTGTTCATGCGGACGGTTCGTCTCAGGATCGTGCCCGCGCGCCAGGTCCACCGCTTCAGCGTCGGCCCACTCCTCAGGGAATGCGTACCGCCCCAGCTGCCGGTCGGTGACCGTGCTCTCGCCCGTGTCATCCGCGAAGAGGACGAGCCACTTGAACACGGCGGACTGCGAGGCATCGCCATCCGCATACCGGCCGTGCGGCTTCATGCCCGGCTGAGACCACTTCCACTCGGCGTAGCCGTAGGGCTCGGGTCGATCCAGCACGACGAAGTCGTCAAGGGTGAATCCGTGGAGCGGTCCAAGCGCGTCATCGGCACCGAGCTTGATGGGCTTGCCGTTCTCGTCGTCCCCGATCAGCGGTGGAGCCGCGATGTGCACGAACTCGCCTCCGGCGTCATCGACGGCCTGGCGGAGCCGTTCGCGGGCGGCGAACGCCTGCGTCCGTACTTGCTGGTTCGACGCGTAGTCGTTGTCGGGCACGAGCCACACGCGGAGCCCCCGGAAATGCTCGGAGGCGAAGGCGTCTAGCTCATCCGGGTACAGGGTCACAGACGGATAGCTGAAGACCGTAGCGCGCCGGTCCTCCTTGAGGATCGCGGTCATGATCGCCGCTTCCTTCAAGCATGACTCCATCGCGATGAAGACCTCACCGTCCCCGCTGCCCTCGATCTTCGCAAGCAGCTCACGTGCCTTCGGACTGATGTTCAGCCGAGCGGCGAGCGCGGTCCCACTATCCTTCTTCAGGTCCGTGTGCGAGTGCTTCACGGTGTGCCAGTACTCAGCGATCCACTCGCGCCGCTTCTTGGCCTTGTCGCCTTGGTCACCGGCGAACGTCGGGAGCTTCACGTCGGGCTTCCGGATGCGCCTGAACTTGCCGCCGGGGAAGTCCCCATCCGGCGTCGTAGCGGGCTTCATCTTTCTGATGTCAGCATGCTTCGGCGAGAGAAGGTGCTCGCGCTCGGCCTTGGCGGCGCCCCAGGCTGACCCGTAGGCGCGTGTCGTGAAGTCGGCCTCGTGCACGTGCGTCCATTCCGACTCGGCGTCGGGTTGACGGCTGAACAAGTAGCGCGCCATCCGCCGGTGTCCGTGCAACCCCGCGATGTTCCACCCTCCATGCCGACCGACGATGAGGCTCCCGCCCGACTTCGATACCAGCTTGTGTCCCCACCTTCGCGGGTAGCGCGCCTTCAGCAGTTCGGTGATGGGATGGTCGGGAGGATCGCTCTTCGCGACGTGTCGTTGCCACGCCTCGGACTTCTTGACCTTCGCTGGGCTGTGGCGGTGCCATGCGAGTTTGCCAGTCAGAACTTCCCACGCGGGACGCATCTCAGGAATGACCGGCGGCAGCTCCTCGCTGGCCCGGTTGCGGACCATGATGATTCCGGGAGCCTGCATGACACGGTTCCGGATCATCCGATGCTCGTCTTCGCCCAGCTCCCAGAACGTGCGCTCGCCGACGTCGAAGGTCTCCTGGATGCACGGCCAGCTGTGCCACCTGGTCTCAGTGTTCATACCGGGGTGCCCGGCGCAGCGTTCATGGTCGTAGTAGACGAAGCGCTCGTCGGCAACCTCTCGGTCGATGCCACGGTCGTGGAAGACACCGCCTGGCTCGAACTCCTTCTCGGGGATATCCATCGCGTTCCTCTCGTCGGTATGCGTATCGGTTCCTCCATAGCGGAGGGTTAGCCGCGTCCGGCACCGACGGTCATCCGCCAGGTACTGTTCGGGCTGGTGACGGCACTGTGACGACCAGCGAGACATACTTGGCCCCTGAGGCGAAGGCCCGCCGCCGCATCGACGGGATGCTCACGGCGGCGGGTTGGGTCGTGCAGGACTACCGGCACGTGGCGCTCGGTGCGGCGCAGGGTGTTGCCGTGCGCGAGTTCCCGATGGCTCTGGGGCACGGACGCGCGGACTACCTGTTGTTCATCGACCGCAAGGCCGCCGGGGTCGTCGAGGCGAAGAAGGCCGGATCGACGCTCACGGGTGTGGAGTGGCAGGCGACGAAGTACACGCTGGGCCTCCCGCCCGAGATAGACGCCTGGAGCAGCCCTCTTCCGTTCGCCTACGAGTCCACCGGCATCGAGACGACCTTCACGAACTCCCTCGACCCGGAACCCGCTAGTCGTCGGGTCTTCTCGTTCCATCGGCCCGAGACGCTCGCTGGCATCCTCGACGCACTCGGCGACCCGGACCTCAGCATCCGCGAGGCCACCCTACGGAGGCGCCTCCTGAACCTGCCGCCGCTCGACCCGAAGGGCCTGTGGACCGCGCAGGAGACTGCTATCCGCAACACAGAGGACTCGTTGAAGTCCTTCAAGCCCCGTGCCCTGATCCAGATGGCGACGGGGTCAGGGAAGACCTTCACTGCGGCGAACCTCTCGTACCGGCTCATCAAGTTCGCCGACGCGCGCCGGATTCTGTTCCTGGTCGATCGGGCGAACCTCGGCCGACAGACTGTTAGGGAGTTCCAGCAGTTCGTCACACCGGATGACGGCCGCAAGTTCACCGAGCTGTACAACGTCCAGCACCTTCAGGGTGGCTCCATCGACCCGGTGGCACGCGTGACGATCTCGACGATCCAGCGTCTGTACTCGATCCTGCGGGGTGAGGAGCTGCCTGAGGAGCTGGACGAGGAGTCGGCCTACGAGGTCGAGCCCTCCAGGCCGGTCGAGGTCGCCTACAACCCGGCCGTCCCGATCGAGACGTTCGACGTGATCATCGTCGACGAGGCGCACCGCAGCATCTACGGGGTGTGGCGGCAGGTCCTGGAGTACTTCGACGCCTTCCTCATCGGTCTGACCGCAACGCCGGGGAAGCAGACGTTCGGGTTCTTCAACCAGAACCTCGTGATGGAGTACGGCTACGAGGAGGCGGTCGCGGACGCGGTGAACGTCGACTTCGACGTGTACCGGATCAAGACCGAGATCAGCGAGCAGGGGTCGACGATCGACGCTGGCCTCGTGACGAGGTTCCGCGACCGCGAGACCCGCCAGGAGCGTCTGGAGAAGCTCGATGAGGACTTCGACTACGAGGCCAAGCAGCTCGACAGCTCCGTCGTCGCGCAGGACCAGATCCGCACGATCGTGAAGACGTTCCACGACCGGTTGTTCGTTGACATCTTCCCCGGTCGGACCGAGGTCCCGAAGACGTTGATCTTCGCGAAGTCCGACGCCCACGCCGACGACATCGTCAGGATCGTGCGCGAGGAGTTCGGCAAGGGGAACGACTTCGCTGCGAAGATCACCTACAAGAGCGGCTCGCAGGGCCAGAAGCCCGAAGACCTGCTCTCGTCGTTCCGCAACAGCTACAACCCGCGGATCGCAGTCACCGTCGACATGATCGCGACCGGAACCGACGTGAAGCCGCTGGAGTGCGTGTTCTTCATGAGGATGGTGAAGTCCCGCGGCTTCTTCGAGCAGATGCGCGGTCGCGGTGTCCGAGTGGTAAACCCGACAGACCTCCAAGGGGTCACGCCCGACGCCACGACGAAGGACAGGTTCGTCCTAGTCGACGCGGTCGGCGTGACCGAGACCGAGCTGATCGATGTCGTGCCCGTCGAGCGTAACCGCGGCGTGTCCTTCGAGAAGCTCCTTCACCAGGTCGCTCTCGGAACCTGGGACGCCGACGTCGCGTCATCGGTGGCGATCCGGCTCGCCCGGCTGAACGGCCGCCTGAACGACGCCGATCGAGCGCGGCTCGCCGAGGCCGCCGGGAAGCCGATCACCGAGATCGCTCAGCGGGTCTTCGCGGCGCTCGACCCCGACAACCAGCTGGACACCGCCCGTGCGGCCACAGGGACGCTCGAACCTGAGTCCGACCAGGTCGCAAAAGCTGCCCGCCGACTGATGGCAGACGCTCTCGCGCCGATCGCGGAGCATCCCGAGTTCCGTACGCTCGTCGTGGACATCGAGCGCATTCACGAGCAGGCGATCGACGAGTACTCGAAGGACCAGGTGATCGAGTCCGGCTACTCGAAGGACGCCACCGACCGCGCGCGCCAGACCGTGGAGTCATTCCATGCGTTCATTGAGGACCACAAGGACGAGATCATGGCGCTCCAGATCCTCTTCAACCGGCCCTACGCAGCGCGTGAGCTGACGTTCGGGGAGATCAGGGAGCTGGCCGACGCAATCGAGATGCCACCTCGGCGTTGGACCCCCGAGCGGCTCTGGGATGCGTACGAGACGCTAGAGAAGTCGAAGGTCCACGGCTCGACGAAGTCGGTGCTGACGAACCTCGTCTCGCTCGTGCGCCACGCGATCGGGCAGGAAGAAGAGCTGGTCGCCTTCCCGGACCAGGTCGCCGAGCGGTACGCGGCGTGGCTCGCCCAGCAGGGGCAGGCCGGACGGGTCTTCACCGAAGATCAGCGGGCATGGCTGGACAGTATCGCGGAGCACATCGCGACCAGCATCCGCATCACAGTCGACGACTTCGAGTACACGCCTTTCGCAGAGCGTGGCGGGATCGGTGGTGCATACAGGGCATTCGGTGACGGCTTGACGGCGCTGCTCGACGATCTGAACGCGGAGCTGGTGGCGTGAGTCAGTTTCATAGCGACTGGCCCGAGATGACCCTGGGAGACGTCTCAGACAAGCCACAGTACGGCTGGAGCGCGCGGTCCTCGGCGCAGGGGAGCGCCTATCGCTACCTCCGCATCACTGACATGACTTCGGGACAACTCGATTGGGGAACCGTGCCGTTCTGCGTAGATATCCCGCCCGACCCGAACCGATTCCTGTTGCGGGATGAAGACATCCTTGTGGCGCGGTCCGGAGCGACTTTCGGACGATCTATCCGCATTCGCGACCCAGAACGTGCGCTCTTCGCTTCCTACCTTATTCGTCTTCGCCCCGATACAGGTGTAGTCATGCCAGCTTTCTTGGAGGGTTTCCTCAAGTCGCCCGCTTACTGGCGTCAAGTTAGGGCTTCGTCATCGGGGATGGCTCAGCCGAACGTCAACGCGAAGAAACTGGCGCAGATTCGCATCCCCATCCCGCCTCTCGACGAGCAGGAGCGGATCGTCGCGGCGCTTGAGGAACAGTTCTCGCGGCTGGACGCTCTAGAAGGGGCTCTGGTCTCAGTGTTGCGCAAGACTGGAGTGGACATCGACACGGTGCGACTTCAACACAGGGGAGGCCTACGAGCGGTGGTCCTGCGAGATGCCTTCACGGGGAGGCTGACGTCGTGACCGATCCGAAGGCGCTCGTTGACAAGCTCTGGAACTACTGCAACATCCTCCGCGACGACGGCTTGTCCTACGGCGACTACGTTGAGCAGCTCACGTACCTGCTATTCCTGAAGATGGCCGACGAGCAGACCAAGCCGCCGTTCAGCCGCGAGCCGGTCGTGCCGGAGGGCTTGGACTGGCCGTCGCTGATGAAGCGCGACGGCGACGAGCTGGAGGTCCAGTACCGACACATCCTGGAGCAGCTGGGTCGAACGAGCGGCACGCTGGGCGTTATCTTCCGCAAGGCCCAGAACCGGATCCAGGACCCAGCGAAGCTCCGTCGCCTCATCGTGGACCTGATCGACCGCGAGTCCTGGATGACGATGAAGGCCGACCTCAAGGGCGACGCCTACGAGGGTCTGCTTCAGAAGAACGCGGAGGACACGAAGTCGGGTGCAGGCCAGTACTTCACGCCCAGGCCACTCATCCGAGCGATCGTCGACGTGATGCGGCCCGCACCAGGCATGACCATCTGCGACCCCGCGTGCGGGACCGGGGGTTTCTTCCTGGCCGCCTACGAGCACCTGACGAAGACCCCGAACCTCGACCCGGACCAGAAGCGGTTCATGCGGTTCGATACGTTCCGTGGCTGGGAGATCGTGGACAACACCGCGCGCCTGTGCGACATGAACCTGCTGCTACACGGGATCGGTGCGGCCGATGCGCCGAGCCCGGTTACCGTGGACGACGCGCTCCGCTCCGATCCCGGACACCGGTTCGACATGGTGCTGACGAACCCGCCGTTCGGCAAGAAGTCCTCGGTCACGGTTGCCAACGCCGAGGGTGAGGTCCAGCGCGAGAACCTAACGATCGTCCGTGACGACTTCTGGGCCACGACCTCGAACAAGCAGCTCAACTTCCTCCAGCACGTGAAGACCCTGCTGACGATCGACGGACCGGCCGCGATCGTCGTCCCTGACAACGTGCTGTTCGAGGGCGGCGCAGGGGAGACGATCAGGCGACGGCTGCTGCACGACTACGACGTGCACACGCTCCTTCGCCTACCAACCGGCATCTTCTATGCGCAGGGTGTGAAGGCGAACGTGTTGTTCTTCGACCGCAAGCCCGCCTCCGAGACGCCGTGGACGACCGAGCTGTGGATCTACGATCTGCGGACGAACCAGCACTTCACGCGAAAGGAGAACCCGCTGAAGTACGCCCATCTGGAGGACTTCGTGTCGGCCTACAACGCTGACAACCGACACTCCCGAAAGGAGACCGACCGGTTCAAGCGGTTCGGCTACGACGAGCTGATGGCGCGTGACAAGGCGAGCCTGGACATTTTCTGGCTGCGCGATGAGTCGCTGGAGGATGTCGAGAACCTGCCACCGCCCGCGGTCATCACCGCGGAGATCGTCGAGGACCTCGAAGCTGCGCTGGCTGAGTTCTCGCTGATCGCCGAGTCGCTCGGAGGGGAAGTCGAGGCCGAGTAGCAGCTCTGCGTCGCGTTGTCCTCGTTAGCTTGCCGCGGGCACTTCCACTTCCTCGAACGGCATCCAGCGCACCCGCACACGTGACGCGTCGAATCCAACGCCCGGCTTGCCCTTCCAGTCGCCACGCGGCGAAACGTCAACGGCCTCGAAGTAAGGTAGCTCGCTGCGAGCAGCAGTGATGTCGTTTCGTACAGGAAACGACACTCCGGCGTAGACTCACGCCGTGGCCGAGGGTGATCGTCCATTCAAGGAACTGCTCCAGCGAGAACGAGTCCGCGCGCTGGAGTTCGCTTGGGAGCGCGCCTTGTCCGCTCAACGCGAGGCTAGGCGCGAGGCTCAGGCGACCGCCGACGACACGCCTCCCCGCCAGACGATCGAGACCCGGTCCGCAAGAGGCACGTAGCGGCCGCCCAGGAAGCGGGTGTCACTAGGTGCGCGGATCGCGGAGCCTCAGGGTCGCGCCGAGTCCACCGGAGTACGTCGCCACGACGACCTCGGAGCCGTCATCGAAGCGCACGAGCGCGTTGCGCGGACTTGGTCCCTTGCCCCGAACCAAGACCTCGACCCAGCGGTTCCGCCAGCGTTCGTCCGTCTTCACGTCGCCGATGTAGAACCTCATGCCGGGAGCGCCTTCAACTCAGCGGCGTCGATCGCCGTCCGCATGTTGTCGCGCCACTCGATCGACACTCGACTCGGATCGAACGCATGTCCTCGGCGCGCTCGCGGCGAGATGGTGACACGTTCGAGTACTTCAGCAAAGAGGTCCCGAAGCTGCTCGGCCTCGGCTCCGGTCAACTGCCGAGCCTCCCACCGATCGCGGAAGCCGTCGTCGGCGTAGTTCCCTCCGAACGTGTCGGTGGCCTCGCCAAGGGCGTCGAAGACCTCGTCGTGCGTGAAGATGTCACCGACTCTGATCGTCGGACCTGCGTCGACTGCAGGTAGCGAGCGCGCAAGCTGCTCCGTCAGGGAACGGCGCCGCTGTTCGAGTTGTCGCGAGGCTGAGCCTGCGACCGTGACCGTGAGCGTGCCATCGACGATCCCGGACGATACCTCGTCGATCCGGCGCTCTACATTGCGCAGCTCCTCAAGGATCGGCGACGTGTCGGCGACCGGCTGGGGCTTGGGCTGGGGCGTCCGTCTTCCGCTCCGTCGCTCAGAGATGTAGTGGCGGAGTCCTTCCACCGCGACGTACCGTTCGAGCGGCGTCGCCTTGATGCTGACGGCCCCGCATCCGCCGTGAGAGACGACACACCGGTAGTAGCCGGATGATCCAGTTGAGAGCTTCTGGGCGCACTCCGAGCAGTACAAGAACCGCACGAGTGGGGATCGCTGTCCTGGCGCCCGGGCCTTCAGCTTGGGCTGCTGGGCAAGCTCTTGGCGAACAATGGCGGCCTCGACGTCGGTGAGGATAGGCGGGTAGCCGTTGCCACCGGTCAGGTGGTCGCCGGTCAGCATCCGCCTCAGCGTCTTGGGTCGCCACCGCGATCCCGTTGCCGTCGTCTGTCCTGCCGCGTTCATGTCGAGCACGATGCGGTAGACCGACTCGTGTCGCGCCAGTCGCTTGACGGCGTCGTGGATGAGCGCGGCCTGTTCAGGGTCGATCACGAGACCGTCCGGCGTGAACCTGTAACCGAAGGCGGCTCCTCCGCCGGTGTAAGCACCCGCTACCTTCCGCACCTTCTTGGTGGCCCGCACCTTCTCCGAGAGGAAGTCGGAGTAGAACTGGGCCTGCGACGCTCGCTTGCGGAAGTCGTCCCGATCACGGGCGCGACCGAAGTTGATGTCGGACTCCATCGTCGCGGCTACGAGCTTCAGGCTTCCGGCCTCAGCGAGGTCCTGGACGCGGACGGCATCTCGCATCTGGCGCAGGAGCCGCTCCTGTTCGCGGACGAGCACGGTGTCGATGCGGCCAGCCTCGATGTCGGCGAGCAGCCGCTCGAACTCCGGGCGCTTGCGGCGGGGAGTCCAAGCCGAGATGCCCGTGTCGGCGTACTCGTCCACGACTTGCCAGCCTTCGTCTGTCACGCGCTTTCGGCAGTCCTCTAGCTGAACGGGGATCGACGTCGGGTCGTCACGCTCGGCCTTGCTGACTCTTGCGTAGATGCCTACCTTGCGACTCATCGTGCACTCCTTGTCGGCGGGTTCGCCGAGCCTCTGGAGTTGACAATACCTGGACACGCGCCGGGGCGCGCGCGGCCGCCGTCGAGTCCGACCCCGACGCCATCGCCGGCGCCGCGCGGCGCGCGGCGCCGGACCTCGATCCGTCGGCCCTCGGCGTCGGTGTGACCCGCCAGGGAGGCCGCGGTGATCCGGTCACCGTGACCGTCACGTACACGTCGTCGATCAAGGTACCCCTGGTCTCGTGGTTGTTCGGTTCGGCCGTGGCGATGCGCTCGACCACGACCGATCGCCAGGAGTTCGGGTGAGCGTGAGCGACTCGAGGATGCCGGTGGGCGACGAGCACGGATCCGTTTCCGTCGTTGCCGCCGTCGTCATCGGGATCACCCTCGTCTGCAGCTTGGGGGTCGCCGACGTCGCCAAGGCGTTGGTCGCCCGCGCCCATGCGCAAGCCGCGGCGGATGGGGCGGCTCTCGCGGCCGCACAGGAGCTCGCGCTCGCCGACGGTCGCGACCCGGCGGAGCTGGCCGCGGAGTACGCCACCCGCAACGGCGCGTCGATCGTGTCCTGCGACTGTCCGGCCGGGGGGTCGGAAGCGATCGTACGGGTCACCCTGCCCGTGGGAAGCCTGCTTCTCCTCGAGGACGATCGCACCGTCACGGCGGCCGCAAGAGCCGTCGTCGACCTTCCATCGTCGTCGTCGGCCTCACCCTCGCCGTCCGCGTAGTCATCACTCTCCGCGAAGTCGTCGCCGTCCGGCCTATTCGAGCTCCTCGGCGCGCGGGTCTCGCTTCACGGGCGGCCGGTAGTCCGGGTCGCTGCGCGCGACGAGGAACTCGACCGCCGCCCAGGTCATCTTCGATCTCGGATAGAACCACAGCGGCACGCCGACCAGCACGACGACGCTCGCCACAAGCAACGGCGCGACGGGCACGTCGGGCACGGTGAACGCCAACACCACGGCCAGCATCACGACCCACAGGCCGACGGCCAGGGCGTAGTTCAGCGCCATCGCCCCCAGGAACCCTCCCTCCTCCTTCTCGAAGCGGAGTCCGCAGCGCGGGCATCGGGCCTTGAGCTGGAACCAGGATCGGAAGCCGTCGCGAGACGCACACCTCGGGCACCGCTTTCGCCCGCCGCGGATCAGCGCGCGCACCGCGCCGACGTCGTGGAACAGCGGCTCGGGCGCATTCCCGCCCACCGGCTCGAGCGACCCGTACGGATCCACACGGGCCTCCTCCGCTCATCGACGCCCGGCCCCAGGCTACCCGGGCCACGACCGATGACCCAGGTCGTTCGACGGGTCCCCTCGTCCGGACCGGGGGGTACACTTCTCCGATCATGGCGATGCGGCAGACGCGACGACCGCTCGGCAGGAGCCCGCGCTCCGAGCTCGGCGTGATCGACTACACGCTCGCGAAGCGAGCCCTGCTCCGCGACGCGCGTCTCGGTGTGCTCGGGCTCACCGACATCTGCGACGCGCACCCCGAGCTGATGCGCGCCGCCCGCTACGTCGGCGAGCCGACGAAGAACGACTGCCCCGTCTGCGGCAAGGTCAAGCTCGTGCTCCTCGCCTACGTCTACGGCGACGGCCTCCGCGATCAGAACGGACGCGTCTGGTCGATCGAGACCGGACTGCGGATGACCGCGGCGAACCCGGGCACATGCTGCTACGTGGTGGAGGTGTGCACGAACTGCCAGTGGAACCACCTCCACGAATCATTCACCGCTCGTCGCACCGCGACCGGCTGACCCGACGGCGCCAGCCGCGACCGCCCGTCGCGCCGAGCTTCGGCCGTTCCAACCCTGAAACTCCATCGGTTTGACACACGACTCCGGTGGGGTAGTTCACCGAAGCATGGGGACCCCACCGATAGAATCGATCACCGTGTCCACCGGCCTTCCCACGCGCCCCGATCGGGCGAAGCACGTCCCCAGACACGCCGGGTCGAGGAAGAAGAAGAAGCAAGAGAAGGACCCAACGAAGAAGGGGTTCTTCCGCCGCTTCTGGTGGGTGTTCGTGACGGTTCCGGTTGCGCTGTTCCTCTTGACGATCGGCGTGCTCGTGATCGCGTACCAACGGATCCAACTGCCGAAGACCCTGCCGCCGATCCAGTCGACGTTCCTCTACGACCGGCACGGCAAGGTCCTGAGCTCGCTCCACGGCTCGGTCGACCGCACGATCGTCCCGCTGTCGCGGATGTCGAAGAACATCCAGGACGCCGTGATCGCCACCGAGGACCACGGCTTCTACTCCCACCCGGCGATCGACCCGATCGCGATCCTGCGAGCCGGGTGGACGGACTTCGTGCGCAGAAAGACCGTGCAGGGCGGGTCCACGCTCACCGAGCAGCTCGTGAAGACCGTCTATGCCGGCACATACGTCAAACTCCCGGACGGCACCACTCAGTACGAGGTCCCGCCGCGCACGATCAAGGAGAAGATCCGAGAGGGACTGCTGGCGATCAAGCTCGAGAAGGTCTACACGAAGGATCAGATCCTCGAGCAGTACCTGAACACGGTCTACTTCGGCCACGGCGCGTACGGCGTCCAGGCCGCAGCCGAGACGTACTTCGGCGAGCCGGCCAGCGACCTCACGCCGCTGCAGTCGGCGACGCTAGCCGGCGTGCTGCATGCACCGACCCTGTACGACCCGATCGACCATCCCTACGACAACAAGTTCCGCCGCGACTACGCCCTGGACCAGATGGTTCGGTACGGCTACCTCGACGCGACCACCGCAACGAAGCTGAAGGCCAGGAAGTGCTGCGGCACGGTGAAGTCGTCGTCCCGACTGGACACGCCGGGAGACTCCGAGTACTTCGTCGACTACACGACGCGCTATCTCGTCGACAAGTACGGAGGGGCCCTCGTCTACGGCGGCGGGCTGCATGTCACCACGTCGCTGGACCTGCGTCTGCAGGCGATGGCGGAGAAGGCCGTGAACACGAGGCTTCCTCCGACGTCCACGAACCCGAGCGCGTCGCTCGTCGCGATCGACCCCGCCACCGGGCAGATCCTCGCGATGGTCGGGGGACGGGACTTCAACAAGAGCCAGGTGAACCTGGCGACCTTCCAGGGCGGCACCGGCCGCCAGGCGGGGTCGGCGTTCAAGATGTTCACGCTGGCGGCCGCGATGCGCCAGGGCTACGACCTGAACAAGACGTGGGTCGGCCCGACCCAGATAACGATCCCGAATCCGGTCTGCGCCGACGCATCCGGCCTCTGGACGGTGACGAACGCGCCCGACGAGTCGGCCGGCGTCTTCTCGCTCCGGGAGGCCACCTGGCACTCGGTGAACACCGTGTTCGCGCAGGTCGTGTCGGCGCTCGGACCCGAGCGAGTCGTCCAGATGGCGCACGGGCTGGGCATCCGGTCGCACCTGAACCCCTACTGCTCGGTCACGCTCGGCAGCGTTGCCGTGAACCCGCTGGAGATGACGAACGCCTATGCGACGATCGACGCCGGCGGCGTTCGGCGCTGGGCCACGCCCCTCGTGAGGATCACCGGCGGCGAGCAGCCGATCGGCGACGTTCGATCGAAGTCGCAGCAGGTTCTCGACGCGAACGACGCGGCGCTCGTGACGTCGGCGTTGCAGGGCGTGATCCAGTCCGGGACCGGGTACGCGGCCAACATCGGACGCCCGGCGGCGGGCAAGACCGGCACGGCCAAGGACAACGTCGACGCATGGTTCTGCGGCTACACACCCCAGCTCGCCACCTGCGTGTGGATGGGCTGGCCGAAGAGCGAGATCCCGCTGCAGAACGTGATGGGCGTGCCCTCTGTCTACGGGGGAACCATCCCGGCCGCGATCTGGCACGATTTCATGCTTGCGGCGATGGCCGGCAAGGCGGTCGAGACGTTCCCGAGCCCGTCGTTCGCAGGCCACACGATCGGGCCGCCCACCCCGGTATCGGTGCCGACGCCGCCACCGACACCCAAGCCGACCCCCACGCCCACGCCGACACCCACAGCTCCCACCGGCACTCCGACGCCGAGCGAGTCGCCGTCGCCGATCGCATCCAAGGCGATCGTGTCGCCGGCGAGGCGCCGGGGCGGCTGACGACGCCGCCGGTCGATCAGAACGCCTGGTTTCGCGCGAGCTGGCGGCTGGGTGCCGCCTCCTCGACCGGCAGCGTCGCCATGATGGTCGTTCCTCGCCCCGGCGTCGATCGCACCACGAAGGTGCCGCTCGCGAGCTCCACCCGTTCGCGCATCGAGGCCAGCCCGACCCTTCCCATCCGCAGGAACTCCCGCGTTCGCCCGCTGTCGAATCCACGGCCGTTGTCCTCGACCTCCACCCTGAGCTGGCTGGCATCGGACTCCACGCTGACGGAGATCCGTTCGGCGTCGGCGTGCTTGCCCGCGTTCGACAGGGCCTCCTGCACGACGCGATAGGCGAGCGTCTCCAGGTCCTCGGGCAGGGGTCTCGTGAGGTTCCCGCCGAACTCGGTGACGACCCCGTGCTCGATCCCGAACCTGGCGAGCGTCTCGCGAAGCGCGGGGATCAGCCCGCGCTCCTCCAGCACGGGGGGCCGGAGCCCCGACATGAGGCGGCGCAGGGCGTCGGCCTCCTCGGCCAGCTCCTGGCGGATCTTGCCCAATACCTCCAGCCCGCGATCGGTCTCTCCGGCCTTGATCATCAGGAGCGCGGCCTCGAGCGACAACGACGCGGCCGAAACCCCCTGCACCGGCCCGTCGTGCAGGTCTCGGGCGACGCGGTTGCGCTCGGCTTCGATCGCCGCGTTCGTCCGTCGCAGCAGCCGAGTGCGGTCCTCGTCGCGATCCTGCAGGAACTGGAAGAGCGAGCGGATCGTCTGGTCGGCCACCCGACCCGCCGTAACGTCGCGCACCAGGAGTAGGCGACGCGGCGGCTCGGTCGGGATCTCGGAGACCCGTGACTCCAGGTACAGGGGTTGGCCCTCCGCTCGCTGGATCTGGGCCTGGCCGGTGGAGGGCAGCGTGGCGAAGGAGTCGTCGGCGCCGTCTGCCGCGGCCGCGAGCGCGGACCACGCGTGCCCCTCGACGGCCGCGTGGTCCAGGTTCACCATGCCGCAGAACGCCTCGTTCGCGCGAAGGATCACGCCGTTCTCGTCCAGCTCGACGATGCCGTCCACGGCGGCGTCGAAGACGAGGCGAAGGTGCTCCTCGGAGAGGCGGAGCGTCTCTGCAGATTCGCGAACGCGGTCGAGCGCCAGGTCGGCCTCGAGCAGCGCGGCCTCCTTCTGCTCCAGAGCCCGGCGGACCTGCCGGTGGGCCTGCGTACTCAGGATCTGGTTCGTGAGGATCCGCGCGGCGATCCCGAGTCCGAGCGCCACGATCACGGCCGCGCTCTCCCGCGCCGACACCCCGCGTGGCTGATCGAGGATCGAGACCGTGATGAGCGCGGCGCACGCCGTGGCGACCGACAGGCTCGTCAAGACCGGCCGCGCCCACCTGAGCGTCGATCTCTCGCCCGCGCGCTCGCCCGAGCGGGGAGCCAGCGCGACTACGGCCGCGAAGGCGAGCGGGAACAGGATGAAGACGAGGGCCACGAAGGTCGAGGGCGCCGTCGACGACCCGGTCGCCCATCCCCGCCCGAACACGAGCAGCGCGCTCGACAGGGCGAGGAACACCGCGAGCTGGAGCACGTGCACGCGGCTCGGCAGCCACAGCGTGAGCGCGCCGAACGTGGTCGCGGGCACGACCGCCAGCAAGGCGAAGACCGCGGCGGTCACGGAGGACTCCACGCTGCCCCCCACCGGTCGCAGGAGGAGGTATGCGATCGTGGCGAGCGACACGGCGATGAGGCCGGCGTCGATCGCGATCTCGCGTCGATCCTCCGGACGGAAGTGCTCCCGGTACTCGGCCCGTACGGCCGCGATCAGCGGCACGAGCAAGATGAGGAACAGCGCGTCGGCCCTTCGTGGATGGTGAGGGAGCCGGTCGGCGAGATCCTCGGCCAGGTGCAATCCGGAGGCCAGTCCGACCAGGAGGATCGTGATCCCGAGCCACACCGCCCCCCGCCAGGCGCGGCCGCTGCGCAGGGTCCCCTGGATCACCAGCGCGGATACCAGGCACGAGCCAACCACGATCGCTTCGCTCCCGTCCGCGGCCGGACGCCCCGCCGGCAGCAGGAGATAGGTCGCGGCGGCGGCGACTCCATAGAGCGCGAGGAACATGCCCAAGGGGAGGGAACGAGGGGAAGGCACCACGATCGTCATCCGGGGCCATGATGGCGCGTTCGCGGCGCCGGCTCCATCACCCGTCCGAGGGCGAGTTTGGGCCGGATGGGCTAGTCCCTCGGGGGGACCCCAGCGTCCGAGGGTCGGGGTGGAGCTCCTCGCCGGATCCCGCTGCTCGAAGGTCTGGCTACTCGATCAGCCGCCGGCGCAGCGCCTCCGCGACGGCGGCCGTGCGGTCCGAGGCGCCGAGCTTCTCGAAGATGTGCTCCAGGTGCGTCTTGACCGTGTCGGGGGAGATGTAGAGCCGCTCCGCGATGTCCCGGTTCGTGTGCCCGAACGCGAGAAGCTGGAGGACCTCGATCTCGCGGGCCGTGAGGGTCTCGGCGCGGCGATCGCGCTCCTTGGCGGTCGACAGCTCCTCGGCGAGGGCGACGACGAGCTGGGGGTCGATGACCATGTTCCCCCCGGCGACCAGACGCACGGTCTGGATCAGGTGCTCGGCATCACGGGCCTTCAACACGTAGCCGCGGGCGCCGCTGCGGACCGCCTCCACCACGAACTGGCGGTCGTCGTAGGCGGTCAGCATGATGACCCCGACGTCGGGGTGCTTGTCCCGCAGCTCTCGGGCGGCCTCGAGACCGTCCATCTCCGGCATCCGGATGTCGATGAGGGCGATGTTGGGCGACGTCTCTGCGACGAGGTCGAGCAGCTCGCGGCCGTTGGATGCCTCGCCGACGACGTCGATCCCGTCGGCCATGTCGAGATACCGGCGCAGACCCTGGCGAACCAGCGAATGGTCGTCGGCGATGGCAACCTTGATCGTCACGCAGCCCTCCTCCGCTCCGCCAGGGCGAACCCGCACATCCTAGCCGCTTCGGGGCGAGCCTTCTTCAAGGCCCTCAGAAGATGTGCCACCAGTTGACGAACAGGAGGGTGAGGATCCCGTAGCCTGCCGCGAACGTGCCCGTGACGACCGGTTCCGGCAGTCGTCGTCGCTCGACGGCGCGAGCGATCACCCAGAACGCAGGGAAGATCACGGCGACGAACCTCGGCATCGACAGCAGCGGCCTGCCGGGCAGCGGGTCGGACAGCGGCAGCAGCAGGCTCGCGAGCGCATACGTGAGGTAGCAGGGGCGGAGCCACCGGAGGCCGGCGAGGACGGAAACCACCACGATGCCGACGACGAGCGCGTCGACAAGCCAGTACGTCCCCAGTCTGACCGCGAGCCGGATCGCGTCCTCCGCCGTGCTGAGCGGGAACGTCGGGTCGCGACCCCACCGCTCCTGTGCGCGGAAGGGTGCCCAGAAGTCGCCGAACCGAACCCGCCAGTAGATGAAATAGAGCAGCGGGCCCAGCCCGACGCCGGCCGCGGCGAGGAGTCGGAGCCCCAGCGCCCGGCCCCGGGGCGATCGAGCGAGGGCCTCGACCGCGAGCGCCGGGATCAGCAGGACCCCGATGCTCCTGGTGAGCGCCGCCAGCGCTCCCGTGAGCCCCGCCATCGCCCAACGGTCGCGTCGAGCGAACCAGAAGCACGAGACGGACATCAGCAGGAACAGCGCTTCGCTGTAGGGGGCCAGGAAGAAGAAGGCCGTCGGGAAGATCGCGATGAACAGGGTCGTCCGTCGCGCGGTCGCCTCGGACATCCCCTCGAGACGCGTCAGGCCGTGCAGCATCAGGAGCGCCGCCAGAAACGAGACGTTCGAGACGAACAGGGCGGCTCCCAGAGGGCCCACACCCGGCAACCAGGCGACCGCGCGGATCGCGATCGGGTACAGGGGGAAGAAGGCGGCGCTCCCGTCGCCGTGCGCGTAGCCGTGCGTCGCGATCCGCAGGAACCAGGCGGCGTCCTGCCGCTCCAGGGCCGTCGCGAGGTTGTGCCACCCCGACGTGACCGGCGCGATCGCCCAGCCCGGCACGACCGGCAGCGCCGGGCTGCTCCGGGGCTCGATCAGCGCGGTTCCCAGCAGCGAGAGCGCCAACAGACCCGCTCTCACGCCGAGGAACACGAGCAGGCTGTGCCGGAAGCCGTCCCGAAGCCGCGGCGGGCTCACGCCGTGACCCCGGCCGGCCCTGCTCGCGCGAGGCGGCCGTCTCCCCCCGGGGCCGGCGTGGTCTCGATCGCCAACCTCTCGGGCCGGCGAAGGAGCCACGCGGCGAGCGCCAGGATCAACACGGCCGCCCGGATCCAGATCGCGGCCTCGAATCGCGTCCAGGATGCACCGAGCGCGGGGTACGTCGCGAACCAGTGGAACCTCGTCACGAACACGAAGACGTCGGCGATCTCGAACGCGATCCACACCCGGAGGTCGGGAAGGGCGAGCACGAACCACGGCAGCAGCCACAATCCGTACTGGGGGGAGTACACCTTGTTCACGAGGAGGAAGAGCGCGAGCGCCGGAAACGCGAGCGTCCAGCGCGGGAACGCAGGGTGCAGCCGCGCCTTCGCGAACCACAACGCCACGAAGAGCACGAGGAAGATCACGAGCGACGCCCCGTTGACGACCTTCGTACCCGGGCAGAACCGCCAACGCGAGCACGCCGTGTACCACAGGCTGTCGAAGTCCGGCGGCCGGGTCGAGTTGAACCGGAAGAACTCCCACCACGCCGACGGGGAGACGATCGCCACGGGAACGTTCACCGCCAGCCACGTGCCAACGGCCGTCCAGAGCAGCCCGATCGCGCGGTCCGGTTCCCGGTTGCGGGCCCGCTCGAGCACGAACGGGAGGACGAGCAGGGCGGGATAGGCCTTCGCGGCGGCGCCGAGCCCGAGGAGCGCGCCCGCCCAGCCCTCCCGCCGTCGGAAGAAAGCCAGCGCCGCTCCTGCGGCCAGTGCGACGGCGAGAAGGTCCCAGTTCATCGTTCCGTAGAACAGGAGCGTCGGCGCGAGCGCGAACAGGAGCGCGCGGCGTCTGGTCAACACGCCGAGACACGCCGCGGTGATCGCGGCGCACACCAGCAGGAGCACCGAGTTCACGTAGGAGAACACGGCCGGGCGAGGTCCGGAGATCCATGCGGCGACGCGCATGAACGCCATCGTCAGCACGGGGTACTCGTCGCAGTTGGAATCGGGGTGCGGCGCGCAGCGGTCCAGGAACGGCACGCGACCGCCGGTGAGTTGTTCGGTGTAGAGCAACGGAACGACGTCGCTGTAACAGAGCCTCGTGTACTGCCGTCCGTCGCTCCAGTCGCCGCCGGCGCACGGCGACTTGAACGCGGTCCCGAGGGCCATCGTGCCGGCGGCGCAGGCGACGACGACGGTGAGGCTCACGGCCCGCCCGGCGTGCTTCACGGCGCGCATCGTAGCCCGCGCGTTCGGGCCGATCGTGCGTGGTGCCTCCCGTGGACCCTTCGAGCGGACACTCGTAGAGTGTTCGGTCGTGAGGTATCGGGTCGAGCAGCTGGCGTCGTCGTGCGCCGTGTCCGTGGACACCGTCCGCTACTACCAGAGCCGCGGACTCCTGCCGCAGCCCGAGCGCGAAGGCCGGGTCGCCTGGTACGGGCCCGAGCACGCCGAACGCATCCGCCAGATCCGTTCGCTGCAGACGAAGGGTCTGACGCTCGCCGCGATCCGCCGCGTCGTGACCGGGGAGCTGGGACCCGCAGACGCGGATCTCGCGGCGGCCGTGGCGGCGGCCCGCGGAGACGGCGGGGCGCACACTGAGCTGCTGAGCCTCGAGGGATTCTCGCAACGCTCGGGCGTGCCGGCATCGTTGATCCAGGCCGTCGAGCGCGAGGGGATCCGCCTGGGTCGATCCGTCGACGGCGAGGTGCGGTACACGACGGCGGACATCGATCTGGTGCGCACCGCCCTCCGTCTGCTGGAGTTCGGCCTGCCCCTCGGAGACCTGCTCGCCCTCGCGCGCGACGCCGATGCGTCGATGCGGCGGCTGGCCGAGCGAGCGGTGGAGCTGTTCGATGAACACGTTCGAAAGCCGATCCGCGACACGGCGGGCGACGACGACCGCCGGGCCGCCGACCAGATGGTCGAGGCGTTCGCTCAGCTGCTGCCGGTCGTGACCCAGCTCGTGTCGGACCATTTCCGGCGGGTGCTGCTCGAGACCGCGGAGGAGCACATCGAGGAGCCCGCGTGAGTCCGGCCTCGGCGCGGTCGTGACGCCGCGCGGGGACGACGTCGCGCTACCCACCGGCGACGAAAAGGCTCGCACGGTGCGCCGGCTCTTCGACACGATCGCTCCCCGCTACGACCTCGTGAACCGCGTCATGACGTTCGGCATGGATGTCGGTTGGCGGCGGCGCGCCGTGCGGGAGCTTCGGCTTCCCGGAGGGTCGCTCGTGCTGGATCTGGCCTGCGGCACCGGGGACCTCTGCAACGAGCTTGCGGCCGACGGCTACCGGACAGTTGGCTTCGACTTCTCTCACGGCATGCTGACGTCGGCGACGACGACGGCTCCGCTCGTGCAGGCCGACATCCTTCGACTACCCGTGCGCGACGGCGGCGCTGAGGGAGCCACGTGTGGCTTCGCGTTGCGCAACGTCGTGTCGTTGCCGGGGCTCTTCGCCGAGCTCGGCCGCGTCGTCCGCCCGGGAGGGCGGATCGCCGTGCTCGACGCGAGCAGGCCCGACCACCCCGTCCTCCGCGCGGGTCACCACGTCTACTTCGATCGCGTCGTGCCGCTGATCGGGGGTGTGCTGTCGAACCGCGACGCGTACTCGTACCTGCCCCGGTCGATGGCGTACTTGCCACCCCCGGGTGAGGTTTGTTCGATGCTGCGCGAGGCGGGCTTCCCCGACACGAGGCGACTCCAGCTGTCCGCGGGTCTGACCCAGCTGTTCGTGGGAACCCGCACATGAGGAGCGACGTCCCGGCTGCGCAGGCTCACACTCGCGAGCTCGGGCCGGCGTTCGACCTGCTCGCGGCGTACGACTCCGCGGGCGGGTTCTTCATGGAGCGCGACGGGCGAGGGATCGCCGCGAGCGGTCCCGGCATCCTCGTTCCGGTCGCCCCGGGGGAGCGCCAGGTCGCGCGAGCGGTGGACGCTCTCGCCGATGCGTTCGCGGCCGTTGCGGCCGACGACGGCGTCGCTCCGGTCGCCGTGGGCGCGTTCCCGTTCGAGGCGAGGCGGGAGGCCGCGATGGTCATCCCGCGTCGATCCGTCGTGCGCGCCCAGGACGGAGCGACCCGGGAGATCGTCCTCGGCGACACGGACCGGGCGGCTCGAAATCGCGCAGCACCGCCCGCGAACACGGATGACCGGTTCGCCGATCGCGCCGTGCCGTTCGCCCCCTTCGAGTCGATCCAGATCCGCTATCTGCCGTCGCCGGACGAGTACGGGGAGCGGGTCCGAGCCGCGGTCGCACGGATCGGCACGGGCGAGTTGCGCAAGGTGGTGCTCGCCCGCACGGCGGAGGTCGAGGCCGGCCGGGGGATCGACCCCCGGAGCCTCCTCCATCGGCTCCGGTCGGTCGATCCGGCCGCGTATGCGTTCGCGGTGCCGGCGGGTCCCGCACCGGATCACGACCAGCTCGTTGGGGCCAGCCCCGAGCTGCTCGTCTCCCGGAGGGGGCGCGAGGTTCGCGCGAACCCGCTTGCCGGCTCGGCACCCCGCGCCGGCGATCCGGACGACGACCGCGCGAACGCGGAACGGTTGACGTCCGACGCGAAGAACCTCGAGGAGCACGCGATCGTGGTCGAGGCGGTGGCGGCCGTGCTCGCGCGTGTGTGCGACGAGCTGACGTGGGATCGCGCGCCCGTGCTGCTCGAGACCGCGAACGTGTGGCATCTCTCCACGCGGTTCCGGGGGGTGCTGCGAGAGCCACCGCCGACCGCCCTCGAGCTCGTCGCGTCACTCCACCCCACCCCCGCCGTGTGCGGCGATCCGACCCGTGTCGCGCGGGCCACGATCCGCGAGCTGGAACCGTTCGACCGAGGCTGTTACGCGGGCCCGGTCGGCTGGGTCGACGCCGACGGCGACGGGGAGTGGGCGATCGCGTTGCGGTGCGCGGCGCTCCACGGCGAACGTGCGACGCTCTACGCCGGCGCCGGGATCGTGGCCGGCAGCCGGCCCGCCGACGAGGTCGACGAGACCGATCGCAAGTTCCGGGCGTTCCTCGACGCGCTCCGGTGGGGGTGATCGCGGTCAGCCTCGGCCGGCCCGACCGACGGCGCCGTCGACCGCGACCTGAACCTCGTCATGCCGTTCGCGGTTCAGCTGGGGGTCCACGACGACCTCCACGACGCGGATGCCACGTGCTTCCCGAGCCCGTTCGACCGCACGCACGAACTCGCTCATCCGCTCGACTCGCTCGTGGCCTGCTCCCGACGCCGCGCTGACCGCGCCCAGGTCGAGCCCGTGCGGCGTCGCGAAGAGCGGTTCGAACTCCGGCAGGTCGCGCTGGCCGAGGAACGAGAAGATCGCGCCGCCGCCGTTGTTGGGGACCACGAACGTTGCGTCGATCCCACGCCGGCCGTTCCAGAGAAGCGCTCCCGCGTCGTACACGAAGCTGAGATCGCCGATCAGGGCGACGGTCGGCGTGACGGCGGCGGCGCCGAGCGCCGAGGAGACGAGCCCGTCGATGCCGCTGGCGCCTCGATTCGCCAGCACCCGCAGGCCGTCGCGCGGCGCCATCGCGTAGTCGAGGTCGCGGGCCGGCATCGAGTTGCCGACGAAGAGCGTCCCGCCGTCGGGTACGGACGCCGCAAGATCGCGTGCGATCCGCAGCTCCGTGGGTTCGCCGCGCGCGTCGAGGGCGTCGTCGAGCGCGTGTCGCGCGGCCGCGTCGGCGACATGCCAGGCGTCGGTCCATCGCGGCGGAGCCGCGTCGAGTCCCTTGGCGCCGATCCGGCGCGCGAAGCGCTCGGGGTCGCACCGGATCCGAAGGTCCGCCCGTCCCTCCGGGTCCGGATTCAGAGAGTCGACGACGATCACGAGCTCCGCCGCCGCGACGAACGACTGGGTCGCGCGGGAGATCGGGTTCGCGCCGAGCTGCAGCACGACCTCGGGCCGATGCCCGCGGGAGAACGATTCGCAGCGGATCAGCGCCTGACCCGCGGCCAGCACGGCGCCGCGCGCGGGATCGGGCCGGCGGACGTCGGAGGTCGGCTCGGCTAGCACGGGCCACCCGAGCTTGCCGGCGAGGTCGACGGTCTCGCGGGGAGGGGTCCACGGGCTCGTGCCGATCACGGCGACCGCTCGCCGTCCGGTCAACATGGCGCCGGCCCGGCGCACGTCCTCCGGCTCGGGCTCGGAGTCGCGACCTGGGTCGCGATCGTGTTCTCGATCTCGCAACGCGTTCGCAGCAGCGTTCGCCGAGGGCGACGTTTCCGTCGACGGGACGAGGGGCTCCTCGAAGGGGCAGTTCACGTGCACGGGGCCCGGCTGGACCCCCCCCGACGCGAGAACCGCCCGGGACCCGGCCTCGCGCCACGCCTGGGCGTCGCCCGCGCCGCGGGGCACCGGCGTCTCGAGGTAGCTGCGCGCGTGGCTCCCGTAGAGCTCGACCTGGTCGATCGTCTGGTTCGCCCCGGTGCCTCGCAGGCGCGGCGGCCGGTCGGCCGTCAGCACGAAGAGCGGCGCGCGCGACCGCGACGCCTCGACCACCGCGGGAAGGAGCTCGGCCGCGGCCGTGCCGCTCGTGCACGCGACCCCGACCGGGGCGCGGAGCGCCTTCGCGATCCCAACGGCGAAGAACGCGCTCGAGCGTTCGTCGAGGTGGACGTGCAGGGTGATCCGCGGATGGCGCGCCAGGGCCAGCGCCAACGGCGTGGACCGCGACCCGGGCGAGAGGCACGCGTGCCGCATCCCGCCCGCGACGAGCTCGTCGACCAGGGCCGTCGCACACGCGAGGTTCGCGTCGCCCAGGTTCATACCGTGTGCGAGAGCGCGAGTCCGAGCGCGATCAACGATCCGCACGCTGCGTGCGTCGCCGCCGTTCCGGTGAGCACGGGGATGAGGTCGCGGCCAGTCGCCGCCCCCGCTGCCTCGATCGGTCGGATGGCGAGCGGCCATGCCGCCAAGCCGAACAGGCCCCACTGCGTGAGCCCGGCGCGGTCGCTGAGGATGAACACGAGCACGCCGATCACGATCGTGGCGAACGCGCCGGCCATGCACGCCCGGTAGAGGAGTCGGGTCCGCCTGTCACCGACCCGCACGGCGAGCGTTCGTTTTCCGCTCGCTCCGTCGGTCGGGATGTCGCGCAGGTTGTTCGCCAGCAGCACGGCGACCGCGAACAGGCCCATCACGACGCCGGTCCACCAGGCCGCCGCCGGCACGGTCTCGACCATCACGTACGCGGTGCCGCACGTGGCCATCAGTCCGAAGAAGGCGAACACCATCAGCTCGCCGAGCCCGAGCCCCGCGTACGGCCGCGGCCCGCCGCTGTAGCCGAGGGCCGCGATGAGCGCGAGCGCGCCGACGACCAGGACCAGCGCCGGCGTCGTCGCGAGCGCGAGCGCCAGCCCTGCCACGGCGGCCGTCCCCAGGGCCAACAGAGCGGTGGTCAGCACGGCACGCGGCGAGGCGGCTCCGCTCTGGGTGAGGCGCGCCGGCCCGAGCCGCCCCTGCGTGTCCACGCCGCGCACCCCGTCGAAGTAGTCGTTCGCGAAGTTCACACCCACCTGGAGCCCGGCGGCCACGGCGACCGCGGCGCCGAACCGCCACCAGACGACGTGCCCGGCGGCGGCCGTCCCAACGAGCACGGGAACGAGCCCGATGCCGAGGGTCCGGGGCCGCGCTCCGAGCCACCAGACGCGCCAGCCGCCGGGTCCACCGGCGTCGCCCTCGGTCACGGCCGTTTCGGGAAGCGGGAGAAGTCGGGCTCGCGCTTCCCCGTGAATGCGTCCCGACCCTCCTGCGCCTCCTCGCTCATGTAGTACAGGAGCGTCGCGTCACCGGCGAGCTGCTGGACGCCGGCCAGACCGTCCGCCCCCGCGTTCGCGCCGGACTTCAGCAGCCGCAGCGCGAGGGGCGAGAGCGTGAGCATCTCCCGGCACCACGCGACCGTCGTGGGTTCGAGGTCGTCGAGCGGCACGACCGCGTTCACGAGGCCCCAGCGCAGAGCGGTCTCGGCGTCGTACTGACGGCACAGGAACCACACCTCTTTCGCGCGCTTCTCGCCGATCTGGCGCGCCAGCAGGTTGATGCCGTATCCGGCATCGAACGATCCCACCCGGGGGCCGGTCTGCCCGAACTTCGCGTTGTCGGCTGCGATCGTCAGGTCGCAGCACACGTGCAGCACGTTGCCGCCGCCGATCGCATAGCCCGCGACCATCGCGACGACCGGCTTGGGGCACCGACGGATCTGGATCTGGAGGTCGAGGACGTTCAGGCGCCCCACACCGGTCATGTCGACGTAGCCGTCGTCTCCTCGGGTCCTCTGGTCCCCGCCACTGGAGAAGGCCTCGGACCCCTGCCCCGTGAGGATGATCACGCCGATCCCCGCGTCGTCACGCGCGACGTCGAACGCCCTGATCAGCTCCCGCGTGGTGAGGGGCCGGAACGCGTTTCGAACCTCGGGACGCTCGATCGTGATCTTCGCGATGCCCTCGGCGGTCTCGTAACGGATGTCGTTGTAGTCGCCTGACGGGTGCCAATCCATATGACCGATCACTCCTAGAGCGTGGACTCGAATGGTTAGGCTAGCCTACCGGACGTGGGTGTCGGCGGGAACATCGGGGACGTTGGGGTGGTACGGGGCGAGCTGCTGGCCGTCGACGTGCCGCCGGGCCCGATCTGGCTCGACATCGCGACCTGGTGCTGGCGCGAGGGAGTGGCATTCCTTCCCCTGCATCACCGGCTCACCGAGCGCGAGAAGCGTGCGATCGTCGACCGTGCCCGCCCGGCGGCGCTCTTGAGACCTTCCGGGGAGTCCACCTGGTTCGCCGATCCGGGTCCGGTCGACGAGCGGGTGGGCGTCGTCGTCGCGACGTCGGGAACCGCCGGCGCGGCGAGACTCGTGGAGCTCTCTCGTAACGCGGTCACGGCGGCCGTGGACGGGTCGGACCGGGCGATGAGCCGGGGTGGCCGGAACCGTCCGAACGACCCCTCGGCACCCTGGGTGTGCTGCCTGTCGCCGGCGCATGTCGGGGGGCTCCTCGTCCTGCTTCGCGGCGTGCTCGGGGGTACTCCGATCCTCGTCCTCGATCGTTTCGAGGTCGACCGCTTCGCGGCCCAGGCACCTTACGGGGCCCGCGCCTCTCTCGTGCCCACGATGCTCCGTCGCTTGATCGACGCGCGGGTCGACCTGTCGCGATTCGGAGAGCTGCTCATCGGCGGGGACGCGCTGGAACCCGGCCTGGCCGCGGCGGCGCGGGATCTCGGGGGGATCGTGATCGCGACCTACGGCCTGACGGAGTCCTGCGGCGGCGTCGTCTACGAGGGCCGTGCCTTCTCGGGAACGGCGATCCGCGTGCGCGAAGAGGACGCCGTCATCGAGGTGCAGGGCCCGACGTTGATGGAGGACTATCGTGGCGACCCCGCCGCGACGGGTGCCGCCTTCACCGGGGACGGCTGGTTGCTCACCGGAGACATCGGGCGACTCGACGACGGCGTCCTTCACGTCGAAGGCCGGAAGGAGGACCTGATCCGAACCGGCGCCGAGAAGGTCTGGCCCGAGGAGGTCGAGGGCGCCCTGCGCGACCACCCCAAGGTCGCGGAGGTCGCCGTCGCGGGACGCGCCGACGCGGAGTGGGGCCAGCGGGTCGTGGCGTTCGTGGTGCCGCGTTCGATCGACGATCCACCGACGCTCGACGAGCTGCGCGAGGCCGCCGCCGATCGGATCGCACGGTTCAAGGCGCCTCGCGGTCTCGTCTTGGTGGAGGCGTTGCCGCGCACGACATCCGGGAAGATCCGGCGTACCGCGCTCTCGGACCTGCGCTGATCCGTCACCCGAGGCAATGGAAAGGACCCGAGCCCGGGAGGGGTGGACTCGGGTCCTCGGTCGCCGCAAGGCCACCGAGGGGGTGGTGTCCTTGTGCGTCCCCTACTTCTTCGGCTCGGTCGCTCGCCATCCTCCATGCCCGCCGGCCGGTAAGTGTGGCTACCCGATTCCGGGTAGTGCCGTCGGTAGATTGCGTGGAGTGCGGAGCCCGCGTGTATCTCAACGACGAGCTATGTCCGCACTGCTTCCGGGTCTTCGGCGAAACAGAGAACCGAGAACGATGGGAAGCCGCCGAGGCCCTTCACTTCATGCACTACAACTTCGCTCGGCCTCACAAAACGCTCTCCAAGCCCTACCCGACCACTCCGGCAATGGCTTCGGGCGTGGCCGATCATGTCTGGACCTTGGAAGAGATCGTGGGGTTGCTCGACAGGGTGAGAGTCACGATTGCACCAAACCACCGTCTCTGACCTCGAAGGTATCAGTGGCCAGCAAATCCCTTCCGCCTACCTCGTCGAACTTCCACCAGCGGACTTCGTAGTGCCCGTCCCTGGGAAACACGGGGTCTTCGTAATTGCCGGGCACCAGAGGGACAAATTCCTTCGGGTACACACATGACGCTTGAGTCAATTCGGACAGGTGATATGTCGCAGTCTCCTCGTTCCAGAATCGATAGACACGGCTTTCCAAGTCTGGGTCTGACACTTCGCACGCTATCCGTCTAGCGCCGATTCCCGTCTCACCAGAGGTGAGTCGAAGCGTGGCGGATCGATGCGGGGGAGCTCCGACAGTGGGCCCGCCTTCGTGAGACACATACCAGGGCGGAACGCCCGTCTGCCGAGCGCCAACCGGTATGGAAGGACCAACGGTGAATTTCAACCCCTCCATGGCCTTTCGAATCTCTGGCCCCAGGGTGGCATAGAAGCGCCCGCGCACAACCAAAAGTGCCCCAAAGACGAGGAAGGCAGTACCTATGCCCATGACGACGAGCGATGCCATGGACACGTGAGCAAAGGCCCGGATCAAAGCCGGCACCCCAAGACCCGCGATAATCGAAACGACGGTTTGAACAATGTTCTCCGGACTAAATCCCTTCTTGAGCCACTCGCGCATAGCCAGAACGCTAGCCCTTTTCGGCGGGACGCCTGGTCATTCAAACTGACCCACTACCCGATTCCGGGTAGTCGGGAGATTCTGGGTCGGGACGAGGGGGTGCCGGCCTTCAGACGGTGATCGCGCCGTGCTTCACCGCGAAGGAGACGGCTTCGAGCTTCGAGTGCACCCGGAGCTTGCCGAGGATGTTCCGGACGTGGGTCTGCACGGTCTGGGGACTGATGAACAGCTTCGACGCGATGTCGTCGTTGCGCATGCCCTCGGCCAGGAGCTGGAGGATCTCGCGCTCACGCTCCGTGAGGTCGTTCAACAAGTTTTGGGCGTCGCGCTGTTGTTCGCGCTCGCGGGCGACCTGCGCCAGCAGACGTGTGAGCGTGACCGGGTCGATCAACACCTCGCCGTCGGCCGCGGCCTTCGCGGCCGCCAGGACCTCGTCGGCCGCCTCGTCCTTGGACAGGAACCCCGACGCCCCCGCCTCGACCGCCTCCACGAGCAGCCGTTCGTCGTCATGCGCCGTCATGATGACGACCTTCGTGGCCGGGGAGGTCTCCTTGATCTTCCGGGTGGCGTCGATGCCCGACATGCCGCCCTTGAACACGATGTCCATGAGCACGACGTCGGGAAGCTGCTCGGCGCACAGGGCGATCGCGCTCTCGGGATCGTGCACGGGCGGTCCGACCAGGCGGAGGGTGTCGTCGAGCCCGACCACGGTCGCCAGGGCGTCGGTCAGGATCTTGTGGTCGTCGCAGATCACCAACGTGACCGGGCGTGCCGTGTCTCCCACCTCATGCCTCCAGCGGCAATCGAACGCGCAGCATCGTACCCCCACGAGGTCGGCCGACGACAACGACGTCTCCTTGATGTTCGGCCGCCAAGCCCCGGCAGATGAACAATCCGAGCCCGGATCCGGGGATCTCCTCATAGCCGGGCGAGCGCCACTTCGCGAACTTCGTGAACACGAGGTCCCGCTTGTCTGGCGGGATGCCGGGCCCCGAATCGCTGATCTCGATCACCGCGTGGCCGTTCTCACGTCGCACGGCGACGCCGATCGGCTCGCCGGCGGGCGAGAACTTCGCGGCGTTGTCCATGAGCTGGCTCACGATCTCGGCGATCCATCGCCGGTCGATCCGCGCGGTGACGTCCGGCTCGGCCTCGATCTGAACGGGACGATCCGCAGCGACCCCTCGGGCGCCCTCACGGACCGCGGCGCCCAGGTCGTCGGGACGCAGGGTCATGCTCAGCGTGCCGGCGTCGACCTTCAGCGCCAGGGAGGTCTGATCGACGGTGCTCAGCAGTCGACGGGCTTCCTGCTCGATCAGACCGACCAGCTCGCGCCGCTCGTCGTCGGATAGCCGGTCGTAGCTTCCCAGCGTCGTCGCGGCCAGTCCGCGCACCGACGCCACGGGACCCCGCACCTCGTGGGCCATCATCGAGGCGATCTCGGCCCGCCCGCCCATCACCTCCTCCGCGCGGTCGCTCGCCCGACGCATCCGCGAGGCCTCCGCCCGCTGCGCCACGAGCAGTCCGGCGAACACGAGCGCAGGGACGAGCGGCTGGATCCCGTCGGCGAACTGAGGCGAGGCGAGACCCGGCGTTGGCCGGTGAAGGACGGCGAGCTGAAGCGCAGCAGCCAGGCCAAACGCAGCCACGAGCCAGGAGTGGACCCCTCTTCGGGTCGAGGCCACGAGGAGCTCTCGAACGGCGGCCGCCGCGAGCAGGCCGAATGCCGCAAGACCCAGGAGCCAGCCGATCGCACCCACGCCGGTCGATCCGCCCACGGTCGCCGAACCGCCGGTCGCGAACGAGCCGGCCGCGGCCCGAGTCGGGTAGGCCAACGCCAGCGCCGCGTCGCCTGCGACCGCGATCCCGAGCGCCACCGGGACGACGACGCCGGCCCGGATCGGCGCGCGGCCACGCCGGTCCCACCACGGCAGGCCGAGGAGGAAGCATGCCCCGGCGATCACCCATCCCAGCTGCCAGATGGAGATCGGCAGGCGCGCCGCCGTCTCCCCGGTGCGGAGGGGTCCGGTCAGCGTGAGTGAAAGAGCCTCGCGGTATCGCCAGCCGGCCACGAACCCGAGCTGACCCGCCACGACGAGCGCCCCCGTCGCGAGGAACAGGAGGTGTGGGTCGCGGGAGTCCCGATACCGGCTCCAGGCGAGGGCGGCCGCCGCCCCGTTCGCGATCGCCCCGGCCGTGACGACGATCAGCGCCAGGCTTGCATCCATCACGCGAGTCTAGGTCGGACACCCGCGCCGACCTGGGATTTCGCCGTGGAACCCCCGCAACGGGGCCGACGAGGCGGGGCTACGAGTACGAGTGGTCGGCGTCGGGGAACGCGCCGGTCTCCACGTCGCGGACGAACGCCTCGACCGCCGCCGTCGTGGCGGCGCGCAGGTCGGCATACGGTTTCGCGAGCTTCGGCACGTGCTCGTTGATCCCGAGCAGGTCGTGGATCACCAGAACCTGTGCGTCGCAGTCTCGACCCGCGCCGATGCCGATCGTCGGGATCTGCAGGGAGCGGGTGATCTCGCCGCCGAGCTCGGCCGGCATCGCCTCCAAGACGATCGCGAACGCGCCGGCCTTCTCCAGCTGCTGGGCCTGCTCCAGGACCTTCGTTGCGGCTTCGCCTCGACCCTGGACCTTGTAGCCGCCCATCCCGTAGACGGACTGCGGCGTGAGGCCCACGTGGGCCATCACCGGGATGCCGATGTCGACGAGCCGGTGCACGAGCTCGAGCTGCGGCCCCTCCAGCTTCACCGCCTGAGCGCCGCCCTCCTTGATCATGCGCCCGGCGTTGCGGACGCCATCTTCGACCGAGGCCTGGAACGACATGAACGGCATGTCACCGACGATCAGCGCGCGCTCGACGCCGCGCGCGACCGCCTTCACGTGGTGCAGCATCTCGTCCATCGTGACGGGAAGCTCGTTGGAGTAGCCGAGGACGTTGCGTCCGACCGAGTCGCCGACGAGCAGCACGGGCACGCCCGCGCGGTCGAGGATCTGGGCCGTAGGGAAGTCGTACGCGGTCAGCATCACGAAGCGCTTGCCCTCGGACTTCCACGCTCGAAGGTCGTGGATGGATACCGTCATCGCTCGCGCCTCCTTGAGTGCACGGCCTGCTGGTAGGAGGAGTGTACCCCGGACGCCCGACGTCACGGATGCGGTGTCACCTCCGGGTGCTACCGTGCGGAACGGTCACGTACACTGCTGAACAGCCCTCATCCCCCTGCTCCCTCTCAGCGAGGGGGCCGTTCAGTCCAGAGGAGGTGAAGCTTGAGGGGCTACGAGATCATGGTCATCCTGCCGGCCGACGCCGACGAGTCGGTCGTCGGCACGGTCGTCGATCGGATCACGAAGGTCGTCGGGGCCGGAGGCGGCGAGGTCGGTGACATCAATCGCTGGGGCCGGCGGCGGTTCGCGTACGAGATCGACGATCAGACCGAGGGGTACTACGTGGTGATCAAGTTCACCGCGGAGCCCGAGACCCAACCCGAGTTGGAGCGGGTCCTGAACCTGGCCGACGAGATCGTGCGGTTCAAGGTCCTCCTGCTCCCGACCAAGAAGATGAAGCCGAAGAAGGAACGAGCGACTTCCCCCGTTTCCGCGTGAGCCATACACGAGGGAGCGTGGACCCCCCGAAGGTGGTGGAGTGACATGGCGAGCGACAACCAGGTGATCTTGGTGGGCAATCTGACCGACGACCCGGAGCTTCGGTACACGCCGAACGGGGCCGCCGTGTGCAAGTTCCGGATCGCCGTGAACCGACGGATCCAGGATTCGTCCGGGCAGTGGAAGGACGGAGAGGCGTCGTACTTCTCCGTGAACTGCTGGCGAGGCCTGGCAGAGAACGCGGCCGAAACCCTGACGCGCGGGACGCGTGTGCTCGTTGCCGGCCGATTGAACTTCCGCTCCTGGGAGAACCAGGAGGGCGAGAAGCGCACCGCCATCGAGGTCGAGGCCGACGAGGTCGGCCCGAGCCTCAAGTGGGCGACCGCGAAGGTCGAGCGCCAGTCGCGGTCGAGCGCCAGCTCGAGCTCCGGCGACTGGGGCGAGAAGGTCGCGGCTCCCGTCGGCGGGGCGACCGACCAGGAGGAGACACCGTTGGATGCCGGGTAAAGCGAAGCCGGGCGCGAGGCGCCCGAAGCGAGAGAAGGACGACAAGGCCGCCTGGAAGAAGACCAAGCGGAAGGCCTGCATCTTCTGCAAGGATCGGATCGACTACGTCGACTACAAGGACATGATGATGCTGCGCAAGTTCGTGTCCGAGCGAGGGAAGATCCGCGCTCGGCGCGTCACGGGCAACTGCGTGCAGCATCAGCGCGACGTGGCCTCCGCCGTGAAGAACGCCCGCGAGATGGCCCTGCTGCCGTACAGCGCGCGATGAAGATCATCCTGCAGAAGCCCGTGGAGAAGCTCGGGCTCCCCGGGGACGTCGTCGAGGTTGCCGACGGCTATGCGCGCAACTACCTGGTGCCCCGCGGCCTGGCGGTGAAGGCGCACAAGGGAGCTGCCAAGCAGGTCCAGGTCCTGAAGCGATCCCACGAGGCACGCCTGTCCAAGCAGAGGGTGGAGTACGAGGCGATCGCCTCCGCGCTGATCGCGGCCGGGCCGGTCACGGTCACGGCCCGGGCGGGCGATGAGGGCAAGCTGTTCGGCTCGGTGACGGCGGCCGACATCGCGGCCGCCGTCGCGGAGCAGGCCCGCGTCGAGGTCGATCGCAAGGATGTGCACCTCGACGAGCCGATCCGATCCGTCGGCACGCACGAGGTCCGTGTCCATCTGTTCCCGGAGGTCGATCCCGTGATCACCGTCGAGGTGCTCGCGGCCGAGTAGTTGCTTCGTTCCCTCGCAGGGATCGCGAGACAGGCGCCGCCGCCGACGCCCGAGCCGGGCACGATGAATGTCACACGTGTGATTCACAATCTTCCACATGGTTATCCACATGGGGAAGGCGTTGGTGGGCACCGGTGTGACAAGGTTTCTTCGGCGTTCACCTGCCGTTCAGGAATCCACCGGGGTTATCAACTGTCCCACCGCGCCGGGCGAGCGTAGCGTCCCCGGGTCGGAGGTCGGGAGCCGGGGGAGGGGGAATCGTGGCGCGCGTGGCTGAGGACGTGCGGCTGCTCCCCAGGTCCGACCACCGGGTCCCTCCGCAGAACCTCGAGGCCGAGGAGTCCGTCCTCGGCTCGATGATGCTCTCGTCCGAGGCGATCGCCGATGTCGTCGAGATCCTCGACCCCGACGACTTCTACCGTTCGGCCAACGCCAGGATCTACGCGTCCCTGAGGGGTCTGTACGCCCGGGGCGAGCCCGTCGACCTCATCACGGCGGTCGCCGCCCTCGAACGCGAGGGGACCCTCGACGACGTCGGAGGCCGGCTGTATCTCCGTGACCTCACCGATCAGGTGCCGACCCCCGCCTCGGCAGGCCACTACGCGATGATCGTGTCGAGGGCCGCCCTTCGTCGCCGGCTGATCTCCGCCGCCGCCGAGATCATGGACACCGCCTACGTCTCCAGCGACGACGCGGAGACCGTCGCTGACGCGGCCGAGCAACGCATCTACGACGTGGCCCGGCGTGAGGACAAGGAAGAGATCGCGATGCTCCGCGAGCTGGTCGACCAGGCCATGCTCGACCTCGAGACGATCCAGAACCGCGAATCGGCGTACACGGGCCTCCCCACGGGGTTCCGCGATCTGGACGATCTCACCTCGGGTCTCCAGCCCGGGAATCTGATCGTGATCGCCGCTCGTCCGGGCGTGGGGAAGTCGTCGCTCGCGATGAACATGGCCCGCAACGTCTCCGTCGACGAGCATCCGGTTGCGGTCTTCTCGCTCGAGATGTCGCGATACGAGATCGGCATGCGACTGCTCTGCGCCGAGGCGCGCGTGCCGTGGGACCGCATCCGCAGCAAGCGCGTCGGGCCGCAGGACTGGTCGAACGTCGTGCACGCCGCCGAGATCCTGCACGATGCGCCGTTGCACATCGTCGACGCCGGCAACGTGAACATCGTCGACATCCGGGCGAAGGCCCGCCGGATGCGCACCAGTCGCAAGGGCCTGTCGCTGATCATCGTCGACTACATGCAGCTCATGACGAGCCCGAACGCGCGCCGGCCGGACAACCGCCAGCAGGAGGTCGCCGAGATCTCGCGCTCGCTGAAGCTGCTCGCCAAAGAGCTCCACATCCCGGTCGTCGCGCTCTCGCAGCTCAACCGCAACCCCGAGACTCGCGCCGACAAGCGCCCCCAGCTGTCGGACCTTCGCGAATCGGGCGCCATCGAGCAGGACAGCGACGTCGTCATGTTCATCCACCGCGACGATTCCGATCCCGAGAAGAAGCGCGAGGCCGAGCTGATCATCGCGAAGCACCGCAACGGGCCGACCGGCTCGGTCCGGCTCAACTTCGAGCCCGCGCTCACGCAGTTCCGCAACGCCGCCCGCGGCGACGTGCAGTGAGCCCGCGCGCCGTCTCGGCGAGTCCGGCCGGCGCGGGACCGTCCAACGCCACGACTCGCCGCGTCCGCACCATACTGAACCGGCTCCGCCGTCATTTCGGGGACCTCGTCCCGCCGCGGGCGGCCGACCCGCTGGACGAGCTGATCCTCACGGTCCTGTCCCAGCACACGAGTGACGTGAACGCCGATCGGTCGTTCGACGCCTTGCGATCGGCGTTCCCGACATGGGACCGCGTCGTCTCGGCGCGGACCGAGCGCGTTGCCGACGCGATCAGAAGCGGAGGACTGGCGAACTCGAAGGCGCCGCGGATCCAGGCCATCCTGCAAGAGATCCGGGACCGGGAGGGCTCGTTCGATCTGTCCGTGCTGCGACGGCTGTCGGACGGTGAGGCGCGCGACTACCTGACCTCGCTGCCAGGCGTGGGCCCGAAGACGGCTGCGGTCGTGCTGTCGTTCGCGCTCGGCCGTGACGCGATCCCGGTGGACACCCACGTGCACCGGGTCTCGAGACGGCTCGGGCTCGTGCCGCAGAAGGCCAGCGCCGAGCGGGCGGGCCAGCTGCTCCACGATCTGGTCCCCGACGGCTTGCGCACTCCACTGCACGTTGCCCTGATCCGCCTGGGTCGTGAGATCTGCAAGGCGCCGGTTCCCCGATGCCGCCAGTGCCCACTGAAGGATCTCTGCCCCACCGCGCCGCGCTATCTCTGACCCAGCGAACGAAGGAAACCCGGGCATCGGGCCAGGCGGTCAGGCGCTGGCAGCGGCCTTCAAGACCTCCTGCACCGGTCCGGCACCGAGGAAGGCTACGGCGTGCTCGGGCGACAACGTCGCCGCGTATTCGCGGATCGTCGCCCCAGCCTCCGCGTAGGCGACGGCGGCACCCTCGTCGTCACCGCTCGCGTATCTCGCTGCGGCGAGCTCGGCCCGCAGCTGCCAGCGGGCGGTCGGGCTGCCGAGACGATCGGCCTCCTCGACGGCGGCATCCAAGTCGACCAGGCCCTCTGCGGCGCGTCCGACTTCGACGAGCGCACTGCCGAGCACAGCGCGCGCGGCCGCCTCGTACTTGGGCCTGCAGGCGCGTTTCGCCCGTTCGATCGCGTCGTGCGCGAAGTCGATCGTGGCCTCGGCTCCGTCTGCCCGGTGAGCGATCTCGGCCCGAAGGAGCGCCAGGCGGCATCCGCCGAGCCACGGTCGCCAGGCCTTGCCGTTCATCGCCGCCTCCCACAGAGCCGGCCACCCGCTTTGAGCCGCTCCGACGTCTCCCACCATGAGGTCTGCGATCAAGATGTCGATCGACCCCTGCAACCGCGGCATCCCCCATTCGCCGTGTTTTTCCACGGTGGCGAGGGACTCTTCGTTCCTGCGTCGCGCCTCGCTCACGAGGAAGACGTCGCGGAAGGCGAGAGAGGAGTAGTTCAAGGCGGCCGCCCCCCACCGAGGCTCGCCGAGGTCATTCGCCTTCTCGATGATCGAATCGAGAAGCTCGATCGCCTCCTCGGTGCGTCCCATCCCCGCCAGGGTCAGGCCGTGCCACGCGCCGCCCCGGATGAGCGGCTCGATCGTGTGCGTCTCACCGCCGAGCTCGTGCGTGCTCCGGGCCAGCTCTTCGGCGGCCGAATAATCTCCGACCCAGTAGCGGACCTCCATGTCGAATTCCTTGAGGGCGGCGAGCTCGACCGTTCGACGGCCGGGGATCCACACCTCGAACGCTCTGTCGAAGGCGGCGATGCTTGCCTGGAGGTCGCCTGTGAGGATCCCGACGGAGCCTTCATACACGAGCGCCGGACCGATCAACTCCGGGTCGCCCAGCCGTTCGGCCACCACCCCCACGCGGTCGGCGAGCGTCTGCGCCTTCTCTGAATCCTCGAGCCATGTGGCCGCGCGGAGTCGCCCCAGCAACGCCTCGAATTCGTCGCGCCCCTCGAGCCCGGGCAGGATCGCGTCGAGCTCTGCCGCGCCGGCCTCGAAGTCTGCGACGTCCAGCAGCGCGATGCCTCGTCTCAGCCGGATGCGAGACGTGAGCGCCGGGTCCTCATCGCCCGCGAGCTCGAGAGCGTCGTCGAAGCGGGCGATCGCCTCGTCCTTGGCCCACCCCTCGCCGGCGCGCTCCGCCGCGAGGAGCAGGTAGTCGATCGCCCGGTGCCGCTCACCGGCTTCGCGCCACTGGTGGGCAAGGAACCACGCAAGGTCGCGAACGCTCTCCGGCGACGTGGACTCGATGTGCGTTGCCACGGCGGCGTGTCGGGCTCGTCGGACGGCGCGCGGGAGCGTCCCGTAGGCGACGTCGCGGATGAGCACGTGCTTGAAGGTGAACTCGGCGTCCCCCTCCACCCCACTCCGCGGCGAGCGACGGATCAGGTCCCGCGCCTCGAGCGCTGCGAGCGAGGCATCCAGATCCTGGGTCGGTCCGATCGCGCTCAGGACGCCTCGCCAGAACGTCGATCCGATCACGGAGGCATCGAGCAAGGCGACGCGCTGCTCGGTCGGGAGGAGGTCGATCCGCGACGCGATCGCCTCCCGAACCGTGGCGGGAAGCGTTGCTCCTCCCATTCCTTCCGCGCGCGACGACGCGAGCTCCTCGATGAACAGGGGGTTCCCTCCGGCGATCTCCACAACCCGGTCGATGTCGACGAGCGCCTGCGAGCTCTCGAGCAGGTCTTCGGCCATGGCGGTCGCCTCCGTCACCGCGAGCGGCTCGAGCGGGATCGTGGTCCGCGCGACGAGCCCGCCCCCCCACGCAGGGCGCAGGTCGACGAGCTCGGGCCGAGCCGTGGCGAGGAACACCACGGGCACGTCCCGAATGTGAGCCCCCAGATACTCGAGGAGATCGAATTGGCTCTCGTCGGCCCAATGGAGGTCCTCGAACACCAGGACCAAGGGGCTCCTGTCAGCGAGGCCTTCGATCAGTCGTCGCACCGCGAAGAAGAGCGGCAGACGGACCTCGGTCGGCTCGTCGATGCCGAGCCCCAGAAGGAGCGAGAGGTATCGTGCGACGTCCGCAACCTCGTCGGCCGGAAGCAATGAGGCAACCGCTTCGGTCAACTTCTCCTTCGCGGCACGCGGAGGATCGGTCTCCAGGATGGCGGACACCGACTTCACCTGCTCGGCAGTGGCGTGATACCCGGCCTGCTCCTCGTACGGGATGCACCGCCCTCGGATGCACTGGCCGTCCGTCGACGTCGCGCGGCCGACGAACTCCGCCGTCAGGCGCGTCTTGCCGATGCCCGGGGGACCGAGCAGCGTCGCAAGATGCGGCCGGCGATCGTTCGTGACTCGGTCCCACATCGCCAAGAGCGTCTCGAGCTCGCGGTGCCGCCCGACGAACGGCCTGCCGGTCACCGCGGGCCCGTCCGTCCCTTCCGCGAGGGGTTCGAGGGCGAGCCACGCGTCCAACTGCTCTCGCTTCCCCTTCGCCGTGATCGGGGGGAGCGCCTCGTACGGGAGGTCGCGCCGGGTCGCCCGGAAGGTTTCCACCCCGACGACAAGTTGACCGGGCGGCGCCGCCGTCTGGAGTCGTGCCGCCGTGTTCACCACGTCACCCGTGACGAGAGCATCGCCGCGTTCGTGTCCGCCGCCGAGGGTGACGACCGCTTCGCCCGTGTTCACAGCCGCGCGGACCGAGAGGTGGAGCTCGGGGTGCTCGTCGTTCAACCGTGCGATCGCGTCGATGACCCCCAGTCCGCATCGGACCGCGCGCTCGGCATCGTCGCCGTGTGCCAGCGGCGCTCCGAAGACGGCGACGACGGCATCGCCGATGAACTTCTCGACGGTTCCGCCATACCGCTCGATCTGCTCACGAACGCGCTCGTAATACAGACGCAGCTCGTCTCGAACGTCTTCCGGATCGGCCAGATCGGCTCGGGCGGTCGAGCCGACGATGTCGACGAACAACACCGAGACGAGCTTGCGCTCCTCTTGCTCGACCGCCGCCTCGAGGGCGGCGCCGCAGTTGGGGCAGAAGCGAGCCGACTCGGGAGCTTCCTCGCCGCAACGGCCGCAGACGCGCATGTCGGGAAGACTATGCCCGGCCTGCAAACGCGTCGACGGACGGGTGTGCGGTCAACGGATCGTCGAACACGCGGGCGAGCCAGGGCTTGTTCTACGGAGCGGGTGAGGGGAATCGAACCCCCGTTTCGAGCTTGGGAAGCTCGCGTTCTGCCATTGAACCACACCCGCGTGGTGGGGCCGGCGGACAGTGTAACGACAGCCCCTCACGCTCCCGCATCATCCCTCTGACCTGCTACGTTTCATCGCCTCATGGCCGAGCCGGACCCGGACCTGTGGCCCCGGACCCTCACGCGCCTCGCGTCGCATCAGGCGCTTTCGGCCGACGAGGCCTCCGAGGCGATGGAGGCGATCATGAGTGGCGACGCCACGCCCGGGCAGATCGGCGCGTTCCTCATGGCTCTGCGAACGAAGGGCGAGACGGTCGACGAGGTCGAGGGCCTCGCCCGCACCATGCTCGCGTTCGCGAACCCGGTGAAGCCGCCCGCTCCCGTCGTCGACACCTGCGGCACTGGTGGCGACCGCACCGGCACCTTCAACATCTCGACGATCGCCGCGATCGTCGTAGCAGGGGCCGGGGTGCCCGTCGCGAAGCACGGCAACCGCGCCGCCTCGAGCCATTGCGGGTCGGCCGATCTGCTCGAAGCGCTCGGGGTGACGATCGACCTGGATCCCCCCGGCGTGGAGCGCTGCCTCGGCGAAGCGGGGATCGGCTTCATGTTCGCGCCGGTTTTTCACCCGGCCATGGGTCACGCCGCCCTGATCCGGCGCGAGTTGCGCGTGCCGACCGTGTTCAACTTCCTCGGCCCGCTCACGAACCCCGCCCGGCCCATCGCGCAGGTCGTCGGCGTCAGCGATGAGCGGATGCTCCCCCTGATGGCCGAGGTGCTCGCCCGCCGCGGGATTCGCGCGAAGCTCTTCCGCGGGGAGGACGGCCTGGACGAGCTGACGACGACCGGCATCTCGACCGTGTACGACGTGCGCGACGGCGCCGTCCATGAAACCCACCTGGATCCCACCTCGCTCGGCATCCCGCGCGCGCAGACCGACGACCTGAAGGGCGGCGACGCGGCCGAGTCGGCCGAGATCGCTCGCTCGGTGTTGGCCGGCGAGAAGGGTCCCCGCCGCGACGTCGTCGCCTTGAACGCCGGCGCCGCGCTCGAGGTCGCCGGGACCGCGGCACGACTCGACCAGGGCATGGCGATGGCCGCCGCGGCGATCGACGACGGCCGTGCGGCGACGACGCTGGATCGTTGGGTGGCCGCTTCCGGGACCGGGTAGCATCGCGCCCGATGATCCTGTCCGACCGCACGATCCGCGAGGAGATCGAAGCAGGGCGGATCGTGATCGATCCGTTCGACCCCGCGTGCGTCCAGCCGTCCTCGGTTGACCTGCACGTCGACAGCGAGTTCAGGGTCTTCGCGAACTCGCGCTATCCCTACATCGACGTGAAGCAGGAGATGCCGGACCTCACGGAGCTCGTGGAGGTGAAGCCGGACGAGCCGTTCATCTTGCATCCGGGGGAGTTCGTCCTGGGTTCGACGTTGGAGCGCGTGGCCCTGCCGAACGACCTCGTCGCCCGCCTCGAGGGGAAGTCCTCGCTGGGGAGGCTCGGCCTGCTGATCCACTCCACCGCCGGCTACGTCGATCCCGGCTGGGACGGGTACCTAACGCTGGAGCTCTCGAACGTCGCGAACCTGCCGATCACCTTGTATCCGGGGATGAAGATCGGACAGATCTCGTTCTTCCGCCTCACGACCGAGGCGGAAACGCCCTACGGGTCCGCGGGCGGCAAGTACCAGGGGCAGCGTGGCCCCACGGCGAGCCGGTTCTTCGAGGATTTCCGTCGGCCGTAGGGCGACGCGGGTCGGCAGCGGTTCGTCCTCGCGGCCGAACCGAGTCGATCAATCGTTGACGAGAGCGTCCGGCACCGGCCCCACGCCCATCCGCACGGCCACCATCGCGGCCTGCGTCCGGTTCGTGACGCCGAGCTTGCGGAAGATCGCGGCCAGATGCGCCTTCACGGTCTTCTCCGACAGGAAGAGCGCCTGCGCGATGTCGCGGTTCGAACGGCCCTCGGACAGCAGCGCGAGGATGTCATTCTCGCGAGCCGTCAGGCTGAACTCGCTCCGGCGAACACCGCCGTGACCGTTGTCGCGCCCGCGCATGCCGTCCTGGTCCTCGAAGAGGTTCGCGATCACGCGCGGAGACAACACGTTGCCGCTGCCGCTCATCGCGACGTTGATGGCCTGCGACAGGTCCTCGGGCGTCGCGTCCTTCAGCAGGTAGCCTGCGGCGCCGTCGGCGAGCGCGCGCTTCACGTACGGCGCGTTCTCGTACGTCGAGAGCATGATGACCGGCACGTCCGGCCATTCGAGCTTGACCGAGCGAAGCAGCTCCAGACCGTCGAGGTCGGGCATCCGGACGTCGACGAGCGCCAGGTCGACCTTCTTGCCCGTCCGCATCACCTGTAGCGCCGCGGTGGTGCCCTCGGCCTCGATGACCTCGGCGTCCGGGAACCCTTCCTTCACGACGTAGGTCATGCCGCGACGCACGAGTGCGTGGTCGTCGACGATCAAGATCCTCATGTGAGCTCACCTCGCGCTCCGACGGGGAGAACGGCGACCACGAGGGTGCCGCTTCCAGGCGTCGACCGGATGTCCATGGAGCCTCCCGTTTCTTCGGCTCGAGCTCGCATCATCTGGAGCCCGAAGTGCTGGTCCTTGTCGGTCACGGCCACGATCGGGATGCCCCGCCCGCGATCCTCGACCTCGATCGTGAGTGTTTCCCCGGCGAGGCGAACCCGAACCGCCACGGCCTTCGTGCCGGCGTGCTTCGCGACGTTCGCCAGAGCCTCCGCGAGGATCCCGTGGGCCGCCTCCAGGACCGGTTCGCCGACGCCGTTCCACTCGCCCTCGACCGAAACGGCAGCCGAGAGCTTCCATCGGTTCGCGAGATCGTTCACGAACCAGGCAACGGGGGGCTCGACGTGCGGTTGCCCGTCCTGGAGCTCGAACAGGATCTCGCGGATCTCACGAAGGTCCGAACGGATCGCATCCTCGATCTCTCGAAGCGCGGTGACGGCGTCGTCGGGGTCGGTCTCGATGCGGTGGCGGAGGGTCTGAACTTCGAGGATCGCGCTGGTTACCGACTGGGTGAGGCTGTCGTGGATCCGCATCGCCCAGCGGGTGCGCTCCTCCAGCATGAGCGACTCCACGGCGCTGGACACGGCGGGATGGGCGCTCTTCCTCGCACGGGCATGGGTGCTGGCTACGCTCAACGCCGTCGTCCTTCGATCGGGGCCGTTGGTTCTAGTTCTTTTTCGGACGAAAGAACCCACGGCTTGACCCCTTTGCCCGGATCGGCGGACGGTTCTCGCGCCGCTCCCAGGGATACCCCGGATCACCTGCACGAACAGAGTACAGGTCCATCGCGAAAGGTAGGGCGAACGACGGACCTCGCGAGACTTCCACGGCTCGGCCCGACTTGTCAACATCGTGCTCAACTTCTATCATCTCTACATACTCAGGAACGGCGATCGGGCCGTTCCGACAGGGACCGAAGGAGACGCGGGATGGCACGAGCTGTGGGGATCGATCTGGGGACCACGAACTCCGTGGTCGCGGCTCTGGAGGGCGGCGAGCCGGTCGTGATCCCGAACGCCGAGGGCGCGCGCACGACGCCGTCGGTCGTAGGGTTCTCGAAGAACGCCGAGATCCTGGTGGGCGAGGTCGCCAAGCGTCAAGCGATCACGAACCCGGATCGCACGATCCGATCGGTGAAGCGCCACATGGGCGACAAGTCGTGGGCGATCGAGCTCGACGGCAAGAAGTGGACCGCGCAGGAGATCAGCGCCCAGATCCTGCTGAAGCTCAAGCGCGACGCCGAGGCGTATCTCGGCGACACCGTGACGCAGGCGGTGATCACCGTGCCCGCCTACTTCGACGACGCCCAGCGCCAGGCGACGAAGGAGGCGGGCCAGATCGCCGGCCTCGAGGTGCTCCGCATCATCAACGAGCCGACGGCCGCCGCGCTCGCGTACGGCCTCGACAAGCAAGGGGCCGATCACACGATCCTCGTGTTCGACCTCGGTGGTGGCACGTTCGACGTCTCGCTGCTAGAGATCGGTGATGGCGTGTTCGAGGTCAAGGCCACGCACGGAGACACGCAGCTCGGCGGGGACGATTGGGACCAGCGCATCATCGATTGGCTCGTCAAGGAGTTCAAGAACGCGCACGGTGTCGATCTGTCCGCCGATCGCATGGCGCTGCAACGGCTGAAGGAGGCCGCCGAGAAGGCCAAGATCGAGCTGTCGCAGGTCACCGAGAGCACCATCAACTTGCCGTTCATCACGGCGACCGCGGAGGGGCCTCTGCACCTGGACATGAAGCTCACGCGCTCGGAGTTCGAGCGGATGACGGCCGACCTCGTCGAGCGGTGCGCGACGCCGTTCGAGCAGGCGATCAAGGACTGGGGCAAGGATGCGAGCGCGATCGATCACGTGATCCTGGTCGGCGGCTCCACGCGGATGCCGATGATCCAGGAGCTGGTGAAGAAGCTCACCGGTGGAAAGGAGCCGCACAAGGGCGTGAACCCCGACGAGGTCGTCGCGGTCGGCGCCGCGATCCAGGCCGGCGTCCTGAAGGGCGACGTGAAGGACATCCTGTTGCTGGACGTCACGCCGCTCACGCTGGGCGTCGAGACGAAGGGCGGCATCTTCACGCGTCTGATCGAGCGGAACACGACGATCCCGACGCGCAAGTCCGAGATCTTCACGACGGCCGACGACAACCAGACCACGGTCGAGATCCACGTCCTTCAGGGCGAAGCCGAGACCGTGATGTCTCCCGCCGTGAAGTCCCTCGGCCGGTTCCACCTGATGGGCATCCCGCCGGCTCCGCGCGGCGTGCCGCAGATCGAGGTGGCCTTCGACATCGATGCGAACGGCATCGTGAACGTCAGCGCGAAGGACCTGGCGACGGGCAAGGAGCAGGCGATGACGATCACGGGCGGCACCGCGCTGTCGAAGGACGAGGTCGAGCGGATGGTGAAGGACGCGGAGAAGTTCGCGGACGAGGACCACAGGCGGCGGGAAGCGGCCGAGGCCCGCAACGCCGCCGACCAGCTGAGCTATCAGGTCGAGAAATCGCTGTCGGAGTGGGGCGACAAGGTCCCCGAGGCCGAGCGCGAGGAGCTGCGCCGGTCGAGCGAGGGGCTGAGCGAGGTGCTGAAGGACGATGGCGCCGATGCCGAGCGCCTGCGCAAGGCGACCGACGCAACGATGCAGGTATTCCAGCGGATCGGACAGTCCGTGTATCAGAACCAGCAAGCCCAGCAGTCCGAGCCGCAGGCCGCCGAGGGCGGCGACGGGGCTTCGTCAGCCGGTTCGTCGACCGAGGGCGACGAGGACATCGTCGAGGGCGAGATCGTCGATGAGGGTGGTGCTTCGTAGGGATGGTCGGCACGATCAACCCGAAGCGCGAGGAGACGATGGCCCGCGGGATCCAGGTGGAGGCGACGGCATGACCGACGAGCCCGACACCGACCACGCGGAGCGTCCGCGTATCAAGATCACCGACAAGCGGCCCGTCCGCGACGACCCCGCCGTCGAGGGGACCGGCCCGGCCCCGGAGGCCGGAGCCGCGGCTCCGGGGGGCGATCGCGATGACGAGCGGGCGCCGGCGAATGAGGGCACCGAGTTGGAGGCGGCGCGTGCGGAGGCCGCGCGGTATCTCGATCACCTTCGGCGGCTGCAGGCGGAGTTCGACAACTATCGCAAACGGGTGCTGAAGGAACAGACGCAGGCGATCGAGATGGCGGCCCAGCCCGCCATCCTTCGGTTGCTCGAGGTTCTGGACGACTTCGAGCTCGCCCTCATGGCCGCGAACGACAAGCCGGAGTTCGACCGGTTCCTGCACGGGGTCGAGCTCGTCTACGCGAAGCTCGTCGATGCGCTGAAGGCCGAAGGGCTCGAGCGGATCGCGGCCGAGGGAGCGACCTTCGACCCCGAGCGCCACGAGGCCCTCATGCAGACCGGCGACGGGGAGCAGCTCGTCGTGGCCGACGTCTTGCGTCCCGGCTACACGTTGAAGGGTCGCGTCGTCCGGCCTGCGGGCGTCCGCGTAGAGCGGAGGTAGCCCGTGGCCGACGAGGTCCGCCGGGAGTGGTTCGACAAGGACTATTACCAGGTCCTCGGCGTGCCCAAGAACGCGTCGGCCTCGGACATCAAGAAGGCGTACCGCAAGCTCGCGCAGAGGCACCATCCGGACGCGAACGCCGGGAACAAGGAGGCGGAGGACCGGTTCAAGGAGATCTCCGCCGCCTACGACGTGATCGGTGACGAGGAGAAGCGCAAGAGCTACGACCGGGTCCGGGAGATGGGGGCGCAGGGATTCGGGGCGTCCGGCCCGGGCGGCCCGGGTGGCTGGCCGGGCGGCGCGGGCGCCGGGTGGCCGGGCGGCGTCCGGTACGAGCAGGTGGACGTCGACCTCGGGGATCTGCTGGGAAGCATGTTCGGTGGGGTTGGCGGAGGCGCCGGGGGCAGAGGCCGCTCGCGCCAGGCGCGCCCACGCCGTGGTGCCGACCTGGAGACCGAGGTACAGGTGTCCTTCGACGAGGCGATGGCGGGGACCACGGTGCCAGTCAAGATCACCGGTCCCGCGGTGTGCCGGACCTGCCACGGCTCGGGCGCGGCGCCCGGCACCAGCCCGACCACTTGTCCGGAGTGCGGGGGCAGCGGCGAGGTGGCCGTGAACCAGGGTCTCTTCTCGATGACGCAGACCTGTCCTCGCTGTCACGGCGCCGGTCGCATCGTCGCGACCCCGTGCCCGACCTGCGGGGGAACCGGGGCGGAGCGACGCTCGAGGACCCTCCGGGTGAAGATCCCCGCGAGTGTGAAGGACGGCGCGCGGATCAGGCTGCCCGGCCGCGGTGAGCCGGGTCCGGCCGGCGGCCAGCCGGGCGACCTGTTCGTCAGGGTGAAGGTGGGGACGCATCCTGTGTTCGGTCGCAAGGGCGACGACCTGACGCTCGAGCTGCCGGTGTCGTTCCCGGAGGCTGCGCTTGGCGCCAACGTCGACGTTCCGACGCTGAACGGCCCCGTCACGTTGAAAGTGCCGGGAGGCACGCCGAGCGGCAAGACGTTTCGGATCAAGGGCAAGGGGGCGCCGAAGCGCGGCGGCCACGGCGACCTGCTCGTGACGGTCCGCGTGGACGTCCCCGGGAAGCTCAGTCGTGACGAGAAGGAGCTGCTGCGACAGCTCCAGGACAAGCAGAAGGATTCGCCACGTAGGCGACTCGGCGTGGCGTGAGGAGCTGAGGAAGATGGCAGACAGGCACGACGACAACGAGCCTGACGAGCGCGCGGTGTACATCATCAGCGTGGCTGCCGAGCTGGCCGGCGTGCACCCACAGACGCTCCGGATCTACGAGCGCAAGGGGCTCGTGCGGCCGAAGCGGACCGAGGGGAACAACCGCCGCTACTCGGCGCGCGACATCCGTCGACTCCGAGCCATCCAGGCGCTCACTCAGGACGAGGGCATCAACCTCGCGGGCGTGAAGCGGATCATCGAGCTTCAGGGTGAGATCGACCGGCTGCAGGAGCAGATCGAGGAGCTGCAACGCCAGCTGCGTCACCGGCGCGCGATCGCGATGCCCGGTCGGCGTATCGGCGCCGACATCGTTCCGCTACGAAGCGTCTTCCCGCTGCCGTGGGAGGGCTCGCCCTGATTGGCGACGTGCGGTTGCGCAGGCTTCGCGGATCGGAGCTGGACGAGCTCGTGCGGGCCAGGATCGCGGAGGCCGGCACGATGGCCTATCCGGGCGAGGCGCCGCCCGCGAAGGAGATCCGCTCCACGCTGGTGGATCGGATCGCGCATTCGGGCGAGTTCTTCCAGGGCGAGATCCTCATGGGCATCGAGCTGGGCGGTCGCCTCGCCGGGGAGATCCAGGCCCGCCGACCCGAGAACGCGATGCCCCCCGGAGTGTTCGAGCTCGGCATCGGGGTGTTCGACGCGGCCGACCGGGGCAAGGGGGTCGGCTCCGCCGCCGTCGGGCTCATGACGAAGCGGCTGTTCGAGGAGGAAGGCGCGCACCGGGTGCAGCTGGGAACCGATCTGGAGAACGCGCCGATGCGGCGCGTCGCGGAGCGGCTCGGGTTTCACCTCGAAGGCGTGATGCGAGGCTTCATGCCGACCCCGGACGGCCCGCGCGACTACGCCCTGTACGCGATCACGCGGGCGGACTACGAGGACGGAAGGCTGACGACGACATGGACCTGAACAAGCTGACCCTCAAGTCCCAGGCCGCCCTGCAGGAGGCGCACGATCAGGCCGTCGCTCGCAATCACCAGACGATCGAGCCCGAGCACATCCTGTTCGCGCTCCTGGCGGATCCCGAGGGGATCGTCTACCCGCTGCTCCATCAGGCCGGCGCCGATCCGGGAGCACTGCGCCGCCGGGTCGACGAGGCGCTCGACCGCGTGCCGAAGGTGTTCGCGCAGGGCGCGGCGACCGAGGCCAGGATCTCGCCGGCGACCGCGGCGCTGCTCGACGCCGCGACCCGCGAGGCGGAGGCGCTGACCGACGAGTACGTCTCGACCGAGCATCTCCTGCTCGCGATGCTGACCGGGGACTCCGGCGCCGCTCGGGTCCTGCAGGACGCCGGTCTCACGCGCGACGGCGTGTTGGCCGCGCTGGCGGACGTGAGGGGTCGCCGCCGCGTCACCGACCAGAACCCGGAGGACACCTTCCAGGCGCTCGAGAAGTACGGGCGAGACCTGACGGAGCAGGCGCGCCGGGGCAAGCTCGACCCGGTCATCGGCCGCGACGAGGAGATCCGACGAACGATCCAGGTCCTGTCGCGGCGCACGAAGAACAACCCCGTGCTGATCGGGGAGCCCGGGGTGGGCAAGACCGCGATCGTCGAGGGTCTGGCGCAGCGGATCGTGGCCGGCGACGTGCCCGAGTCGCTCAAGAACAAGCGGTTGATCGCGCTCGACCTCGGGGCGATGGTCGCGGGCTCCAAGTACCGCGGCTAGTTCGAGGAGCGCCTGAAGGCGGTGCTCAAGGAGATCGCCGACAGCGAGGGCGAGATCATCACGTTCATCGACGAGCTGCACACGATCGTCGGCGCCGGCGCCGCCGAGGGGGCGATGGACGCGGGGAACATGCTGAAGCCGATGCTTGCCCGGGGCGAGCTGCGCGCGATCGGCGCGACCACGCTCGACGAGTACCGCCAGCACATCGAGAAAGACCCCGCGCTCGAGCGACGGTTCCAGCCCGTCCTCGTGAAGGAGCCCAGCGTCGAGGACACGATCGCGATCCTTCGCGGCCTGAAGGAGCGCTACGAGGTGCATCACGGGGTTCGGATCCAAGATCCCGCCCTCGTGGCGGCCGCGGTGCTGTCCGACCGCTACGTCAGCGGCCGATTCCTGCCGGACAAGGCGATCGACCTGATCGACGAGGCGGCGTCGCGGCTGCGGATCGAGATCGACTCGATGCCGGTGGAGATCGACGAGGTCGAGCGCAGGATCCGTCAGCTCGAGATCGAGCGAGCCGCCCTGCAGAAGGAGTCCGATCCCGCCTCGCTCGAGCGATTGGAGCGGCTCGAGCGGGAGCTGGCCGATCTCCGGGAGACGAGCGCCGTCATGAAGGCCCACTGGCACCAGGAGAAGGAGCGGATCGACCGCATCCGCTCGCTCAAGGCCGAGATCGAGGCGGCGCGGGGCGAGTTCGAACGCGCCGAGCGCGGCGGTGATCTCGAGCGGGCGGCGGAGCTGCGATTCGGAACCCTGGTCGATCTCGAGAAGCACCTGGAGGAGGAGAACGCTCGCCTCAACGAGCTCCAGTCGGATCTGAAGATGCTGAACGAGGAGGTCACCGAGGAGGATGTCGCCGAGGTCGTCTCGACGTGGACCGGCATCCCGGTGAGCCGTCTTCTGGAGGGCGAGATGAAGAAGCTCGTGCACCTCGAGGAGGCGCTACACCGGCGAGTCGTGGACCAGGCCGTAGCCGTCGGTGCGGTGGCGAACGCGATCAGGCGGTCACGAGCCGGACTCTCCGACCCGCACCGCCCGATCGGCTCGTTCCTGTTCCTTGGGCCGACGGGTGTCGGCAAGACCGAGCTGGCCCGCGCCCTCGCCGAGTTCCTCTTCGACGACGAACGCGCCATCGTGCGCGTCGACATGAGCGAGTACCAGGAGCGGCACACGGTCTCGCGTCTCGTGGGCGCCCCGCCCGGCTACGTGGGCTACGAGGAAGGCGGTCAGCTGACGGAGACCGTGCGCCGCAGGCCCTACAGCGTGATCCTGTTGGACGAGATCGAGAAGGCGCACACCGACGTGTTCAACGTCTTGCTGCAGCTGCTAGACGACGGCAGGCTCACCGACGGACAGGGGCGCACCGTCGACTTCCGCAACACGATCGTGATCATGACGTCGAACCTCGGAAGCGCGATGTTCTTCGACCTCGGGTCGTCGGCTGAGGAGCGCCGCGAGAAGGTTCTGGCCGACGTGCGCGCTCACTTCCGTCCGGAGTTCGTCAACCGGATCGACGAGATCGTGGTGTTCGACGCCCTCGGCCGCGATGAGATCGCACAGATCGTCGACATCCAGGTGCGGGCTCTGCAGGATCGGGTGGCCGACCGAAAGCTGACGCTCACGCTGACCGACGCGGCCCGCGCATGGCTCGCCGGCGAGGGATACGACCCGGCGTTCGGGGCGCGACCATTGAAGCGCTTGATCCAGCGGGAGATCCAGGACCCACTGGCGATGAAGATCCTGGCCGGCGAGATCCACGACGGCGACGCCGTCGAGGTCGACGCCGCCGGGGAGGGCCTCGCGTTCCGGGTCCTTGCTTCGCCCTCGTAGGTCGGCTACCGATACAGCGGTCATGGGCCTCCTCCCGATCTTCGTCCTGGCCGGACTCGTCGCTGCGGGCATCGTCTACGCCGGATACCTCGCGAAGAAGAAGCGACGGGAGGCCTTCGCGCTCATGGCGGTCCAGCTCGGGCTGCAGTACTCGGCCGCCGACCCGTTCGGGATCGTTTCCGAACCGTTCGCCCTGTTCGCCAAGGGCGACGGGCGGGGCGTCGAGAACGTGATGTGGGGCGCGTGGCAGGGCGTCGACCTGCGCGCGTTCGACTACTGGTACTACGAGGAGTCGAGCGATTCGAAGGGCAACCGGAGCAAGCACTACTACCGGTTCGATTGCGTGATCGTGCCGATCGACGCCGCGTGCGTGCGCCTGACCATCACCCACGAGAACCTCCTCACGCGCCTGGCCGACGCGCTCAGCTTCCGCGACATCCAGTTCGAGTCCGAGGCGTTCAACAAGGCCTACAACGTGAAGTCGGCGGACAAGAAGTTCGCCAACGACATGATCGACGCGCGGATGATCGACTGGCTCGTGAGGAGCGGCGCCGGCTATTCGTTCGAGATCGTCGGCGAGGAGGTCGTCTGCTATTGCCAGAAGCTCAGGCCCGTGGCGTTCCTGCCGCTGCTCGGAACCGCGAAAGCGTTCCTCGACCACGTGCCGAGCGTCGTCCACTCGCTGTACCCGCGGAACACCGGCTAAGCTTCCAGGCGAGGCATACGAACAGGCCAAGAGCGACAGGCCAAGAAGAGCAGGCCAAGAGCGACAGTCAAGAAGGACAGGGAGGGAATGCCGCCGTGATCGTCGTGTGGATCATCCTCGGAATCATCGTGATCGTGGCGCTTGGCGCCGTCGTCTCGTACAACCGGTTCGTCTCGCAGAAACAGATGATCAAGGACGCGTGGGCGAACATCGATACGGAGCTCCGCCGCCGGTACGACCTCATCCCGAACCTGGTCGAGACGGTGAAGGGGTACGCCTCCCACGAGCGCGAGGTCTTCGAGAACGTCACGAAGGCACGCGCCGCGGCGACGGCCGCAACGGGCTCGCCCGCGGAGCAGGCAGCCGCGGAGGGACCGTTCGTCGCCGCGATGCGGCAGCTGCTCGCTGTGGCCGAGAACTATCCGGAGCTGAAGGCGAACCAAAACTTCCTTGCACTGCAACAGGAGCTGGCCAATACGGAGGACCGGCTGCAGACCGCGCGACGCTTCTACAACTCGAACGTCCGCGACTTCAACCGGCGGGTGCAGGCGTTCCCATCCTCGTTGATCGCGAACTCGTTCCACTTCGAGGCCGCGGAGTTCTTCGAGGTCGAGGAGTCGATCCGGGAGGCGGGCGCCCCGCAGGTGAACTTCACGCAGCCAGGGCCGGGGGTGTCGTTCCAGGGCGACGCCGGCAGCGAACCCGCCGCGCCACCGGCGGCACCGGGGTCGTCCGGCGGACAGGCGCCTCCGCCGCCACCGCCACCCGCCGGGTAACCGACGAGGGGCGGGAAGGATCAGGTCGCGGTCGCGGGGCCGAGCTCGACCTCGGCTTCCGGCGGCGCCTCGCCGCACCCGTCGAGCATGGTGGCTCGACGCACGTCGCTCGTGAGCCACGACCATGCTGCGGCCCAGACCAGCGCGATCGCACCCATGCCCATCGCCGTCCCTGGGGCGCCGAACGAGTCGGCGAGCCATCCGGTCAGCAGGCTGGACAGCCCGAAGGTCAGGGTCACGAGCATTCCGTCGAAGGCGAAGATACGCCCCCGGATGTGGTCGGGCACGATCTTCTGCAGGCCGTAGGACGAGAGCATCCATTGGGCCCCGCCGCCGACGTGGGCGATCGCGACGGCCAGCATCGCGAGGATGAGGAGCGTCCAGTGCCCGAGCGCGAATCGCGGCACGGATCCGAGCAGGACGTAGCCGACACCGAACACCGCGAGCGCGGCTCCGATCGTGGTGAAGATCCTCCGATCCGCAGGTCCGAGCGCGGAGCGTCCGACGAAGGGTCCGATCAGGGCGCCGACCCCGCGCGCCGCCAAGAGCAGCCCGATCCCGACGTCGCCGGCGTGGAAGCTGCCCTTGGCGAGCAGCGGGATGACGACGAGCACGCCTCCCGCGATTCCCCAGCCGAACTTCACGGCCAGGAGCGCGAGCACGCGGTGGTCCCGGCGGGCATATCGCAGCGTCTCGACGGTGGCCTCACGCAGCCGGCCGCCCGACGTGGTCTGCTCGCGTGCCTCCGAGAACGATCGGCGGATGCGCACGATCAGCGCCGCCGACGCGGCAAACGAGACCGCGTCGATCACGATCGCGGCGTCGCGGCCGAACAGCGCCGTGACCGCCCCTCCCAACGCCGCTCCGACGGCGAGCATCGTGCCCCACAGCGACCCGGACAGCGCGTTCGCGGTCGCGAGGTCCTCCTGCTCCACGAGGTTGGGAAGCGCCGCCAACGAGGCCGGCTCGAAGGCGGCGCTGAAGCACGCCATCGTCCCCAGCAGGAGGTAGATCACCCACACCTCCCCTGCGGTCCGCAGGAACAGGAACCCGACGCACAGGACCGCGCGGGCGATGTCCGCCGCGACCATGAGGCGGCGCCGGTCCAGCCGGTCGGCGAGCAGGCCGCCCACCGGCGAGACCACGAAGTACGTGAGGTCCTGCGCCGCAAGCAACAGCGCGACGGCCACGGCCGAGCTCGTCAGATCGAGGACCAGACCGAAGAGGGCGACCAGCAGGAACCAGTCACCGCCAAGAGAGATCAGCGAGGCGACGTAGACACGGCGGAAGTCGCGGTTGCGCCCTAGGAGCGAGACGCTCGCTCGGATCCCGCCGTCGCGGGCCTCGGTCGATTCGCCTTCGGACACGGTGATCGTCAGACTACCCGTGGGACGCCACCAAGGAGGTCGGCGATGCTCGAACGGATCACGTGGTTTCGGCAGTCGGCGTTGCGCTGGACCGACGACGAGCGGGTGATCTACATCGACCCATGGGGAACCGAGGACGATGCCCCCGCCGCGGACCTCATCTTCCTCACGCATGTCCACGACGACCACTTCCAACCGGACGAGATCGTGAGGCTGCGCAAGGACGGGACGAAGCTCGTCGCGCCACCCGACGTGGCACGTGAGCTGACCGGCGACGTCACGCCCGTCACGCCCGGCGAGTCGCACGAGATCGCCGGGGTGAAGTTCGAGACCGTCCCCGCCTACAACACACGCCCGGAGGCCCTCGACTTCCACCCCAAGGCGAACCGGTGGGTCGGGTACGTGCTCGATCTGGGCGGTGTGACCTACTATCACGCCGGCGACACGGACGACCTCCCGGAGCTCGAGAACGTCACGACCGATGTCGCCTTCCTGCCGGTCGGGGGGCACTACACGATGGAGCCGAACGCGGCGGGCCGCCTCGCGAAGGCGATGGCGCCGCAGGTGGCGGTGCCGTTCCACTACGGGTTCGTCGTCGGGTCGCGCTCCGACGGCGAACGGTTCCGCGAGGCGGCCGCCCCGGTGAGGGTCGAGGTCCTGACGCCCACGAACCCGTTCGAGCGCGCGTGATGCTGCCCGGCTACGACGGGACGCTCTACATCCTCGCCTTCGATCACCGCGGCTCGTTCCAGAAGGCCTTCTTCGGCGTGACGGGCGATCCGACGCCGGAGGACGCCGCCAAGATCGTCGACGCGAAGAAGGTCATCTTCGAAGGCTTCCAACAGGCGCTGGCCCAGGGGACGCCCGTCGCGGGCGCCGGCGTGCTCGTCGACGAGCGGTTCGGCGCCGGTGTCGCCCGCGCCGCGGCGGCTCAAGGATTGGTGCTCGCGATGCCGGTCGAGAAGTCGGGGCAGGAGGAGTTCGATTTCGAGTACGGGGAGGACTTCGCCTCACACATCGAGGCGTTCGACCCGACGTTCGCGAAGGTGCTCGTGCGGTTCAACCCCGAGGGGGACGGGGCGATGAACGCCCGGCAGGCCGGCAGGCTCCAGCGCCTGGGGGACTGGCTCCACGCCCACGATCGGAAGTTCCTCTTCGAGCTGCTGGTGCCCGCCGAGTCCCATCAGCTCGAGACGGCCGGAGGCGACGCGGGACGCTACGACATCGAGATCCGTCCGCATCTGATGCGCGTGGCGATCGCCGAGTTGCAGGGGTCCGGCGTCGAACCGGATGTCTGGAAGATCGAAGGCATCGACCGGAGGGAGGAGTGTGCGTCGATCGCGGACCAATGCAGGGCGGGGGGACGCAACGACGTGAAGTGCGTCGTCCTCGGCCGCGGCGCCGACGCCGCGGCCGTCGACCGCTGGCTGGAGGCGGCGGCGGGCGTCCCCGGATACGCCGGGTTCGCGATCGGGCGGACGATCTGGTGGAACCCGTTGAAGGCGTACGTCGACGGTGGGGCCGAGCGCCCCGTGGCGGCCGCGGCGATCACCGAAAACTACCGCCGGTTCATCTCGGTGTACGAGGCACGGGCGTCGGCGCCGAGCTGACGCTCGAGCGAGAGGGGGAAGGAACGATGGCCGTCATCAAGACGATCGATCTCGTCGGCGTGTCGGGGGAGTCGTGGCGCGATGCCGCGCATCAGGCGCTGGCCGAGGCCGCCAAGACGATCCGCGGGATCGAGGGCATGGACATCCTCGGGACGAGTGCGAGCGTGAAGGACAACGCGATCACCGAGTACCTGACCCACGTCCAGATCAGGTTCCGGCTCGAGCGATAGGAACCGGCGGCGGAGTCCTCAGCCCTCGACGAGCAGGCCACGCCGGCGTCGGATGCGTCGGTCGAGGCCCCCGAACACGAATGAGTCGACCGCCACGCCGATCACGGCGATCACCGCGACGACCGCCAGCAACACCGGGACGTCGTTCTCGTCGCTCGAGAGCAGCTGCCCCAATCCCGTGGAACCGACCGCCGCGATGATCAGCTCGCCGGCCATGAGGGCCTTCCACGCGAAACCCCAAGCCTGCTGCAACCCGCCGATGTAGCCGGGCAGCGCGGCGGGGAAGATCACGTGTCGGTAGAGCTGCCACCCGTCGGCCCCGAGCGTGCGACCCGCCCGCTTCAGCAAGGGCGGCACGGTCCGGAACGCGCCGATCGTTGCAAGCGTCATGGACGGGAACGCGCCGACCACCGTCACGAACACCACCGCGCGCTCGCTGGGGTGGAACCAGACCACCGCCAGCGGTACCCACGCGACGAACGGGGTGATCTGCAACGCGACGATGAGCGGCCGAACGCTTCGCCGGGCGAAGTCGTTGAGCGCGAGGCCCACCCCGATGGCCGTGCCGATCACGATGGCTGCCGCGAACGAGAAGACGAGCCGGATCAGCGTCTTCGACGCGGCTCGCGGTATCGAGCCGTCGGAGATGCCGTGGATCGTCGCCCGCCACACGTCGAGCGGGGAGGGGACGCCCGCCGACGAGGTCGACGCCGCAACGATCGCCCAGACGACGAGCAACCCGGCGACGCCGACGAGCGGCGCGCCGAACTCTCTAGCTGCCCATCTCACGCGCGACACGTTTGTCCACCTCCCGCATGACGAGCTCGTGGATCTCGTTGACGACTCGCGCGACCAGGACGTCGTCGAGGGCGCGCGGACGTGACGCGTGGATCCGCACCTCCTCCAGCAGCGTGCCGGGCGCAGCCGACATCACGAGCACGCGATCGGCGAGCAGGGCGGCCTCCCGGACGTTGTGGGTGACGAACACGAACGTCTTGCGCCCCTGCCGCTCGACCCACACGCGCTGGACCTCGTTCTGCAGCAGCTCGCGCGCCTGGGCGTCGAGCGAGCCGAAGGGCTCGTCGCCGAGCACCACGTCCGGTTCACAGGCAAGCGCGCGAGCAAGTGCGGCACGCTGCCTCATCCCGGCCGACAGTTCGTGGGGCTGGGCGTTCGCGAACGCACCGAGACGCACGTTGTCGAGCCAGCGAAGCGCGCGCTCCCGGCGCTCGAGGGCCGCGACGCCGACGAGTCGCAGCGCGAGCTCGACGTTGGCGGTCACCGAGAGCCACGGGAAGAGCGCCGGTTCCTGGAACAACACGGCACGGTCGGGCCCCGGGCCGGTGATCGGTGTGCCGTCGAGCAGGACCTCGCCCGCGGTCGGCTCGTCGAGCCCGGCGAGGATGTTCAGGATCGAGGTCTTGCCACACCCCGAGGGACCCAGCAGGCAGACGAACTCCCCGGGCCGGACGTCGAACGTCACGTGGTCGACGACCGTCGACGTCTCGCCGGTCGTGGACGTGCGTTCCTTCACGAGGTCGCGGACGGCGAACTTCGGCGGCTCGGAAGACCGCGTGAGCTCCATCGTCTGCGCCGGCTCGACCATCAGCTCACCGCAGCCGGAACTTCTCGGCCATCTCGATCTGGACCACCTTCCCGTCCTGGATCACGAGCACGACGGTGCCGAATTGGATCCGGCGAACGATCTCCGTGACCTTGGCCAGGACGTCGCGTTCCTCGGGGCTGAGGTGCGCCAGTTGCTCATCCGTCGTCGTCGGCGTGGACGTCGCGTCGTCGCTCACGGGCGCGATACTAGGCCGGAACGGGTTCCCCTACACTGAGGTCGAGATGCCTGCCTCGATCGTGCTCGGGACGCAATGGGGGGACGAGGGAAAGGGCAAGGCGGTTGACTACCTCGCCGACCGGATGGACTTCGTCGTCCGCTATCAAGGCGGGAACAACGCGGGCCACACGGTAGTCGCCGAGGGCCGCTTGTTGAAGCTCCAACTCATCCCCTCGGGCATCCTGTACGACCACATCACGCCCGTGATCGCCGACGGGGTCGTCGTCGATCCGCGTCACCTCCTGAAGGAGATGGACGAGCTTCGCGAGGCGGGTGTGGACGTGTCGCGCCTCGTGGTCAGCGGGAACGCTCACCTGATCATGCCGTATCACCTCGAGCTCGAGAAGGTCACGGAGCGCTTCCTGGGCAAGAACGCCCTCGGCACCACGAAGCGCGGCATCGGGCCGGCCTACGGCGACAAGGCCGCGCGGATCGGCATCCGCGTGCAGGACCTGTTCGACGAGAAGATCTTCCGCGCGAAGCTCGAGATCGTTCTTCGCGAGAAGAACCTGATCCTCACGAAGGTGTACAACCGGCTTCCTCTGGACGGCGAGCGGATCGTCGAGGAGTACATGGACTTCGCACGACGGCTGGAGCCGTTCGTCGCCGATACGGGAGCCCTGCTTCACGCGGGTCTGCGCGCGGGCAAGCACGTGATGCTCGAGGGTGCGCAGGGGACGTTGCTTGACCTGGACAAGGGGACGTATCCCTTCGTGACGTCGTCGAACCCCGTGGCCGGATACGCGCTCGCGAGCGCCGGGATCGGTCCGAAGGAGGTCGACCGTGTGATCGGCATCGTGAAGGCCTACGTCACGCGGGTGGGGGCGGGACCGTTCCCGACCGAGCAGCTGGGGGAGGTCGGGGAGCGACTCGGCGTGCGGGGGAATGAGTTCGGGACGGTGACGGGACGAAAGCGCCGCTGCGGATGGTTCGATGCCGCTCTCGGTAGGTACGCCGCTCGACTGAACGGCCTGACCGAGCTGTTCCTCACCAAGCTCGACGTGATGTCGGGCTTCGAGTCGCTGAAGATCTGCACGGGCTACCGCGTCGACGCGATGACCTTCGACGACTTTCCGCCGCACCAGTCCCTGTTCCACCGGGCTCAGCCGATCTACGAAGACCTTCGGGGCTGGGACGAGGAGATCGACGAGGCGACCTCGTTCGAGGACCTGCCGAAGGCGGCGCGCGAGTTCGTCGGTCGCATCGAGGAGCTCGTCGGCGTGCCAGTCTCGGTGGTCTCCATCGGCCCCGCTCGGGAACAGAGCCTGCCGGTCGGATGAGGGTCCTGGTCGTCGGGGGCGGGGGCCGCGAGCACGCACTCGCGTGGCGTCTCTCCCACAGTCCCGGCGTTCGCCGCCTTGTCGTGGCGCCCGGCAACGCGGGCATCGCCGCCGTCGCCGACTGCGTCCCGGTGCCGGTCGACGACATCGAGGGGATCGTCGTGCTCGCGGCGGTCGAGTCCGCCGATCTCGTCGTCGTCGGTCCCGAGACGCCGCTCGTCGCCGGGTTGGCCGACCGGCTGCGTGCGCACGGGATCGCCGTCTTCGGTCCGGATGCGGCCGCCGCTCGGATCGAGGGATCGAAGGCGTGGGCCAAGGAGCTCATGCGACGTGGCGGGATCCCGACAGCGCGGTCGGGCACCTTCACCGAGTCGGGTCCGGCGATCGCGTTCGTCGACGAGCTGGGCGGGCGCGCCGTCGTCAAGGCCGACGGCCTGGCCGCAGGGAAAGGCGTGGCCGTGGCCCGCGATCGCGACGCGGCGGTCGCGGCCGTGCGCGGATCCTTGGAGGCCCACGACTTCGGCGACGCCGGCGCGACCATCGTCGTGGAGGAGGTGTTGGAGGGGCCCGAGGTCTCGGCGTTCGCCCTCTGCGACGGACGGACCGTCGTGCCCCTGGTCCTCGGCCAGGACTTCAAGCGGGCGTTCGACGGCGACGCCGGCCCGAACACCGGTGGCATGGGTGCCTTCTCGCCCGTTCCCTTCGTGGATCGGAAGACCGAGGAGACGATCTGGGATCTCGCCCGGCGAACCGTCGACGCCATGGGCGCAGAGGGTGTCCTCTACCGGGGGGTCCTGTACCTCGGCCTGATGCTCACCGCCGATGGCCCGAGCGTGCTCGAGTACAACTGCCGGTTCGGCGATCCCGAGACGGAGGTCGTGATGCCGCGTCTTCGAGCCGATCTGGCCGAGGTCCTGCTCGCCTGCGCGACCGGAGATCTCGCCGACCGGAAGATCGGCTGGTCCGAGGAGGCGGCCGTCACGGTCGTCCTGGCCTCGGAGGGCTACCCGGGACGGCACGAGACGGGCACGCCGATCGAGGGACTCGATGACGCCGCGACCGTCGAGGGCGCCGTCGTGTTCCACGCGGGCACGGCGATGGGGAACGGTAGAGTGGTCACGGCCGGAGGGCGGGTGCTCGCCGTGAGCGCGCTCGGCTCGACGATCGAGCAGGCTCGAGCGCGCGCGTACGAGGCGTGCTCTCGACTCTCGTTCCAAGGCATGCAGTATCGGACCGATATCGCTGCGAGGGCCGCGCGAGACGAGGCGTCGTCACGGGCGGTCGCGGCCGCCCCGGCCGCCGAGATGGAGCGAGACGAGGAGGAGCGATGAGCGACGATGCCCCGCGCGTCGGGGTGCTGGCGGCGTCCCCGTCCGAGCTCCCGGTGATGCGCCAAGCCGGCCTGATCCTCGAGAAGTTCGGGATCCCGCACGAGATCAGCATCATGTCGTCCTCGCGGAACCCCGATCTTGTCGACGAGTACGCCCGGATCGCCTTCGAGCGCGGGCTGAAGGTCATCATCTGCTCGACCGGCCTGTCCGGACACCTCGCCGCGGCGGTGGCGGCGCGCACGATCCTGCCGGTGATCGGCGTCCCGATCGCGACCGCGCCCCAGATGGTGGGAAACGAGGCGCTCGCGATCACCGCGCAGATGCCGATGGGCGTCCCCGTCGCGACGGTCGGGGTCGAGGCCTCCGTGAACGCGGCGGTCCTGGCCGCCGAGATCATCGCCGTCGGTGACCCCGAGGTCCAGACGATCCTGTGGAAGTTCAAGGACGACCTCGCCCAGGGCCTGAAGCTGTGATCCCTCGGTACAGCCTTCCGGAGATGGAGACCGTCTGGTCCGATCGTTCACGGATGACGAACTGGCTCGAGATCGAGTTGCTCGCCGTGGAGGCGTGGGCGGAGCTCGGAAGAGTCCCGCTCGCGGACGCGTCCGTCTGCCGGCAGCGGGCCGCCTTCACGGTCGAAGCCGTCCGCGACCGCGAGGCCATGACGCGTCACGACGTCGCGGCGTTCGTCGACGTCGTCGCCGATTCCATCGGGCCGCAGGGCCGGTGGATGCATTTCGGCCTGACCTCGTCCGACGTGCTCGACACGGGGTTCGCCCTGCAGCTGCGCGTGGCCTCGGACCTGCTGCTCTCCCGCCTGGAGTCCCTGCTCGCCGTGGTGAAGCGGCGGGCGCTCGCGTACCGCGACACGCCGATGATCGGCCGATCACACGGCGTGCACGCCGAACCGATCTCCTTCGGGCACAAGCTCGCCGTGTGGGCGTTCGAGCTGGATCGCGGTCGCGAGCGATTGCGCCGGGCTCGGGAGACCGTAGCCGTCGGGGCGATCAGCGGCGTCGTCGGGACCTATGCCCAACTCGACCCCCGTGTGGAGGAGCTCGTGTGCGCGAAGCTCGGGCTTCGTGCGGCCGAGGCCTCGACGCAGGTGATCCAGCGCGATCGGCACGCCGAGTACATGGCCGCGCTCGCGGTGACCGCCTCGACGCTGGAGAAGATGGCGACCGAGGTTCGGCACTTGGCGCGGACCGAGGTCGGGGAGGTGCAGGAGCCGTTCGGGGAGGGCCAGAAGGGGTCCAGCGCGATGCCTCACAAGCGCAACCCCGTCGCGTGCGAGCGCGTCACCGGGCTCGCCAGGGTCGTCCGAGGGTACGCACAGGCGGCGTTCGAGAACGTGGCGTTGTGGCACGAGCGCGACATCTCGCACTCGTCGGCGGAGAGGATCATCTTCCCCGACGCGACGGGGTTGCTCGACTTCATGCTGGCGGAGATGACGTGGGTGCTCGACGGGCTCGTCGTGTTCCCGGACCGGATGGCGGGGAACCTGTCGGCCCACGGCGGGATCGCCTTCAGCCAGACCGTGCTGCTCGCGCTCGTCGACGCAGGGCTCGCGCGCGACGACGCGTATCGGATCGTTCAACGCGCCGCCGCCGCGGCGTCGGAACGGGAGGGGAGCTTCCGTGACTCGATCGCCGCGGACCCCCAGGTGCGTGAACGACTCACCGAGGATCGGCTGGGAGAACTGCTGGACCCGGCCCGGTTCCTGAGGAACCTCGGGGGCGTTTTCGAGAAGCTCGAGAAGCTCCCCGTCGAGGATCCCGCGCGATGACGGCGTCCCGGGCCAAGCGCGCCCAGGGCAAGGTCCGCGACATCTACGACGCCGGGGATGCCGCGCTGCTTCTGGTGGCGAGCGATCGGATCAGCGCCTTCGACGTCGTGTTGCCGAACCCGATCCCCGACAAGGGTCGCGTGTTGACCGGCCTCTCGTCGTTCTGGTTCGAGCGAACCCGAGACCTCGTCGCGAACCACGTGATCACGGCGACGCGGTCGGAGTTCCCCGCGCCGTTCGACGGGGACCCCGAGCTGGCGGGTCGCGCGATGCTCGTCCGGCGCGCCGAGGTGATCCCGATCGAGTGCGTGGCCCGGGGGTACCTGAGCGGGTCGGGCTGGGTGCAGTACCGGCGGTCGGGCTCGGTCTGTGGGATCGCCCTGCCGCCCGGGATCGCCGAGGCCGAGCAGCTGCCCGAGCCCATCTTCACGCCCACGACGAAGGCCGCCGCGGGTCACGACGAGCCGCTCACCGCGCAGGAGGCCGCCGATCGCATCGGCCGTGGCCTCTCCGAACGCCTGAAGGAGCTCACGCTCGAGATCTACGAGCGGGCCGCGTCGGTGTCCCTGGAGCGAGGGATCATCCTGGCCGACACGAAGCTCGAGTTCGGATTCTGCGAGGGTGAACTGATCCTGATCGACGAGGCATGCACGCCGGACTCGTCGCGATTGTGGCCGGCCGACGCGTACGAACCCGGCCGGGCTCAACCCTCGCTCGACAAGCAGCCGGTCCGTGACTGGCTCGACGCGAGCGGCTGGGATCACGAACCTCCGCCGCCCGTGCTGCCGGCGGAGGTGGTTGCGCGGACGACCGCGGCATACGTCGATGCGTACGAACGGCTCACCGGCGAACCCTTCGACGGATACCTGGGTCGGATGGGTGCGCCCGGCCCGGCGGGCCGTGACGCCCCGGCCGCCGACGGCGTGGCGGGAAACCGGTGAGGTTCACCGTCGAGGTCCTCGTGACGTTGAAGCCGGGTCTGGCCGACCCGCAGGGCAAGGCTGTCGAGGCCTCCCTGCCGGCGCTGGGGTGGACGAACGTCGACTCGGTACGCGTGGGCAAGCACGTTCGGCTCGAGGTCGATGCCCCCGGTGAGGCCGAGGCTCGAGCCCAGGTCGACGAGATCGCGCGAAGGCTGCTCTCGAACCCGGTGATCGAGGAATATCGCATCGTGGAGACCGACGGGACGTGAGGATCCGATGACCGTGGCGAGCCCCCGCGTCGGCGTGATCACCTTTCCCGGATCGCTCGACGACCGCGACGCCCTCGATGCGGTGTCGACGATGGGGGGGCAAGGCGTTCCGCTGTGGCACGGCGACGAGGACCTGCTCGGCGTCGACGCGGTGATCCTTCCCGGCGGCTTCTCCTACGGCGACTACCTGCGGTGCGGTGCGATCGCGCGGTTCGCCACGATCATGGGGGCCGTGCGCGGCTTCGCGGAGCGAGGCGGCCCCGTGCTCGGGATCTGCAACGGCTTTCAGATCCTGTGCGAGAGCGGCCTGTTGCCCGGCGCTCTGATCCGCAACCGGTCGCTGCGGTTCGTCTGCCGCGAGGTCCATGTGCGCGTCGAGACCTCGCAGACCGCCGTCACCGCCGGACTCGTCGCGGGAGAGGTGCTCGAGGTTCCGATCAAGCACGGGGAGGGGCAGTTCGTGGCCACGTCCGACCAGCTCTCCCGGATCGAGGGCGAGGGGCTCGTGGTGTTCCGGTACTGCTCGCCGGACGGAGTCGTCTCCGACGCGTGGAACCCCAACGGGACGCTCGACGGCATCGCGGGGGTCCGCAACGAGGAGGGCAACGTCGTCGGGCTCATGCCTCATCCCGAGCACGCGGTCGACCCCGACGTCGGACCCACGGGGGGCCAGCCGATGTTCGCCTCGCTGCTCGAACGGGCGCTGGCGGGGGCCGACGCGTGACCGAGCCGCTCCACCGGCGGCTCGGCCTCACGGACGACGAGCACGAGCGCATCGTTGCGACGCTCGGGCGTTCGCCCAACGAGACCGAGCTGGCGATGTACGCGGCGATGTGGTCCGAGCACTGCTCCTACAAGTCGTCGAAGATCCACCTGCGGTCGCTACCCACGGAGGGCGGCGCGGTGCTCGTCGGTCCGGGGCAGGACGCCGGCGCCGTGGACATCGGCGACGGCCTGGCAGCGGTCTTCAAGATCGAGTCGCACTCGCACCCGAGCGCGATCGAGCCCTACCAGGGCGCGGCGACCGGCGTGGGCGGCATCGTTCGGGACATCGTGTCGATGGGCGCCCGCCCGGTCGCGTTGCTGGACCCGTTGACGTTCGGGCCGCTCACGGAAGAGCGCAACCGCTGGCTCTTCGCCGGCGTCGTCGCCGGCATCGGCGGATACGGCAACTGCATCGGCGTGCCGACGGTCGGTGGAGAGGTGCGGTTCGCCGAACCGCACGGCGCGAACCCCACCGTCGACGTGATGTGCGTGGGGATCGCGCCCGCCGGCCGGCTCGTGACATCGACGTCGCTCGACGTCCACGCGGGGTCGCTGATGGTGCTGTACGGGTCGACGACCGGACGCGACGGGATCGGCGGCGTCAGCGTGCTCGCGAGCGCCGCGCTGGACGACGCGGGCGAGGCATCGCGCCCCAGCGTTCAGATCGGCGACCCGTTCGCCGAGAAGTTGTTGATCGAGGCGTCGCTCGAGCTGATCGACGCCGGCCTCCTGGAGGGCCTTCAGGACCTGGGAGGGGCGGGCATCACGTGCGCCGTGAGCGAGTCCGCCGCCCGAGCCGGCATGGGGGCCCGTCTCGACCTCGACGCCGTGCCGGTGCGAGAGCCGGGGATGGAGGCCTTCGAGATCCTCACCTCCGAGTCCCAGGAGCGGATGCTGGCCATCGTTCACCCCTCGAAGCTGGACGACGTGAAGGCCGTATGCGAGAAGTGGGGGCTTCCAACGGCCGTCGTGGCGACGCTCGAGGACGGCTCGACGGTGACCGTCCGACACGGGGGGGAGGTCGTCGCCGAGGTTCCGGCCGGTTCGCTGGCCGACGAAGGACCCGAGTACGACCGGGCGGCGGTGTCCCCCGATGCGGACGGCGCCGTCGCCGACGACCCGACCTTCCTGCCGTTCGAGAAGGACCTCCGGGACGCGTTCTTCGCCGTGCTCTCCTCGCCGAACGTGGCCAGCAAGCGGTGGGTGTTCGAGCAGTACGACTCGCTCGTGCAGGGGCAGACCGTCGCCGGTGCCGGCAGCGACGCCGCGGTCGTCCGCGTGCCCGGCACGATGCGAGGGCTCGCGATCACGACCGACGGATGTGGGCGCTACGGCGCGCTCGACCCCTACCTGGGCGCCGCCCACGCGGTCGCCGAGGGAGCGCGGAACGTCGCCGTCACCGGCGCGACCCCGCTCGCCGTCACGAACTGCCTGAACTTCGGGAACCCGGAGCGACCCGACGTCATGTGGCAGTTCGTGGAGTCGGTCCGCGGGCTCGCGGACGCGTGCCGCGTGCTCGGGACCCCGGTGACCGGCGGGAACGTGAGCTTCTACAACGAGTCGGGGGGATCTGCGATCTGGCCCACCCCCGTGGTCGGGATGCTCGGCGTGCTCGAGGATTACCGGCTGCGCGTCCCGACGGGCTTTCCGCGCAGCGGGTTGGCCGTCTACGTGCTGGGGGAGACGTATGGCGAGCTCGGGGGCGGCGAGTTCGCCGAGGCCGTGCTCGGTGTCGTGGCCGGACGCCCGCCCGCGCTCGACCTCGAGAAGGAGCGCGCTCTCCATCGGTTCCTCATCGCGGCGGCCGGGGAGGACCTGCTCGCGAGCGGCCACGACTGCAGCGACGGGGGACTGTCGATCGCCCTGGCGGAGTCGGCGATCTCGGGCGCGCAGGGGGTCGCGGTGACGGTCCCCGGCGACCTGCCGGCGCACGTCGCGTTGTTCAGCGAGTCCGCGTCGCGAGCCGTGGTGAGCGTCGCGCCCGAGTGCGAGGAGCGGCTCGCCGCGCTCGCGGCCGAGCACGGCGTGCCCCTGGCTCGCGTTGGCGAGACGGGCGGGCCGCGCGTGGTGTTCGACGGCCTCTTCGAAACGACGGTCGACGAGCTCCGCGAAACGTATGAATCCGCGATCCCGCGCCTGATGGGCGAGGACGTGTGAGGCCGGAGACCCACCGGGCGGTCGCGTCGCACGACGGGATCCCGAACCTGCTCGGATACCGCTGACGGGTCGCTCTCACACGGCAGTGCGCTCGGCCGTTGTTCTCGTGAGGACGTCACGAGGAGGTCGGCATGGTTCCATCGACGGATGACATGTGGAGACGCTGGATGATGGAGGCGGAGCATCGCCGGCGGATCGAGAAGGTTCGGCAGGCGCGGGAGGTGTTGGCGCGCAGGCCGCGACGGCCGCGCGGTCGCATCGGTCGCCGCTCCGGGGTGCGCCCGTGACCCCAGCGCCGGTCCCTCCGTTCGAGGAGTTCCTGGAGGCTCACCGGGCGACCGTGTACCGGTTCCTGGTGGTCGCCGTGGGATCGAACGAAGCCGACGACGCGTTCCAAGAGACGTTCCTCGCGGCACTGCGGGCATACCCACGGCTCACCGACGGCTCGAAGCTCGACCGTTGGGTGCTGACGATCGCGTCGCGGAAGGCGATCGACAGCCACCGGGCTCGCCGCCGCCGCCCGGTCCCCACCGACGAGGTTCCCGAGCGTCCGACGAAGCCGCCCGGCGACGACGGTTCGGTCGACGATCCGCTCAGGGGCGCGGTCGCGGCTCTTCCGCCGCGCCAGCGCGTCGCGGTCGTGCACCGACACGTCCTCGACCGGCCCTACGCGGAGATCGCGGAGATCATGGGCACCACCGAGGTTGCGGCTCGAGCGAACGTGTATCAGGGAACGAAGCGACTCAGGGAGTTGATGAGATGAACACGAACGACATGAAGCGGCTCGCCCCCGCCTCCGATGCGGCCTCGAGGTCGCGCCAGGCTGCGGCCCGGCTGCGCGAGCTGGCGGCCGACCGTCACCTGCTGGACGTGGCGATCGCCACCGTGAGCTCGCCGATCGGCGATCTGCTCATCGCCGTGACGGAGCGCGGCCTCGTCCGCGTCGCCTTCCAGGGCGAGGATCGCGACGACGTGCTGGAGGAGCTGTCGAGGCGATTGTCGCCGAGGATCCTCGAGTCTGCGCGTGCCTCCGACGAGGTTCGACGCGAGCTGGATCAGTACTTCGCGGGCGAGCGCACTCGGTTCGACGTGACGGTGGACCGGCGCCTGATCGGTGACTTCGCCAGGAAGGTGCTCGGCGCCACGGCCCGCGTGCCGTTCGGGCGAACCACCACGTACGGAGAGGTCGCGACGAAGATCGGGAGTCCACGAGCGGCCCGAGCCGTGGGCAACGCCCTCGGCTCGAACCCGATCCCCATCGTGATCCCCTGTCACCGGGTGCTGCGCAGCGGCGGTGCGCTGGGCGGCTACGGCGGCGGCGTGGACCGCAAGCAGCGCCTCCTGCGCCTCGAGGGCGCCATCCTGACTTCCGAGTGAACGGGCGGGTGCCCGCCGACCCGATGTTAGGCTGAGGGTGTCGTGGGAGCCGAGTCACCGAAGGAGGAGTGCGGACTCTTCGGTGTGTGGGCGCCGGGCGAGGACGTCGCGCGGCTCACGTACTTCGGGCTCTTCGCGCAGCAGCACCGAGGCCAGGAATCCGCCGGGATCGCGGTCGGCGACGGCCACAACATCCTCGTCTACAAGGATCTCGGCCTCGTCAGCCAGGTTTTCAACGAGGCCACCCTGACCACGCTGCACGGAGATCTTGCGATCGGCCACACCCGCTACTCGACGACCGGCTCCACCACCTGGGACAACGCACAGCCGGTGTTCAAGACCGACGGCGTCCACTCGCTGGTCCTCGGCCACAACGGGAACCTCGTGAACACGAACGCGCTCGCCGAGCGCGTGGGCACCCGGGGCGCCGCCACCACGGATTCCGACCTCGTGGCCACGCTCGTCGCCTCCGAGATGGTGGCGACCGGCGGGCTGCAGGAGGCGGCTCTGCGTGTGCTCCCCACGCTGGATGGAGCGTTCTGCTTCGTGCTGATGGACGAGCGGTCCGTCTACGCGGCTCGCGACGCACACGGCGTACGACCACTCTCGATCGGCCGGTTGCCGAACGGGTTCGTGGTGGCGTCGGAGACCTGCGCCCTGGACATCGTCGGTGCCGCATTCGTGCGCGACGTCGAGCCCGGAGAGCTGATCCGGATCGACGATCGCGGATTGCATTCGTCCCGTTTCGCCGAATCGCCGAAGCGATCGCTCTGCATCTTCGAGATCGTGTACCTGGCCAGGCCCGACTCGCGGATCGCCGGCGCCACGGTGCACGAGGCACGTCGCGAGATGGGCCGCATCCTCGCCCGCGAGCACCCCGCCGACGCCGACATGGTGATCGCCGTGCCGACCACCGGGCAGTCCGCCGCTCAGGGATACAGCGAGGTGACCGGCATCCCCTACGGCGACGGCTTGTACAAGAACAACTACGTCGGGAGGACCTTCATCCAGCCCTCGCAGACGCTTCGCGATCGCGGCGTGAAGCTGAAGCTGAACCCGATCCCGGACTCGATCCGGGGCAAGCGGCTCGTCGTCGTCGACGACTCCATCGTCCGGGGAACCACCACCAAGCAGATCGTGATGGCACTGCGGGAAGCCGGCGCGACGCAGGTCCATATCCGGATCACGTGCCCCCCCGTGAAGTGGCCGTGCTTCTACGGCATCGACATGCCCACGCGACAGGAGCTGATCGGCGCCGACCTGACCGTGGAGCAGATCCGCGACTACGTGGGCGCGGACTCGCTCGGGTATCTCTCGCTCGAGGGCATGGTGGCGGCCAGCGGCGGCCGGAAGGAGAGCTTCTGTCGCGCCTGCTTCGACGGCGACTACCCGATCCCCGTCCCCGACCAGACCGGAAAGTTCGTCCTCGAGGACCAGCTGCGGTTGCCGACGCCGTGACCGGGGGTCGCTCGTGAGCGACGTCTACCGCGACGCCGGCGTCGACACCGAGGCGGCGGCGAAGGCCGTGGCCCTGATCGCCGACCTCGCGTCCAGGACGCGACGGCCCGAGGTCGCCGGTGAGCTGGGCGGCTTCGCGGGACTGTTCCGACTCTCGGACGGAAGGCTCCTGGCGGCCGCCGCCGACGGTGTGGGCACGAAGCTCGAGATCGCGCGAGCAACCGGGCGGCTGACGACGGTCGGGATCGACCTCGTGGCGATGTGCGCCGACGACGTCGTGTGCACGGGGGCCGAGCCCCTGTTCTTCCTGGACTACGTCGCCGTCGGCGCGGTCGTCCCCGAGCGCGTGGCGGCGCTGGTCGAAGGAGTCGCGGAGGGGTGCCGCCGAGCTGGGTGCGCGCTGCTCGGAGGCGAGACGGCCGAGCACCCCGGTGTCATGCCCGACGACCAGTTCGATCTGGCCGGGTTCTGCGTGGGGATCGTCGACGAGCGGGACCTGCTGGGGCTCGAGCGGGCGCGAGAGGGCGACGTCCTGATCGGGCTCGCCTCCAGCGGGTTGCACGCGAACGGCTACTCGCTGGTGCGACGCGTGCTGGCGGTCCGAGACGAGCTCGAGGTCACGCCGCCCGGTCTCGGGCGTCCGCTCGCCGACGAGTTGCTCGAGCCCAGCGCGATCTACGCCCCCGACGTGCTCGCCTTCGCGCGGCGGGGGCTCGTCCGGGCGGCGGCCCACATCACTGGCGGCGGGTTCCACGAAAACGTTCCGCGCGCCCTGGCGCCCGGTCTCGGTGCCGAGATCGACCGTGGCTCGTGGCCCGAGCACGCGATCTTCGCGCTCGTTCAGCGCGAGGCCGGCGCGTCCGACGACGAGATGTTCTCGACGTTCAACATGGGGATCGGGATGGTGCTCGTGGTCGCTCCCGAGCACGCGGACGAGATCGTCGCACACGGCGCCACGATCTCCGGCTCGGCCGCCCGCGTGATCGGGCGTGCCGTCTCCGGCGGTGGCGTCCGGATCACCTGATCGCGCGTAAGCATCCTCGTTCGGAAGGCGCCGGCCGGCTGCGCGGACGCGAACGTAACTGCTCCACCGTGACTAGGTCGCGTCACCCGGCGCATCGACCTTCGGTCCGCACGGCGGGCATCGGGCCTGGTCAGAAAACCGCCCGCGTGGCTGATGTAGTCGGGCCGAACATCGGCCGTAACCTCACATGATGGCGCACGAAGCCGACGCGGCGGGGTCCGATCTCATCAGCGTGCTCGTCGTCGACGACGAGCCGCAGGTCGTTTGGGTCCTCCAGTTCAGTCTGGAAGCCGAGGGATACCGGACCTTCGCGGCGAACAACGGCGTCGAGGCGCTCCGCGAGATCGCCGAGCACCATCCGAACGTGATGGTTCTCGACATCATGATGCCGACGATGGACGGCTGGTCGGTCCTGCGCGAGACGATGAAGCTTCCGCGCGAGCAGCGACCCCGCGTCGTCGTCGTGTCCGCGCTCGCATCGGTCCGCGACCGGGCGAAGGCCACCGAGCTCGGCGCCGACGCATACGTGCCGAAGCCCTTCGACGTCGACGACCTGCTCGCCGTGCTCCACGGCCTCGAAGCCGCAGCATCCTGATCCGGCCTCGCCCTCTCCCGTCCTCGAGCCCGCTCTGGTACGGTCGACGTGTGCAGGTCGTCGGGACCACCAGCTCCGCCCCGTTCGTTCGACGCGCATTGAGCGCCGCCCTCCCGTCCGTCCCGCTCAAACGCATGCGGCTGCTGCTTGCGGGTGAGGAGTTCGACACCTGGGAGACGGACGACCTGATCCTGAAGCTCCCGAGGTCCCAGGAGCACGCCGCGAAGATCGACCGCGAGCTTGCGATCCACGAGCTGCTGGTCGGGCGGCTCGGGCCCCTCGTACCCCCGATCGTGGCGGTCGGGGAGCCGACGGACGTGTTTCCCTTTCGCTGTATCGTCTTCGAGCGAGCGCCGGGCCGCCAGGGGCAGACGAACGACGGACCGATCGTCCGGCCGAAGCCCTGGGCGCGTGGGACCCTTGCGCGTGACATCGGAGCCGCGCTCTCACGGTTGCACACCACGCCCCTGCGCGATCCCCGGGCGGTCGGGATCGAAGACAGCGGACTCGACTTCGAGCCGATCGTCGACGCCAGCGACGATGCGATCGTGTGGGCGAGCCGCGTGGTCGGGAATGCGGTCGACGCGTTCCTCGTCGATCCGATCCCTGCCGATGCCCGGCCGACGGGGTCGGCCGTTCTCTGCCATACCGATCTGAAGGGCGAGCATCTGTTCGTCAGCGAGGACGGCGGCCGCCTGACCGCCATCGTCGACTGGGCCGACGCCTCGATCGCCGACCCGGCCGTCGACTTCGCGGGGCTCGCGATCTGGCTGGGACCGAGCTTCGTTCGGGAGGTGCTCGGCGTCTATACGGGCCCCGCGGACGAGGGGACGTTCCATCGCGCGCTGTTCCTCGCCCGCGCGGGTCTCCTCGGCTACCTCGGCGCGATGCTCCAGGGCACGACCACCGCTTCGATCCCGGTGCTTGACGCGCAGCTCCGCGCGGCGTTCTCCGAGGACGTGCCGGCGAAGCGATAGCCGTCTTTTTCAGTGCTCGAAACGCTGGTGCGCTTTCGGCACGACCGTCGTGCCGACCGCCCTGCACGTGAGAACGGGCTCGTCCAGGAACTCGGCAGCGCTATCGCTCACGTCGGTCCGGGGGCCGCCGACCTTCCAGATCTCGAACTCGCATCGCCGGCTCGAGCTTCCCACGCTTACCATGCGCCCGGTCGCGTCGACCCAGTCGCCGGCGTAGAGCGGTGCCAGGAACTCGACCGACTCGTACGCGCGGAAGAGTCCCTCGTCACCGTCGTAGCGCATGGCGAGCTCAGTGATCAGGTCACCGACGATCTCGAGCTGTTTCGCGCCCGCCACCAGGTTGCCACCGTAGTGGGCGTCTTCGCTGCCCAGCCGGCGGCGGATGTGGGCCGTGGGCAGGTCGGACATCTGACCCTCCTGTGACGTAGATCGTGTGGTGATGCTGCTACTTGATGATCTTCCCGAACCTGACGCCTCGGGCCGGCACCCGCACCTCGGTGCCGTCCTTCTTCCGAACGAAGTAGGTCTCGGCCGCTTCGTCCCATCGCTCGAGCACCCCGACGGCCTCGCCGACGTACCCGTTGGGGAGCTCGAACTGGAACGTCACGCGGCGGCCGAGATCGTCGGGGGTGACGAGGTTCTGTCCTGGCACGGCCGGAGCTTACCGAACCGATCGCGGCTCATGCGGGTGGTGGGAGGCGGAGGACCGCCTCGGCCGCCACACGGAAGAGCTTCTCCCGCCCCGAGGCGTGAGCGTCCCAGCCGCGCTCGTCCCATGCGTCCCCGGACAGGTCGTCGCCCGCGTACAGGAGCTGACCGAGCGGGATGCCCCGGAACGCGGCGACCGCGAAGAACGCGGCGGCTTCCATCTCGACCGTAAGGCACCCCTCCGCCACTCGCCGCTCGAGCTTCCCGCGAGTCTCCCGATAGAGCCCGTCGGTCGTCCAGGTCTTGCCGGTGACGTACGGGACCCCGTGTCGCGCGAGGGCGCGCTCGATCGCCTCGACGGCCCGCGGGGCGGGCGCGACCTCGCGGGAAGGGAGCAGGTAGTGATAGCTCGTGCCCTCGTCGCGGATCGCCGCGGTCGGTACGATCACATGGCCCAGGGCGACATCGGGAACCAGGACGCCCGCCCCGCCGCAGGCAACGAACGCCCGGCAGCCCCTGGCGATGAGCTCTTCCAGGAACGCGGCCGCGAGCGGGGCTCCGACGCCGGGGTGGACGAGCGCCAGACGGCGACCCTCGTAGTCGAGCTCGTAGATCGGGTTGCGTCCGATCTCGGAGACGACGTGGTCGATGACGCGGCCCCCGTGCTCCGCCACGACGCTGCCGATGACGTCCTGGAAGAAGCACAAGACGGCGTGGCTCGGCACGTCCGCCGGCTGGATGACCTCACTTGGCTCGATCACCGCCGTCGGTGACGGATCGAACTCCAGGATCGGCGCGCTGCCGTCCCTCCCTCGCGGCATCCCAGTCGTCTCACTTGATACGGGCGATCGTGCCGCTCGGAGGTTCGGCGTAGGCCTCGGGGTGCACCGCCCAGGCGAGGATCTCGAGCCCGTCGACGATCCTGGGCCCCGGCCGGGAGAAGAAGGACGTCGCGTCCACGGCGAACACGTTCCCGTTCCGCGCCGCCGGCGTGTCGGCCAGCTCCGGATGCTGGAACGTGCGCTCGGCTTCCTCCTCTGCCTCTTCGAGGTAGTAGCCGCAGGGCATGAAGACGATGACCTCCGGGTTCGCGTCGCGGATCTCGCGATACGTGACCGTGCGCGACGACTCTCCCTTCGCTCCGATCAGGTTCGTCGCACCCACCGCCTCGACCATCTCGGGTACCCAGTGACCCGCGGCGAATGGTGGCTCCGCCCACTCCAGGCAGAACACCCCGATCGTCGGCAGCCGTCGGGCGGTTTCCCTCACCTTCTCGACGCGGGATCGCATGGTTGTCGCCAGCTCCACGCCCCGGTCCGTTCGATCGAGCTGCTTCCCGACGACCTCGAGCTGGTCGATCACCTCGTCCAGCGTGTTCGGATCCAGTGAGATGACCTTGGCGTCCGGAAGGCCGAGCTCGTCCAGCGCCCGCTGGACCTCACCGCTCGGCACCGCACAGACCCGACAGAGGTCCTGTGTGAGGATCACGTCGGGACGCTCGCGGCGGAGCAGGTCTCGGTCCAACACGTAGAGGGCACCATCGCCCTCCACGCGCTGGCGGACGACGGCGTCGATCTCGCGGGACGACATCGGGCGACCCTGGGGGAGGGCGCTCCGAGACACGACCGGCTTCGTCACGGCGTCGGGGGGGAAGTCGCACTCGTCGGTGACGCCGACGAGGTCGTCTCCCAGGCCGAGCGCGTACACGATCTCGGTGGCGGAGGGCAGCAGGGAGACGATCTTCATTCGGGCAAGTCTTTCAGCCGGTCGGCCGATTGGAGTGTATCCACGAGGTCGGTGAGGGCCCGGCCGGCCGCGGCGCCGTCCAGCACCCGATGGTCGAACGTGAGGCTCAGCGTGCACGCCGGCCGGGCGACGACCCCTCCCCCCACGACGAGCGGCCGCGGCGCGATCGCGCCGATCGCGACGGTCACGGCGCAACCGGGCGTGAGCAACGGGGTTCCCGCCTCGCTCCCGTACGAGCCCGTGTTGCTGACGCCGATCGAGGCATCGGAGGCGTCGTCGGGCTTGAGACCTCCGGAGCGGGCGGCATCCGCCAATCGTCGGATCTCGACCGCGAGCGAGGCGATCCCGCGAGAGCTCGCGTCGCGGACGACCGGCACCATGAGTCCGCGTTCGGTGTCCGTCGCGATGCCGACGTTGATCCGACGACGGATCAGGATCGCCTCGTCGTTCCACGTCGCGTTCACGATGGGATGCGAAGCGATCGTGCGACACAGCGCCGCGACGAACACCGGGAGCGGCGAGACCCCCAGCGGGGCGCGGAACGCCTCCAGCTCCGTGCAGTCGACCGTCCTGAAGGTCGTCACCTGCGGGATCGCCGCCTGCCGGGTCAAGTTCTCCGCGATGGCCCGGCGCACGCCGGAGACCGCGATCACCTCGACGTCCTCATCTCCCCGAGGCGTCGCAACGCCCCGCGCCGCCCGACGAACGTCCTCGGCCGAAACCCGTCCCCCCGGCACGCTCGTGGAGAAGGCCGACAGATCCACGCCCAGGTCGCGAGCGAGCCGCCGCACAGCAGGCGTCGCGGCGACGCCGGAGGCAGGAGGGGGGGGCGCGGCGGCGCCGGAGGCAGGAAGGGGGGCGGCGGTGGCGGAGCGGGGGTTGGGTGGGGACTGGCCCGGGGAGACACCGCTGCCCCCCACCCCGTCAGTCACCGAGAACGTCGCCAGAACCGCCCCGACCGAAACGTCTTCGCCCACGGAAGCCCCCAGCGAGACCACGAGTCCCGCATACGGCGACGGGATCTCGACCGTCGCCTTCGCCGTCTCGACCTCCACTAACGGCTGGTTCAGCTCGACGGTGTCGCCCACGTCGACGAGCCAGGCGACGATCCGTCCCTCCTCGAGCCCCTCGCCCAGATCCGGCAACGCGAACGCCCGCTCGCTCATCAGTACTTCACGGTCCGAAGCACGGCGTCGCGGATCCGTTCGACGCTGGGCAGGTAGTGGTGCTCGAGCGCCGCCGGGGGATAGGGGGTGTCCCACCCCGTCACGCGCGCGACCGGGGCCTGGAGGTAGTCGAAGGCGGTTTCCATCACGCACGCGGCGACCTCGGCACCGATGCCGAGCGTCTTTGGCGCTTCGTGCACCACGACGACCCTGCCGGTCTCGCGGGCGCAACGTCCGATGAGATCGACATCCAGGGGCGAGAGGGAGCGGAGGTCGACGACCCGAGAGCCGACGCCGTTCGATGCGGCGAGCGAGTCGGCGGCGTCCAGGCATCTCGCCGTCATCGCCGCGTACGTGATCAGCGTGCAATCGTCGCCGGATCGGAGCACGCGGCCCTCCCCGATGCCGGGACCGTCTACGCTCAACTCACCCGACTCCTTCGTCCAGTAGCGGGCCTTCGGTTCCAGGAAGATCACCGGGTCGGGATCGGCGACCGCGAGTCGGAGCAGTCGATATGCATCGAGCGCGGTCGACGGCGCCAGGACCTTCAGCCCCGCCGTATGGACGTACAGGGTCTCGGGACTCTCGCTGTGGTGCTCCTTCCCCTTGACGCCGCCGAAGGCGGGGATCCGGATCGTGATCGGCATGTCGACACGCCCACGCGTTCGCTCGCGCATCTTGGCGACGTGGTCGATGACCTGCTCCAGCGCCGGATAGGAGAACGAGTCGAACTGCATCTCGACGACGGACTTCCATCCCGCGAACGCCAGCCCCACGGCCGCGCCCGCGATCCCGGCCTCGCCGATCGGCGTATCGAAGACGCGCTCGGCACCGAACTCCCGCTGCAGCCCGTCGGTCACGCGGAACACCCCTCCCATCCGCGCGACGTCCTCGCCGAACAGCACGATCCGCGTGTCCTCGCGCATCGCGTCGCGCAGCGCCGCGTTCAGCGCGGCGACCATCGTGACCTCAACCACCCAGCGCCTCCGCGCGCTGCCGCAGGAACGTCGCCGGCGGATCCGCGTAGGTCCACTCGAACATCCAGTCGGGCGGTGGTGGCTCGGTCGCGATGACCCCCGCCCGGATCTCCCCCACACGCTCGTCGGCGTCGTGTTCCCACGAGGCGATCGCCGACTCGTCTGCGTGGCCGGAGTTCAGGAGCCAGGCGCGATAGCGGGAGATCGGGTCGAAGGCCCGCGCCCGTTCGACCTCGGTGGCGTCCCGGTAGCGGCCCGCGTCGTCGGCCGTCGAGTGTGCGCCGATCCGATACGTCAACGCCTCGATCAAGGTCGGTCCGTCCCCGGCGCGAGCACGTGCCGCCGCGTCTCGCGTCACGCGGTAGACGGCCAGGACGTCGTTCCCGTCCACCCGTACGCCGGGGAAGCCGTAGCCGTCCGCCCGTCTCCAGATCTCGCCCGCCGTTTGCGAGCCGGTCGGCACGCTGATCGCCCACCCGTTGTTCTGGCAGAACAAGATCGCGGGAGCGCCGAACACGCCCGCCAGGTTCGCCCCCTCGTGGAAGTCCCCCTCGCTGGTGCTTCCGTCGCCGAAATACGCGAGCGAACAGGCCGGCGCGCGATCTCGCTGGAGGCCGAGGGCATAGCCCACGGCGTGGACGATCTGCGTCGCCACCGGGATGCAGATCGGCCCGAACCGCGTGGCGCGCGGGTCGTACGGGCCGCCGTGCCACGTCCCGCGGTGGTACTCCAGGTATTGGACCGGGTCCACGCCCCGCACGAGCGCGGCGGCAAGCTCGCGGAACGTCGGGAAGACGAAGTCGTCGATCGCGAGCGCTGACGCCGAGCCGACCTGCGCGGCTTCCTGTCCTTCGAATCCTGGGTAGACGGTCAGCTCGCCCTGTCGCTGCAGTGCGATGCATTCGCGGTCCAGGCGGCGTGCCAACAGCATCCAGCGCAACAGCTCTCGGAGGCCCTCGGGGTCGAGTCCCACATCGGCGTCGCCGACGGTCGTCCCGTCGGGGGCGACGATGCGGATCGGCTCCGTCCCGGCCCAATGGTCGGGTTGCTGCACGCTCTCGGCTCCTTCGCGCGGGTGACGAGAGCATAGGGGATGGCGCCCCACGCTAGACTCGCGGCATGGTTCCCAGCGCCTACCTTCGCGTGTTCCAGCCGCTGGACGCGTTCGAGCGCGTCGAGCAGATGCACTGGGAGCGATACCTCGTCGAGCGCGCCCTTACGCCCGCCGCGAAGCCTCGGTACCGCGACCATCCGACCGTCGGAAGGGTGGGGATCCTCGGGCCGGCGGGCGGCGAGCACGCCGATGTTCGTGTCGTCGACGGCCGAACGTTCGTGAGCCCGTGGCGGATGCGGATGCGCGTGCTCGCGGCGATGTTGTCGTTCCGCGAGTCGCGGCCGATGGACCTGTGGGAGCAGTTCGTGCCGAAGGCCGTGGCGAAGCGCGCGACGAAGGAGCTCGCTCGCATGCGCAGGCGCGACCCGAGCGCCGTCGCGTTCTGTCACCAGAGCCCGTGGCACGTGCCGATCCGATGGTTCGTGCTCTTCCACGACACCGAGCGGTGGCTGGGAGAGGACGAACACGGCCGAACCCGCCTCCGGTACACGGCGAGCGTGCGGCGCGCGACGCGCCGCGCCGAGCAGGCGATCCCGGCATTGCGCCGGTCCGAGCTGGGCCCGATCAGCGAGCTCATCCTGGACCTCCATCAATGGATGGCAGGATTCGATCCCGCCTCCCTGCTGGAGCTCGACTACGGCGACCTCTGTGATCTGTTGAGCTGGGACGAGCTCGACGACGATCACAGTGCCCGCGACGTCCACGAGGCGCTCGATGCATTGGACAAGGGCGAGTACCCGCGGTCGGCCGACATCTATCAGGGCGTCCTGACCCGCTGGGCGGAGGTCCGCGGCCGCGAGATCCTGAACTGATGCGCGTCGTCGCGATCTGTCAATCGCGCGGAACCGCGTCTCCAGGGTTCGCAGGTGGCTACGGCCGTCGATCGGAAGAGCGGTGGCCAGGGGCAGAATCGAACTGCCGACACCGCGGTTTTCAGCCGCGTGCTCTGCCAACTGAGCTACCTGGCCGTAGCGCGCCCGACGGGCTTCGATCCCGCGATCGCCGCCGCAACGTTGCGAGCACTCGCGCCCTCAAGATACTAGGCCATCATGCCGCGTCGGCTCTGGGCTGGTCAGGCGTGGTGCGCAACCCTAGCTCGTCTGGTCCGTTGGCTATCCGGATCCGATTTGCAACGAACGTGGCTGCACATCGGGCCGGCGATCACGTCACTGTGAAATCGGTGTGCATTCCCAGTCCATAGTGAGCGGGCAGGTGGCACATGAACACGTAGTGCCCCGGTTCGAGGTCGATCGTGATGGTCTTGTTCGCTCTCGCCGCCATGTCGCCCGTCTCTCCAACGTTCGTGCCAACCGTGTCTTCGTTGACCCTTGGCTTTTCGCCCTCGAAACTGCCGATATGGAAGTCAGCGGCCAGCGTGTCGGTTCGCATTGCCACGAACTCGTGTGTCATCGTCCCGTCGTTCGTTACCGTGAATGTCACCGACCCGGCCGGAATCTGCGATGCCTGTGGCGTGATCGACCACTGATTGAGCGCGACGGTCACCGGACCGCCCGCCGCGACGGCCGCCTGAGCGACTGACGCCGGTGCCACCTTCGCCGCTGGAGCGGATTCGGCTCGATCCTTGTGCGCTTCGATCGGCGCTATCCACGTAAGACCGATGATCAGGAACGCTAGATTGAAAACACCCCCGTGAGGAACAGGCGCCTCATGACTGCCTCCTTGGCGTTTCGGATCAGTGTCGGTGAGAGAGGCAGACTTGAGGAGGGACGTACGGCCCTCGCCCGCGGGCCCTCTGGACCGCGGGGACGAGCGGCGTCCGCCTTCCGCTGGCCCCCGAGATTGAGTCCCGGGACGAGGCCTCCTGAGCTCGGATACCCTCCGAGGATGCCTGAGCGCACCTCTGTCGGGGACCGGGATCGACGACTCATCGAAGCTGGCATGATCCTCGCTTCGGAGCTCTCGCTCGACGCGGTCCTTCTTCGCATCGTGCAAGTGGCTGCCGAGCTCACCGATGCGCGGTACGGGGCGCTTGGCGTCCTCACGCCCGACGGCCAGAGGATCGCGGAGTTCATCACCGTCGGCATCTCGCCCGAAACGCGTGCTGCGCTCGGGGACCCTCCAACCGGTCATGGCCTGCTCGGCGCCCTGATCCGGGAGGCGCACCCGTTGCGGGTCCCGGATATCGCCGCGGACCCGAGGTCAGTCGGCTTCCCGCCGCACCATCCGCCGATGCGATCGCTGCTGGGAGCTCCCGTCGCAGGAAGAGGCCAGATCTTCGGCAACATCTATCTCACGGACAAGCGGGACATGGAGGCGTTCGACGACGAGGACGAACGGGTGCTCGTCGTCCTCGCGGCGCAGGCAGCGATCGCGGTGGAGAACGCCCGGTTGTACGACGAGGCCGAACGCAGCGGCCGAGAGCTGCGACGGCTGGAGATGCTCGAGGAGCGGGAACGGATCGCGAAGGAGCTGCACGACGGCGTCATCCAGTCCCTCTTCGCCGTCGGGATGAGCCTGCAGGGGGTCGCCGCGATGTCGGGCGACGAGAATGTGTCTCGCCGCCTGGAGGCAGCCGTCGAGGACGTGGATCACGCGATCCGGGACCTGCGAAATTACATCTTCGGGCTTCGCCCGGGCATCCTCGCGGACCGTCAGCTGGATGCAGCCGTCAGGGAGCTGGCGGAGGAGTTCGGCGTCCGGGCGGGCGTCGTCATCGTGGTCGAGATCGACGGCGAGACGGCTTCTGAGCTCTCATCCCGGGCGACCGACGTGATCCAACTCGTCCGCGAGGCCCTTTCGAACGTCGAACGTCACGCCAGAGCGACCACATGCCGCGTGTCCCTCCGACGAGGGGAGGACGACGGACTCGTCGTTGAGATCGACGATGACGGACGGGGGTTCGACGTCTCGACGCCCTCGTCCGGGATGGGCTTGTCGAATCTTCGGAAGCGCGTCGCCTCGCTCGACGGAGGTCTGGAGATCGAGAGCTCGACCGAGGGAACGACGGTCCGGGCGACGATACCGGCGTGATCGGAGGACACGTCCGCACTGATCTCACCTGCATGGAACACCTTGGACTGTGCTGTCTTCATGAGTCCCCAGGCCCGCAAGGCGAAGTCGAGGAACGGCGCGGGCGCGCCATCCGCGGCGGTGGATCTCACTGGATCCCGTTGGGTGCGGGCGCGCACGTTGTGCGGCTGAGCGGAAGGGCATTCGAGGTGATGAGCGCGGGTGTGCAACGACGACGTCCGTGCGACCTCTACCATTCTGCCCTCAAGATCCTCGTCCCGGATGGCTCCTTGGTCATCGAGATGACCCCGATCCCCGACGCTCAGGGGACCAGGCGGCGTGGTCGTCGAGGGCGCGGTTGGAACGAGACTTGCCGGACGTTTCCGACTTTTCCGTTACGAGATCCGACGATGGCGAGACGGCGTTATTCCCGACGCAACAGA
>JALYLM010000193.1 GCA_030774235.1 Actinomycetota bacterium
GCGATCCCCACGTCGGCCTCGCGAGCTTCGCCCGGGCCGTTCACGACGCACCCCATCACCGCGACGCGCATCGGCACCGGGAACTTCTCGTTCTCGATCGCCTCCTTGACCTTGCGTGTGAGGTCCAACACGTTGACCTCGGCGCGCCCGCACGACGGGCACGCGACCAGATCCAGCCCCCGCCGCCGGAGTCCGAGCGACTGGAGGATCGTCGTGGCGACCTTGACCTCCTCTACCGGATCGTCGGTGAGGGAGACGCGGATAGTGTCGCCGATCCCGTCCGCCAGCAGCGCTCCGATGCCGACCGCGCTCTTCACGCCCCCGCTCGGCATCGGCCCGGCCTCGGTCACGCCCAGGTGCAGCGGGTAGTCGCATCGCTCGGCGAGCCGTCGATAGGCATCGATCATGACGCGCGCATTCGAATGCTTCACCGAGATCTTGATGTCGACGAAGTTCTCGTCCTCCAAGATCCGAGCCTCGTTCAGCGCCGATTCGACGAGCGCCTCGGCCGTCGGAGCCCCGTGCTTTTCGAGCAGGTCCTTCTCGAGCGACCCGGCGTTCACCCCGATGCGGATGGGCACCTCCCGTGCCTTCGCCTCGCGGGCGATCAGGCGTACCTTGTCCTGGTACCTGATGTTGCCGGGGTTGATCCGAAGGCCCTGGACTCCGGCCTCCAGCGCGGCCATCGCATACTTCCATTGGAAGTGGATGTCGGCGACGACCGGGACGGTCGACTTGGCGGCGATCGGGACCAGCGCCGCGGCGTCCTCCCAATGGGGCACGGCGACGCGCACGATGTCCACGCCGGCCGCGACGAGAGACGCGATCTGCTGCAGGGTTGCGTTGACGTCGGCGGTCTTCGTCGTCGTCATCGATTGGATCGAGATCGGAGCGTCGCCCCCGACCGCGACGTTCCCGACGTGGACCTGCCGGGTCTTCCTGCGCGTGACGGTCATCTCCTCGGAGTGTCTCAACCCGCTCACGACCCGAACACGTGGAAGGTCACGTGCCGGTCCTTCGGCTCATCCATCTCGAAGAAGATCAGCCGCTGCCACGTGCCGAACCCGGGTTCTCCGGCGATCACGGGGATCGCGTGCGAGGTAGCCGACAACAGCATGGCCTTCACGTGAGCGTGGCCGTTCGCGCGTTCGTCCACGTGCATGTTCTGGGTCCTCACGTCGAAGTCGTCGTGTTGGTAGTAGACGCCATCCTCGGGCACGACGCCGGTGAGATGACGGCGGAAGTCGGCCATCGCCCCTTCTTCCCACTCGTTGATCAACAGCGCGCAGGTGGTGTGGGCACAGAACGCGATCGCGGCGCCCTCCGTGACGCCGGCATCCTTGACGGCTCGCCTGAGGTCGTCGGTGAGATCGAGGAACGCGTATCGCTCCGGTGCGGTCACCGTCACGGTCGTCGTGCTCGATTTCACCGGTCCGCCTCCTGTCGCGAAGCCGCCGGCGCCACCGCCGGCAGGTCGAAGGTGAAGATGCTTCCCCTGCCGAGCTCGCTCTCGGCGTGGATGTGCCCGCCGTGGGCCTCGACGACCGACCGCGCGATCGCCAGACCGATCCCCGTGCCGCCGTCGCCGCGGGAGCGGGCGGGGTCGACCCGGTAGAAGCGCTCGAAGAGGCGGGGCAGATGTTCGGCCGGGATGCCAACTCCGGTGTCCGAGACGGCGACCTCGACCGAACCGTTCTGGGCGTGAGCCGAGACGGTCACGGCCCCTCCGGGCGGCGTGAAGCGGACCGCGTTGTCGACGAGATTGAACAGGACCTGATGCACGCGCTCGCGGTCGGCCTGCACGGACGGAAGCCCGTCGGGGATTGCGCTTTCCAGACGCACGGCGCGATCGGGCCGCGCCACCTGGATCTCGGAGACCACCTGAGAGACGAGCGGTTCCAGCCGCACGGGCTCGCGCTTCAGCGGCACCTCACCCGATTCGAGCTTCGACAGGTCGAGCAGCTGCTCCACGAGGCGCCCGAGCCGCTCGGATTGCGTGAGCATCACCTGAAGGGTCTCAAGGTCGGGCTGCTCCACCCCGTCGAGCAGGTTCTCCAGGTGCGCGCGGATCGCGGTGATCGGCGTCTTCAGCTCGTGCGACACGTTCGCGACCAGGTCGCGCCGGAGCCGTTCGAGATCCTCGAGCTCGCCGGTCATGCGGTTGAACGCGGCTGCGAGCTGGCCCACCTCATCGCGGCTGGCGGTGCGCACGCGCACGGAGTAGTCGCCCTGCTGCATGCGCCGCGCCGCCTGCGCCATGTCGCGCAGCGGCTGGGTCAAGCCTCGTGCCAGCCACCGAGCCACGACCAGTGCGATCAACGACGCGAGCCCGCCGGCCACCAGGAACTGCCACCAGAACTCCGACAGGAAATGGAACGTCTCGCCGACCCGGCCGAACAGGCCTGTCGGGGGCGCGTCGTGGAACGCGTAGACGAGCTGAGCGACCTGGCCGTCCCGGACGACCGGCACGACGGCGTATTCGATCGTGCCCGTCTGAGCGGCGTGGGCCATGAGGTCCCGGTCGGTCGGCATCCCAACGGGCGCGGGGGGGCCGATCGCCGTGCCGTCCGGCGTGGTGCGTACGACGCTGACGCCCTGGGGCGGCGTGGCCCACGACCCGTCGGCGACGCGCCGTGCGGCGGTGAGCAGCTGCAAGCGATCGGAGTCCCGAGCCGAGCCACGGAGCGCGTAGCCGAGCATCAGGAAGATCAGCACGACCGTCATGCCCACCGCGAACACGATCGTGGATCCGAGCTTGCCACGGATCGTGGGCAGCCGGTCGAACGGTCGCGTGCTCATGTCCCGTCCTGGAAGGCGTACCCCACGCCATGGACGGTACGGATGAACCGCGGCTCGGCGCCGTCCTCTCCCAGCTTGCGACGGATACGTGCCACGTGTGAATCCACCACGCGACCGCCCGCGTAGTCCCGATACCCCCAGACACGGTCCATCAGCTGGTCCCGCGAAAGGACGACGCCGGGATCGCGCGCAAGGGTATGTAGGATCTCGAACTCCAGCGGGGTCAGCCCGACCTCGACCCCGTCGACCGCGACCCGCCGGCGCGTGGGATCGAGCATGAGCCCGGAGTGTTCGATCGGGCCGTCGTTCTCGTGGGCCCGCATGCGCTCCAGTCGCCGCAAGATGGCCTTCACGCGCGCGGCGAGCTCGCGGAGGCTGAACGGCTTCGTCAGATAGTCGTCCGCCCCGACGGCGAACCCCGCGACCTTGTCAGCCTCCTCGGTTCGAGCGGTGAGCATGAGGACGGGGGTCCATCCGTCCCGCTGGATCTCCTTGCATACCTCCAGCCCGTCCATGCCCGGGAGCATGAGATCGAGCACGACGAGGTCGGGGTGATGCTCGGCGTGCAGCGAGATCGCCTCCGGCCCGTCGCCGGCCACCAGGACGCGGTAGCCCTCGCTCGCGAGCCGGGCCCGAACCGCCTCGGCGATCGCCTCCTCGTCGTCGACAACGAGGACCGTCTGATCGTTCATCCGCCCATCGTATCCGCAGCGTGTTGCGCGTCTTCGGGCCGGCGTGTTGAGAACTTATGGCGGTGGTGAAGAGTGCTAGGGCGAGATCGGCAACGGCTTCGTGATGTCCAGGAAGACGGTCGCCATTACGAAGAGGATGAAGAAGCCCATCACCGCCGCCGAGATCGGGATCAGCTTGCGCATGTCGATCGTCCTGCCCCGGATCTTCTCGACCGCCAGCACCGCCAGGTGACCCCCGTCGAAGGGCGGCAGGGGGACAAGGTTGATCAGCCCGATGAACACCGTGACGTAGCCGAGGAGGTACAAGAAGCTCGACCAATCCCCGGCCGAGCCCAGGGCGTCGACCTGCTGGCCGACCCCGATCAGGCTCGTCGAGTCGGACGTTTGCCTCGGTGCCTGGGTGAACAGCAGGGACAGCACGCGACCGATCCCCTGCGGTCCGAAGATGTGCCCGATCTGCTGGACCGAACCCACGGCCGTCTGGCCCACCATCGAGGTTCCGCCGATGATCGAGCCGACGATCCCCCGCTTCCGCGGTCCCAGCGTGATACCGATGCGCCCGATCGTCCGGTCGCCGACCTTCGAGAGCACCGGCACGATGTCGAGATGGATCGTCCGACCGTTGCGAAGGATCGTGAACGAGAGCGGGGAGCCGGCACGCTCCGTCGTCACTCGGCTCAGCTGGTCCCAGGTCGGATCCCGAACTCCGTCGACACCCGTGATCACGTCTCCCGGCATCACGCCCGCGAGGATCGCCGGCGACCACACGCCGTTCAGCGTGGGCTGCACCGACGAGACGAGCGGGACACTTGCGTCGGCGACGCCGAAGAATAGGAAGAGCGAGGCGAACAGCAGCCCCGCGACGATGAAATGCGACCCGGGACCCGCGAAGATGACGAGCGCGCGCTGCCACCTGGGCTTCGAGCCGTACGCGCGAGGCATGTCCACGTCGGCGACGGACTCGTACGGGTTCATCCCGGCGATCTTCACGTATCCCCCGAGCGGGAGGGCCTTCACGCCGTACTCGATCTCGCCCCTGCGAAACGACCACACCTTCGGTCCGAACCCGACGAAGTACTGCTCCACCTTGAACCCGTACCCGCGCGCAGCAAGATAGTGCCCGGCCTCGTGGATCAGGATGATCACGAGGATCCCGACGAAGAACAGGACTGTCGCGAGCGGGCCCACGGGGTGGGCTCCCTACCGGTCCTCGATGATCTCTGCGGCGCGCGCCCGCGCCCACCCATCCGCGCGCTCGATGTTGACGATCGAGACGATCGGGCCCGGGTCGTGCTCGTCGACGACGTTCTGCACGACCTCGACGATGCGCGTGAGCGGGATCTTCCCCTCGAGGAACGCCATGACGGCGACCTCGTTCGCCGCGTTCATCACAGCCGGGAACGTCAGGCCGAGGCCCCCGACCCGGTAGGCGAGGTCGACCGCCGGGAACGCCTCGCGGTCGACCGGTTCGAACGTGATCGGCCGGTCGGTGAGTGGCACGGGAGGAACGCCGGCGGGCAGCCGCTCGGGCCAGCCCAGCGCGAGCTGGATCGGGAGCCGCATGTCCGCCGCCGCCATCTCGGCGCGGATCGACCCGTCGCGGAACTCGACCATGGCGTGCACGACGCCCTGGGGGTGGATCAGCACGTGGATCTGCGAGTACTCGAGGTCGAACAGGTAATGAGCCTCGATCACCTCGAGGCCCTTGTTCATGAGCGTGGCCGAGTCGATCGTGATCTTGGGGCCCATCGACCAGACGGGGTGCTGCAGGGCCTCCCGGACCGACGCCCGGGCGAGCTCGCTGCGCGTCCAGCCGCGGAATGGTCCGCCGCTGCCGGTGAGCACGACACGCTTCAGGTCCTCGCGCCGCTCACCTCGAAGGGCCATCGCGAGTGCGGCGTGTTCGGAGTCGACGGGGAGCAGGCGTTCCGGCTCTCCCTTGATGAGATCCATCACGAGCTCGCCTCCGACGACGAGCGACTCCTTGTTCGCCAGCGCCACCGTCTTCCCGTTCTGGAGGGCGGCCATCGTCGGGGCCAGGCCGGCGGACCCGACCAGGGCGTTCAGCACGACGTCGGCTTCCGCTTCGCCGGCAAGGGTTTCGGCCGCCTGCGGCCCCACGAGCATCTCCACGCCGCGCAGGCCCCCGATCCGCTGCTTGATGTCGGCGGCCGCGTCCTCGTCGGCGATCGCGACGAGGGGCGGCAAGAACTCGCGAATCTGGCCGACGAAGAGCTCCTGGTTCGCGCCGGCGACCGACAGCCCTACCACCTTGAACCGCTCGGCATTGCGGCGGACCACGTCCAACGCCTGGGTCCCGATCGACCCCGTCGACCCGAGGATGGTCACCGACTTCATGGGCTCAAGACTACTCCGACCCGCCCACAAACCCCGGAACTTCAGCCCAGAACGATCCGGAACAACAGGAACGCCGCGGGGGCGACAAACAGAAGCGAGTCGATCCGATCGAGCACACCGCCGTGGCCGGGAAGCACGTTGCCCATGTCCTTGATCTCGAGGTCGCGCTTCACGAGGGATTCCGCCAGGTCGCCGAACGTTGCGGCGGCGGCTACCACGAGTGCCAGCAGGAGCGCGTCGACGCGCTTGTTCTGGAAGGCGTCGACGAACGACGGGACGAGCGCGGCACCGACGATCACCGTGATGAGCGTCGCGCCGATCGACCCCTCGATCGACTTGCGGGGGCTCGTGCTCGGTGCGAGGGCGTTGTGGAAGAGCGAGCCGCCCCACACCTGCCCGACGAGGAAGGCCGATGTGTCGAAGACGAACGTCAGCCCGATCACGGTCACGACCAGGCCGATGCCGTCGTTCAGCGTGAGGGTGACGAGCAGGTACCCCGCCAGCAGCGGGATCCAGGCCACGTTGAACAGCGTGAGGCCGACGTTGAGGAGGGTGTTCCGCCGATGGGCTCCGGGGACGGCCATGAACCATAGGAAGGTCGCAACCACCCCGAGCGCGAACATCGCGAGCATCGCGGGCTCTCCGTGGAGGTACGCCGCGCCCATCACGAGGGCCCCGGACACCAGCCCGACGGCCGTGGCCGGCTGGTACCGATGCCGCACCATCACGCCGAACAGCTCGCCCTGCGCCCAGAGGGCGACGATCGTCGCCACGAACGCGAAGACCGGCTTGCCCATCAGCAGAGCGCCCAACGAAACTCCAGCGAGCACGACGCCGGTCAGAAACGCCGCGGGTACGTCGCGTTCGTCGAGGTTCGGGCCCCGGCGTTCGAGCTCGGCGCCGACCTCCATCGAGGCCGGCTCCTGCCAGCTGGGGCCACCGAGTCCCTCGGATCCGACGGTGATCGTCCGAGGCTCGGGGCCACCGAACCCGGCGGGCGCCTCCTCCTCGCGGTCGCCGGCCTGGGAGTCGTCACCCAACGCCGGCCCGGCCGCGGCGTCTTCGTCGTCGCCGAACGGCATCACTCGGAGCGAGTCGGCAAAATGCTCGGTCGCGGCCTCGAGCTGCTCGTCCGAGGGCTCTTCGTCGGCCGAAGACCACTCGCTCTCGGTCCCCGTCGGGTGGCCGACGTCGGCCTGAGCATCGGCGAACAGGTCGGCCTGGTCCGTGTCGTCGGAGTCCTCGCGATCGAGCACGGCCTCGTCGTCGACGATCCGAACGATGTCGGTCTCATCCTCCGTCTCGAGGGTCGATCCGACGTCGTCCGGATCGTCCACCGGGCCGATCGTGTCAATCACGCCGGTGTCGTACCAGGCCGTATCGTGCTCGCCCGCGTCCCCGATCTCGCCCGGGAGTTCGACCTCGTCCCCGGCTTCGACGTGGGGGGCGACCTCGTCTTCGGCTCCGCCGTCGTCGCCGGACGGGGGCTCCGTCACGCCCGGTCCCGAGGATGGTCCCTCGCGCGCGGGCGGACCGGCGGCCGGCTGGCTCGCCCGGACCGCGACGTGCTCTTCTTGGGGCGCTTGACTCGTACCGGGCTCGGAGGGCTCGTCCCAGTCGACGTCCTTGATCGGCGCGAAGAACTTGTCGAGGTCCTCGAACAGGTCGTCGCCATCTCGCGTGTCGTCGGTCACTAGACCTCCATGAGCTCCTGCTCCTTATGGCGCTGGATCTCGTCGATCTCGGCCACGAACCGATCCGTCAGCTTCTGGAGCTCCTTCTCGGAGCGAGCGAGGTCATCTTCCGAGATGGTGCCGTCCCGCTCAAGCTTTTCCAGCTCATCCTTGTGGTGCCGGCGAACGTTCCTGACCGCGACCCGCCCCTCTTCAACGCGGTGGTGGACCTGCTTGACGAGCTCTTTGCGGCGTTCCTCGGTAAGGGGTGGGAAGGCGAGACGGATCACCTGCCCATCGTTGGACGGCGTGATCCCCAGGTCACTCGACTGGATCGCCTTCTCGATCGCGGACACCGACCCCTTGTCGAAGGGCGAGATCGCCAGCAGACGGGGCTCCGGGACGGTGATGGAGGCGAGTTGGTTGAGCGGCACCGGAGTACCGTAGTACTCGACGGTCACCCGATTCAGCACCGCCGGGGTGGCCCTACCGGTGCGCACCCCGGACAGATCCTCCTTCAGGTGGACCACCGCCTTCTCCATCCTGTCGATGGCCTCCTTCAGGCTCGACTCGATCGTCATGCCACGCCCCCGTGGACCAGCGTGCCGATCGGCTCGCCGGTCACCACGCGACGGATGTTCCCCTCGTTCCGAAGGTCGAACACGATGATGGGCAGCGCGTTCTCCATGCAGAGGGAGACCGCGGTCGCGTCCATGACCTGGTAGCCCTCCTTCAGAACGTCGACGTAGCGGATGGAGTCGAATCGACTCGCCCTGGGGTCCACGTGTGGGTCGGCGTCATAGACGCCGTCGACCTTCGTGCCCTTCAACAGGGCGTCCGCCCCGATCTCGAGAGCTCGCTGGGCGGCGCACGTGTCGGTCGAGAAGTACGGGACGCCGAGCCCGGCCGCGAAGATCACGACCCTTCCCTTCTCTAGGTGACGTCGGGCCCGAAGAGGCATGAACGGTTCGGCGATCTGCGTCATGGCGATCGCCGTCTGCACCCTCGTGGTCACGTGGATCTTCTCGAGCGCGTCCTGAAGGGCGAGGGCGTTCATCACCGTCGCCAGCATGCCCATGTAGTCGGCCCGGTTCCGATCGATGTTCGGGGCCTGACGACCCCGAAAGATGTTCCCGCCGCCGACGGTCACGGCCGGCTGCACGCCCAGGTCGACGATCTCTGCCAGCTGGCGCGCGACGAGTGAGGTGGCGTCGGTGTTGATCCCGTACTCGGCATCGGCCGGAGCGAACGCCTCGCCCGAGAGCTTCAGCATCACGCGGCCGTACCCGGCCCGCGCCGCCCCCCCCTCGGTCATCCGCATGCTCCCCAGCGGGCTGCCGTCAATCGATGCCCTCGCCAAGCTTGTACCGGACGAAGCGCCGAACGGCAACCTTCTCCCCGACCTTGGCCGAGACCTCGTCCAGGAGCTGTTGCACCGTCTTCCCGTCGTCCTTCACGAACGGTTGATCGAGCAGGACGATCGACGCGAAGAAGGCGTTCAGCTTGCCGTCGACCATCTTCTCGACGACATGGTCGGGTTTCCCGGACTCGCGCGCCTGTGTTTCGAAGATCTTCTTCTCGTATTCGATCTCCTCTTGGGGGACCCGGTCGCGGGACACGTACCGGGGCGCGGACGGGCTCGCGATGTGCAGGCACATGTCCCTCGCGAGCTGGCGGAACTCGTCGGTATTGGCCACGAAATCCGTCTCGCAGTTCACCTCGGCCAGCACGCCCACCGTGTGGTTGAAGTGGATGTAGCTCTCGATCACGCCCTGGTTCGCGGCACGTCCGGCGCGTTTGGCCGCGGACGCGAAGCCCCTCTCGCGGAGGAGCTCGACGGCGCGATCGAAGTCGCCCGCGGCGTCCTGCAGCGCCCGCTTGCAGTCCATCATGCCTGCGCCCGTCGCCTCACGCAGCCGTTTCACTTGCTCGGCGGGAATGTCAGCCATGTCGGCCCTCACTCCTGGGTGGTTGGTGGTTCCGGGGTTCCGGCGGAGCCGTCGCCGGATGAGGCGCCCGAGACGGATCCGGGATCGAGCTCCGAGTCCGTGCCGGGTTCCCCGGAAGGCACCCGTTCGGCCTCGGGCGCGATCTCGGCCTCGGGCGCGATCTCGGCCTCGGGAAGGACACCCTCGGCTTGGGATACCGCGTTGGCGGCTGGCGCCGGCTCGTCGGGCTCGAACACGGTGCTCGCGGCGATCTTCGCCGCGTCCTCGGCCGTGGGGATCTCGTCCACGGCGGCGGGTGCCGCGGTCGGAGCGGGCCCGGACGACGCCGCCGCCCCCCCTCCGGTTGCCCGCTCGATCAGCTCGTCCTTCGCCATCCCGTAGCCCTCGGCCAGCGCGTCGGCGATCACGCGGGTCACCAGCGTGACCGCCCGGATCGCGTCGTCGTTTCCGGGGATCACGAAATCGACCTCGTCGGGGTCGCAGTTCGTGTCGACGATCGCGATGACGGGGATGCCGAGCTTGCGGGCCTCTCCGACCGCGATGTGCTCCTTCTTCGTATCTACGACGTACACGGCATCGGGCAGGCGCTCCAGGTCCTGGATCCCTCCGAGGTTCCGCTCGAGCTTCTCTCGCTCACGTCGCAGGCGGATCGCCTCCTTCTTCGGAAGGTAGCCCAAGGCGCCCGAGCGCTCCATCTCACGAAGCTCGCGCAGACGCAGCAGGCGCTTCGAGATCGTGGCGAAGTTCGTGAGCATGCCGCCGAGCCAACGGTGGTTCACGAACGGCATGCCGATTCGCGAAGCGTGCTCGGAGACGACCTCTTGCGCTTGCTTCTTCGTCCCGATGAACAGGATGATGCCGCGGCGACGGCCGAGATCGCGAGCGAACTCGTACGTCTCCTCGAGGCCTGCGAGCGACTTCTCGAGGTCGATGATGTAGATCCCGGAACGCTCCCCGTAGAGGAAGCGGGACATCTTCGGGTTCCATCGACGCGTCTGGTGCCCGAAGTGCACCCCCGCCTCGAGGAGCTCCCGCCTGGTGACGACAGGCACGCGATGACTCCTTATGGCTCGGTTTTCTCCTCCGCCCGGATCCTCCCGTCGACGGCCCGGCCCGAAGGGCGCGGGACCCCGTCGATGCGGTCCCCGAACGTGTGTGCTCGGCGCGGCGCGCCGGCGTCGCGAGTCTAGCAGCGCGGATCCGCGTCGCGTCCGGCTCGGTCAGCCCCGAGCGCCGGCTTTCGATCGCGGCCCAGGAGCGTCCGACACCTCGTCGGCAACCGACAGATACCGGTAGGCCAGGGCCGTCAGAACCGCGACGTGCAGGAAGCCGATCATCAGGACGACGACCCAGCCGAGGGGCGAGGGGTTCACGCCGAGCGGCCCTCGGCTGCTGGCAACGAACACCGCGATCGCGCCGATCGCGTAGATCGACGCAAACGTGAGGTTCGTCGTGCCGGGCATCCGCGCGGCGCGAACGGATCTCGCGAGCGACTCGGGCATGCTCCGACCCTCCGCTGCCGCGATCACCGGGGCGAAGGAGAGCAGGTAGACGCCGGCGGCGAAGGTTGCGATGGCCGCGAGCAGACCGATCCCGGATCCGAGGAAGCCGCTCAGGATCGTGCCCAGCATGGTGATCCCGAGGGCGAGCATGTTCACCGCCAGGGTCACCGGGAGGATCCGAAGACCCCGGATCAGCGTCCACCGGTCGACCCGAGTGTCGGTCAAGGCGTCAACGGCGAAGGACGCAAACTGACCGAGAACGAACGCCCTCACTGCGATCAACACGAAGATGCCGATGAGCCCGGACCCGGCGAAGAGTCGTGACGTCATCGCGATGTCGAACGAGGTACCGATCGGCGGCAGGGCCAGGAAGCTCGCCATGACGGAGAACGGCCCCTGAAAGCCCAGGGTGATCGCCCCGATCCAGCCGGCCAGGGTGACGCCGATCGTGAGCGCCATGAGGCCGGGCGAGGAGGCCGTCGAGATGAGCCCGCGCCACAATGAGGTCGACCTCGTGGGCATCGACGTGTCCGCGGACCGGGGCGAGAGCAGGCCGTCGAGCAGGCCACGCCGCGGGATCGCGACGCTCGATGTCCCCCGGTCCGTGCTCTCCACACGTGGCTCGCGCATGCCGGTGGCTCGCTTCTTGTTCTTGTTCGTCACGGCTCGTCGCCCTCCTCCAAGGCGTCGCCGCCGAGCTCATCGTCGGGCTCCCCGAACGCCGGCCCCGCGCGCGCGACCATCCAACGACCTCCGAGGAGCAGGATCAGGGCGAGCGGCACCGCCGCGGCCGCAAAGCCTCCGATGAGCCGCAGGGGGTCGATCGTCGTGGGCGAGGCGACACGGACGAGCCTGCCTTTCGGGTCGTGCACGAACGCCACGAGCCCGGGGCGGGTGCCGCCTCGCACGAGCACCACCACATCCGACGTCACGAGCGGGTTGCGCAGGAGGCCGTCCGACGGTGGCGAGCGCCATACGAGCTCTCCCGTCGTGGCGTCCAAGGCCGCAAGCTGTCCGCCGTTCGACGCGACCAAGACCTGGGCGGCGCTCACGACCGGCGAGGTGCGGATGGCCGGTTCGTTGAGCGTGAAATCCCACGTGCGTGCGCCGGTGACCGGGTCGAGGCGATAGATCTGGGTGTTCACGTCCTGTGCGATCACGGCGTTGGGCGTCACCGCCGGCGCGCCGATCGGAGTCAAGGCGGTGTTGACCGGAGTCGACCAGCGCTCGGTCCCGGAGGTGGCGTCGATCGCGCGCACGACCGTCGAGGAGACCCCGGCCAGCCCCAGGACGACCATGCCGCCGCTCACGGCGGGCGCCGTCGCCAGGACTTCGCGGTTCGCCTCGTAACGCCAGATCTGCGAACCGTCCGCCTCGCTCAGCGCGACGACCGCGGCCGAGGTCGTCCTCGTTCCCTGAACGCTCACGAACAGCCGTCCGTTCGCGGCGGCGAGCGGCGTGTCGACATACCCCCCGGTCTTGGCGGTCCAGCGGGCACGGCCGGTGGCCACGTCGACGGCGTAGACGGTGCCCGCGTTGTCCCCGACGAAGGCGACGTCGCCGTCGATCGTGACGCCGGTTCGGCTCACGCGATCGAGCTGGATCGGGTCCCACAACGGCTCACGGGTGTCGACGTCGATGGCGGCGAGATGGGAGTCGAAGGTCGCGGATGGAACCCCGGCGCCCGGGGACCCGCTACCGGTGGGGGACGACGTCGGCGATGCCGGCGACGCGGAAGGGGCGCCGGTCGCCCCGGTAGCGGGGGCGGGGCTTCCCGGCGGATGCGCGCCGAAGCCCTCCGTGTACACGACGATCGACTTGCCTTCGATCTCGGTCGTCGCGGCCGGCACGGACGGCCCGAAATCGCGCGCCACCGACCAGCGACGCTGCCCGGTCGCCAGATCCACTCCCAACACCTGCGTGGGCCCGACCGCGATCAGGATCCCGCCGGAGAGCACCGGGGACGACAGGCCGTACCGTCCGTTCGGCCCGCCCGTCGGGACGTCGACGTGCCAAGCTTCCACGAGGGGGGCCTGCGCACCAGCGGTCACGAAGCCGGTGTGCGCGGGATCGCGCTGGAACTGCGGCCAGTCCCCCGATGCCAGCGCGACTCCTGGCACCGCCGCGATCAACGCGCCGAGCAGCAGGATCCGCGTCAGGCGAGCCCGGGTGAGACGGCATCGAGGCGCGGGATGGGCAAGAACACATCGGTTCCGGGCGGCCTTCAAGGCGGCCCATTGTAGGCGTCGCCGACTACCGTGCCCCCCGAGGCTCGTTCCTCGCTCGAACGGCGTCCGTCACGGATAGCCCGGTGGGAGCGGCGCGAGGCGGATGAAGGACGTGAGGTCGGGAGCCCGCAGGTAGAGCATCGGGTCGACGTAGACGCCGTTCAGCTTCACGCCGAAATGCAGGCTCGCGATCGTGTCACCCGGGTGGCCGCCGCCCGAGAGGGCGATGTCCCGCCCCGCGGTGACGACGTCGCCTTTCCGAACCAGGAGCCCAGACACCCACGAGTAGGTCGAGGCGAGGCCGTCGCCGTGATCGATCGTGAGGAACAGATTCCCACCTACCGGTCCCGCGAAGGACACCGTCCCGGCCTCGGGGGCAACGACCACGGTCCCAGACGGCGCCGCGATGTCAATCCCGCGATGTCCCGACCCGTACGGTGAGGCGGGCGGGTCGAACGCCCGGACCACGGGCCCCGTGACAGGCCAGAGCCAGCTGCCTCCGGCAGCGCGCGCCGGGGTCGCCCGCACCAGACACGGCACGGTGACCAGGATCAGCAGGACCGACATCCTCCGCACGGCAACGACGCTACGTCGTGGCCTTCGTCCGCATCGTGACGGGGATCACATCCGGAGGTAGGTTCCGGGATCGGTGGGCCCGGGACGTCGGATTCAGTCGATCTCGGAGAGCTGTCCCCGGAGGCCCCCCACGGCCTTCGTGTGGATCTGGCACACCCTGGATTCGGTGACTCCCAGGATCTCTCCGATCTCGGCGAGCGTCAGGCCCTCGAAGTAGTAGAGCGTCACCACGATCTTCTCTCGTTCCGACAGCGAGTTGATCGCGGCAGCCAGCAGTCCACGCGTCTCCTGCGACTCGACGCCGGAGGTCGGATCGAGGCCCTTGTCGGCCAGGGTGTCCAGCAACGAGACCTGCTCGCCGCGGTCGGCTCCGACCGACACCAACTCGTCGAGCGCCAGCACGGAGACGAACGAGATCTGCGAGACCACGTCGTGCAGCTCTCGCAGCGATACGCCGAGGCGTTCGGCCATCTCCTTCTCCGTCGGTTGGCGCTTCAACATGGCTTCGAGGTCGGAGTGGGCCTTCTCGATCTCGCGAGCCTTGAAGCGCACCGAGCGAGGGACCCAGTCCATCGCGCGTAGCTCGTCGATGATGGCGCCCTTGATCCGCGGGATCGCGTACGTCTCGAACTTGTTGCCACGGACCGGCTCGAACTTGTGAAGGGCGTCGATGAGCCCGAACATGCCGTAGCTCACCAGGTCGGCTTGCTCGACGCTCGCCGGCAGGCCCGTGGCGACGCGTGAGGCGACGTACTTCACGAGCGGGGCGTAGTGCAGGATGAGCTTCTCTCGTGCCTCGGGCGAGGCCGCCCCCTTGAAGTCGTGCCAGTGACGCCCGAGCTCGTCGTCAACCTGCCGCGGCACGGTGGCGATCGAGGGCGCCGCGAGCTTCTTGGCCGCGGGCTTCTTGGCCGCGGCCCTCGTCGCCGGCTTCGGTGCGGCCTTCGTCGTTTTCGCCACGTCAGGCCCTCGGGTGACTCTGCTCGTACACCTCGAAGAGCCGCGAGCGGGAGACGTGGGTGTACCGCTGCGTCGTCGCCACGCTCGCGTGGCCCAGGAGCTCCTGTACCGCTCTGATGTCGGCGCCTCCTTCCAACAGATGCGTCGCGAACGAATGCCGCAGGGTGTGGGGGGTGACCCGGCGCCCAGGCAGCAAACGCCCGACGTATTGTTCCACCATCGTGCGGATATCGCGTTCACTAAAGGATTTCCTTCGCCGATTGAAGAAGAGGGCCCAAGATCGTTCGGGGGCCATCGCGGACCGGCCGGCCTCCAGGTAGTCGCGCACCGCGTCGACGGCGTAGTCGGACATCGGGACCTCGCGCTCCTTCGACCCCTTCCCCAGTGCTCTCACGCGACCCCGGTCGAGGTCCACGCGGTCGACGGTCAGGCCTGCTACCTCGCCAACCCGCAGGCCGGAGCCGTAGAGGAGCTCGAGCACGGCCCGGTCTCGACGCGCCAAGGCGCCCAGGAGGGGATCCGCCGTCGGGTCGGACGAGGAGCCGGCGGGCTCAGGCGTCGCGGCGTTCGGGGCCTCGGCGAGGGCCGCCGCCTCGGCGGGTCGCAACACCGTCGGAAGCCGACTGACGACCTTCGGGCGACCCAGGAGCACGGACGGATCGGACGGCACCCGGCCGGCCGAGAGGGCCCACCGGAAGAACGAGTGGATCGCGCCCACCCGACGGGCGATCGATGCCCGGGCGTAGCCCAAGGTGTGCTGAGACGCGAGGAATCGTCGGAGCTCGGGGTGCTCGGCACCCGCCAGCGACGAGCCGCCGCGGTGAAGGAACGCGGCCACCTGGCCGAGGTCCCGGCGGTAGGCCGCGACGGTGTTCGCGGACAACCGGCGCTCGAGGCTCAGATGGGCGGCGAAGTCGGCGATCAGCCGCGCGTCGGACGGGGGAAGTTCGTCCTGGGGTGCCACGTGGTCCTCTCCCGATCGGGTGGCCGCTTCCTTGTATCAGCGGCCGGGGAGGGGTGCAAGCGCGCCCGGGCCATCGGCCGGCCGGGACGAGGTGTCGGAGGCCCGCAACCGTCTCTCGTAGCGGCCGCCGACCCCGCGCACGAGGCCCCGGAGCTCGAGGTGGATCAGCGCCGCCACCGCCTCGGGGATCGACATCCCGGTCGCTCGCGCCACCGTGTCCGGCAGGCAGGGGCCCGCGAGCACCTCGTACGCGCGCCGTTCGTCCTCCGGGAGGTCGGTCGGGGCCGAGACGGTGATCCGGATCGCGAAGCCGAGGTCGGCCAGCAGGTCGTCGGCCCCTCGGATCATCGTCGCTCCGTCGCGGATGAGATCCAATGGCACCTCGGACAGTGGGCTCGTCACGGGCCCCGGCACGGCGAAGACCTCTCGCCCCAGCTCGAGGGCGTGGTCGACCGAGATCATCGAACCGCTCCCTTTGGCCCCCTCCACCACGACGAGGGCTCTCCCGAGGGCGGCGACGATGCGGTTGCGTGCCGGGAACCGGAACGGCTCCGCCTCGACCCCCGGCGCGTACTCGCTCACGACGGCGCCGACGCGGGCGGCCCGGTCGATCAGCTGCCGGCTCGCCTTCGGGTAGGGGACGTCGACTCCGGACCCCAGGACGGCGATCGTGCTGCCGCCGGCGGCGAGGGCTCCCCGATGCGACGCGGCGTCGATCCCTCGAGCCGCGCCGCTCACGACGCATACCCCGGCGCCCGCGAGCCCCGCACCGATGTCGTGGGCGACCTCGTTGCCGAGCGCCGAGCAGTTGCGGGCGCCCACCACGGAGACCGCCTCGACCATCTCCGGCAGATCGCGCCCCCGGACGAAGAGGCCGACCGGCGGGTCACGCTCGAGGTCGTACAGCGACGGCGGATATCCCGGGTCCGCAGGAGTGACGAACCGGCAGCCGGCCGCCCGGACGGCTGCGGCGATCCCGTCGGGGTCGGCGGTGAGCGCGGACTCGCTGTCGCCGGGACTGCCCGCCAGGCCCCGCCGGACCGCATGGAGGCAGGCGGCCGCGGACCCCTCCCGCCAGGAAAGTTCGTGCAGCTTCCGAGGAGTGATGCCGCGGAGCGTCGCGAGCACGAGGACGGCACGGCGTTCGCCTCGGTCCTCCCCGAAGCCGTCGGGGAACCCACGCGGCGCGACGTCATCCGACACGAGCCAGGTCCTCCTCCCCGAAGCCATCGCGATACGAGAGCGCCTCGGCAAGATGCTCCGCCTGCACCACCTCCGCGTCCGCCAGATCGGCCACGGTGCGCGCCACCTTCAGGGCGCGATCGAATCCGCGCCCCGTGAGCGCCAGCGATTCGACGGCCCGCGCGAGCAGCTCCTCGGCCGCCGGGGCGAGGCGGACCTGGCGTCGCGCCACCGGCCCCGGAAGATGGGCGTTGCACGCCACGCCGAGCGATCCGTACCGTGCGATCTGGCGGTCGCGTGCGGCCTGGACGCGCTCGCGGATGACCTCGGACGCCTCGCCCGCCTCCCCGCCGAGCAGCTCGCTCTTCGTCAGCCGGGGTACCCGCAGACGCAGATCGATCCGGTCGAGCAGGGGCCCGGACAGCTTCGCCCGGTACTGCTCGACACGATGCTGGGGACACATGCAGTGTCGTCGAAGGTCGCCATCGAAGCCGCAAGGGCATGGGTTCGCCGCGGCAACGAGCGTGAACCGCGCCGGGAACTCCACCGAGCCGATCGCTCTCGTGACGACAACCCGCCCGTCCTCGAGCGGTTGCCGCAGTCCTTCGATGGCGTCTCGCCGGAACTCGGTGAGCTCGTCCAGGAACAGGACGCCGTGAGTTGCGAGCGAGACCTCCCCCGGGCGCAGATATGCGGCGCCGCCACCGAGGAGTCCCGCGAGCGAGATCGAGTGATGGGGCGCCCGGAACGGTCGGGCGCGCAAGACGCCCTCGCCGCAGAGCAGGCCGGCCACCGAGTGAAGCTGCGTGGCCTCCAGCGCCTCGTCCCGCGACAGTCCCGGCAGGATCGTGGCGAGCCGTCGCGCCAGCATGGTCTTGCCCGCCCCCGGCGAGCCGATCATGAAGACGTTGTGCCCGCCCGCGGCCGCAACCTCGAGGGCGCGACGAGCCTGCGCCTGTCCACGAACCTCGGAGAAATCGACCGTCGAGGCCGGGGGCGACGAGGCACCGGCCACCTCGACGGGCGGCGGCTCCCAGGACCCCTTCAAGAACCCGACGACGTCGCGAAGCGAGGCGGCGCCCACCACGCGAAGACCCTCGACCTGAACCGCCTCGAGGGCGTTCGGAGCAGGAACCACCACGCCGTCGAGCCCAGCGCGCGCGGCCGCGATGGCGACCGAGAGGACGCCCGGCGTCGTCGTGAGCTCCCCCTTCAGCGAGAGCTCCCCCGAGAAGGCATACCTGTCGAGCAGCGACCCGGGAACCTGCCCCGTCGCTGCCAGCACGCCCATCGCGACGGGAAGATCCAGGCCCGGCCCCTCCTTGCGAAGGTTGCCCGGCGCGAGGTTGACGACCACCCGTCTGAGGGGCCATTCCAGACCTGCACCCTCCACCGCGGGGCGGATCCGGTCGCGGGCGTCGTTCACGGCGGCCCCCGGCAGCCCGGTGAGCGTGAGCGAGGGAAGCCCCCGCCCCACGTGTGCCTCGACCGTCACGAGGTGTCCGCCGACGCCGAGCACCGTGACCCCCACGACGCGCCCGTACATGAGGGCGGACGATAACCGCAGGCACCGACATCCTCGCGCTCTCACCGAGACCAACGCGCGGATGCTCGGCCGGATCTCGGCGCCGCGGCGGACGCTGCTAGCATCCGGCCGTGTCCGACCGGTTCGACTGGCATCCCGACGCCGGGCTGATCGACGTGAGGGATCCCGCCCGGTCTCGGATGCAGCTCGAGGCCCTCGGAGAGGCCACCTGGCGGGAGGCGCTCGACTGGCTCTACTCCGAGGCGATGCGCCGCCCCGTGAACGGCGATTCGTATCCGCGAGCGCGAGATCGCTTCTTCGGCATCGGCGGCGCGCCCTCTCCGGCGCCGCGGGAGCCCACGACCTGGACGGACGTGCTGGGCGAGTTCCGCAGTCGTGTCGCGCCCGCGACCTTCAACGCGCAGCATCCCGGGTCGTTCAGCTACTTCACACCTCCCCCGCTCGCGATGTCGATCGCCGGCGAGGCGCTGGCGCAGTGGATCAACCAGGGTGTCGACGTCTTCCACGCGGGTCCCGTCGGGGCTCTCGTCGAGGAAGAGGTCGTGGGGTGGCTGCTGGAGCTCGCCGGACTCGGCGACGAGGGATGGGGGGTCCTCACGTCGGGCGGCGTGATGGCGAACATCATGGCGCTGGCGGTGGCTCGCGACATCCACCTCGGACGCGCTCGTGGGCTCGCCTCCCCTCCCCGGGGTCGCGACCTCGACGGTGTTCGCGTCTACGCGAGCGACCAGGCGCACTTCTCGATCGGGCGTGGGCTCGACCTCCTCGGCTTCCCCCCCGAAACGCTGCAGATCGTCGCTTCCGACGACCGGTTCCGCCTGAGCGGCGGGGCCGTGAGCGGTGCGATCGCGAGGGATCGGGCTGCCGGCCTCACGCCGCTCGCGATCGCCGCCGTGGCCGGATCCACGAACACGGGGTCGGTCGATCTGCTCGGCGAGCTCGCCGACGTCTGCGTCGACGAGGGATTATGGCTGCATGTGGACGCCGCCTACGGC
>JALYLM010000194.1 GCA_030774235.1 Actinomycetota bacterium
CGCTACCCCAGCGACGGGTTCGCCGAGCTCCGGCCCCGCGTCGTCTGGGATCGGGCGGCCGGCACCGTACGCGCGCGCGAGGGCGCGGGTCGGATCGCGATCACGAGCGGCGGCACCATCCCGGACCGGGGCCTCTTCGGGGTGTTCCTGGCCGACGGGACGCGTGTCGGCGAGCTCGACGAGGAGATGGTGTACGAGTCGCGAACGGGCGAGGTATTCGTGCTGGGCGCCTCGGCGTGGCGGATCAAGGAGATCACCCGCGATCGAGTCCTCGTCTCCCCGGCGCCGGGCGAGCCGGGCAAGACGCCGTTCTGGAAGGGCGACAAGCCCGGACGGCCGATCGAGCTCGGCCGCGCCCTCGGCGCGTTCACGCGAGAGCTCCTCGGCCGCGGTCGCGAAGACGCCCTCGCTCGGCTGCAGCGCGACGTCGGGCTCGATGCGCTCGCTGCGGAGAACCTCGTCAACTACCTTGACGATCAACAGGAGGCGGCCGGGGCGATCCCCGACGACCGCACGGTCGTGGTCGAGCGCTTCCGCGATGAGGTCGGCGACTGGCGGATGTGCGTGCTGTCTCCGTTCGGTTCCCGCGTCCACGCGCCGTGGGCGCTCGCGATCGAACAGCGACTGACCGATCGCCTGGGTCCCGGCGCCCAGGTGCTCTGGTCCGACGACGGCATCGTCGTGCGACTGCCCGAGGCCGTGGACCGGATCCCCCTGGAGGATCTGCTGTTCGATCCGCAGGAGATCGAGGACGACGTCGTCCGCGTCCTTCCGGGCACCGCGCTGTTCGCCAGCGTCTTCCGCGAGGCGAGCGCGCGGGCGCTGCTCCTCCCCCGCCTTCGGCCGGGCAAGCGAACTCCTCTGTGGCAGCAGCGGCAGCGGAGCGCCGACCTGCTGACCGAGGCCGCCAAGCACCCCACCTTCCCGATCCTGCTGGAGGCGACACGCGAGTGCCTTCGCGACGTGTTCGACGTTCCCGCACTGCGCGAGGTGATGGCCGACCTCCGATCGCGGAAGACCCGGCTCGTGCCCGTCGACACCGAGCGGGCGTCTCCGTTCGCCCAGTCCCTCCTGTTCCGCTGGGTGGCGGTGTACATGTACGAAGGCGACGCGCCGCTGGCGGAACGGCGGGCCGCGGCGCTCGCGCTCGATCGAGACCTGCTGCGCGAGCTGCTCGGGACCGAGGAGCTGCGCGAGCTCCTCGACGCGCGGGCGATCGACGACGTCGAGCTCTCGGTGCAACGGCTGGCCGACGGCAGGCGCGCGAGGAACGTCGACGCCGTCCACGACCTCCTCCGCGATCTCGGGCCGCTGCGCGGGGACGAGGTTGTCGCCCGGACCGACGGTGATGCCACCGCATGGCTCGCACGGCTGGCCGAGGAAGGCAGGGCGATCCCGGTCCGCGTCGCGGGAGAGGACCGGCTCGCCGCCGTCGAGGACGCGGCCCTGCTCCGCGACGCGCTGGGAGTCTCGCTCCCTCGGGGCGTGCCCCGGGCGTTCACCGGCCCGACGGATCGCCCGCTCGAGGTCCTCGTCGCCCGCTTCGCACGAACGCACGGGCCATTCCTCGCGCGGGACGCGGTGGCCAGGCTCGGCGCCGCTCCCGATCGGGTTCGGGAGGCGCTCGGGGCGCTGGAGGTCGGGAACCGGCTGGTCAATGGCGAGTTCCGGCCCGGCGGCGTCGAGCGCGAGTGGTGCGACGTCGAGGTGCTGAGGCGGATCCGCCAGCGCTCGCTCTCGGTGTTGCGTAGACAGGTCGAGCCGGTCGACGCGAGAGCGTTCGGGCGCTTCCTGCCCGCATGGCAGGGTGCCGACCGCCCTCGAGGGGGCGTCGACGCATTGTCCGAGGCGATCTCGCGTCTGCAGGGCGCGGCGGTTCCCGCGTCGATCCTGGAGTCCGACGTCCTGCCCGCGCGGGTCCGCGGCTTCCGCCCCGCCGACCTGGACGCCCTCTGCGCCGGCGGTGAGCTCGTCTGGGTCGGGGCCGGATCGCTCGGCGCCGACGACGGGCGCGTCGCCCTGCTGTTCCGCGATCAGGCTCGGCTCCTCGCCCCGGCCGCCGACGGGCCTCCGGACGGACTCGTACACGACGCGATCCGAGAGCATCTCGAGGAGCGGGGGGCCTCGTTCTGGCCGGACCTCGTGGGGGCGGCGGGAAACTCCGATGAACGCGTTCTGCTGAGGGCGCTGTGGGACCTGGCGTGGTCGGGCGAGGTGACGAACGACACTCTCGCGCCGCTGCGGGCGTTCGTGAGGGGTGCCTCCGCGAAGGTCCGGACCCCGGGTCCGGGTCGGCGTCCGAGGCCGGGGTCGCTCCGCCGCGTGGGCCCGCCGGCCGGAGCGGGACGCTGGTCGCTCGTGGCGCCTCTGCGCCGGCCGATCGCCACACCGACCGAATCCGTCCACGCGCTGGCGCTTCAGCTGCTCGACCGCCACGGCGTCGTCACGCGCGAGTCCGTTCTCGCCGAGGCGGTGTCCGGGGGGTTCGCCGCCGTCTATCCGGTTCTGAAGGCATTGGAGGAGGCCGGCAAGGTGCGACGGGGGTACTTCGTGGCCGGACTCGGCGCCGCGCAGTTCGCCGTTCCGGGCGCCGTGGACCGTCTGCGTGCGTTCCGCGTCGAGGATGGGACGGCGAGGGACCCAGGTGTGGACGGTCGCGATGCCGAACGGGCCGCCGCCCCGCCGATCGCCGTTCTTGCGGCGGCCGATCCCGCCCAGCCGTACGGCGCGGCGCTGCCGTGGCCCGCCGGTCCCGGCCGCCCGTCCCGTGCTGCGGGCGCGTTCGTCGTGCTGGCCGACGGGGCGCCGGCCGCGTTCCTGGAACGTGGCGCCCGTTCCCTCGTCACGTTCGGGATCGGTCTGGGTGTGTGGGCCGATGCCCTGGCCTCGCTCGTCAAGGACGGGCGCCTGCGGAAGATCGAGCTGACCCGTATCGACGGCGTTCCGGCCGTCGAGGCGCCGCTCGCCGCCCGGCTCCGTGAAACGGGCTTCGCCGACGGCTACCGGGGGTTGACCCTCCGCGCCTGAGTGGCCGCGTGCCACACTGCCGCCGATGGACTTCAGCGCGACCGGACGCAGCTGGGCGATCGCGACGGCGCACCGGCTTGCGACCGAGGCGGGCGCGGCCGCCTTCGAGCGAGGCGGCAACGCGATCGACGCCACCCTCGCGGCCGCCGTGACGATCGCCGTGAGCTATCCGCAGGCCTGCGGCGTCGGCGGCGACCTGTTCGCGCTGGTGCAGCGTCCCGCCGGCGACGTCGTGGCGATCAACGCGAGCGGCCGCGCTCCGTCGGCCACGGAC
>JALYLM010000195.1 GCA_030774235.1 Actinomycetota bacterium
GCGCGCTGTCGATGGGCAACCCTCACCTCGTGCTGTTCCTCGGAGAGGATCCCGAGCGATTCCACGTCGAGCACATCGGGCCTGCGCTCGAGGGTCACGAGTTGTTCCCCCAGCGGGTGAACGTCGAATTCGCGCGCGTACGGGAGGACGGCACCGTCGACGTCCGGGTTTGGGAGCGAGGTGTGGGGGAGACGTTGGCGTGCGGGACGGGAGCGTGCGCCGTGGCGGTCGCCGGCGGCGAGGCCGGCCTCGTCCCCCCGCGAGTCACCGTTCGGTTCCGCGGGGGCGCGCTGACTGCCGAGCGGCGCGAGGACGGGACCGTGCTCCTGGGGGGGCCGGTCCGCCACGTGTTCGACGGCACGGTGGATCGGGCGGGGCTCGCGTGACGCGCGCGTTGCTCGGGGCAGGCCGCACGGGGAAGGACCGGGGCTGATGGTGCATCGCTCGCCCGCGGTCCGCAACGTCGCGCCGTATCCGTTCGAGGAGCTTGACCGCCACAGGCGCGAGGCGCTCGAAGCCGGGCGCGACGTGATCGACTTCGGCGTTGGGGACCCGCGAGAGGTCACCCCGGCGTTCATCCGCCGGGCACTGGCCGAGGGCGTCGAGGCGGTGTCGTCCTACCCACGCGCCGCCGGGCTGCCGGAGCTGCGCGACGCCATCAGCGGGTGGGTCGGGCGCCGGTTCGGGGTCGAGTTGGACCCCGACGTCCACGTGCTGCCACTCCTCGGTTCGAAGGAGCTGGTGTTCAGCCTCGCCCAGGCAGTGGTGGACCCGGCCGCCGGGAGGGATCTCGTGGTCGTCACGGCGCCGGGCTATCCGATCCCCGAGCGGGGCGCACGGTACGCCGGCGCCGACGTCCGCCGGCTTCCGCTGGATGAAGCCGGCGGCTTCCTGCCGGACCTCGGCGCGATCGATCCCGCGACGTGGCGGCGCACGGCCGTCCTGTGGCTGAACTACCCGAACAACCCGACGGGCGCAGTGGCGCCGATCGAACACCTGCGCATGGCGGCCGGTCTGGCTCGCGAGCACGGGTTCGTGCTGGCGTCCGACGAGGCGTACAGCGAGCTCTGGTTCGAGGGGGGTCCGCCACCCAGCGCGTTGCAGGTCGGAGATCTCACGAACGTCCTGGCGATCAATACGCTGTCGAAGCGCTCGTCGATGACCGGCTATCGCAGCGGGTTCGTCGCGGGCGATCCGGATCTGGTCGGCGCGATGAAGCGGATCCGCCCGAGCATGGGAGTGACGCCGCAGGAGTTCGTGCAGCGCGCGTCGATCGTGGCGTGGAACGACGAGGCGCACGTCGAGCGCAACCGCGATGCGTACGCGGCGAAGCGTCGCGTCTTCCAGGATCTGTTCGCCCGTCATGACGTCGCGGTCGCCGGGACGGCGACGTTCTACCTGTGGGTTCGCGTGCCGGGCGGCCGACCGTCCCTCGAGTGGGCGCTGGATCTTCTCGACCGGGGTGGGCTGGTCGTTGCGCCCGGCTCGTTCTTCGGCCCCGAGGGCGAGGGGTTCGTCCGGATCGCGCTCGTGCCGGGGCTGGAGGATTGCGAGAAGGCGGCGGCCGTTCTCGACGGGCTGCTTGGCCGGGAGACCTCGGCATGAGCCCGCGATTCGACGACCTGGCCGAGAGGCTTCACGCCTCGTTCGCGCGGCCAGAGGTGCCTCCGGACGTCGCAGCCGTTGAAGAGGCGGTCGGCCTGCTCGATCGAGGTGAGATCCGGGTCGCGGAACCGGCCCGCCAAGACGACCCGGACGGGCCGTGGGCGTTGAACGCGTGGGTCAAGGAGGCGGTCCTGTTGTATTTCCGGATCCGCGGCCTCGAGACGACGACGGCGGGCCCCTTCGAGTTCCACGACAAGATTCCCCTGAAGACGGGATACGTCGACGCCGGGGTCCGGGTCGTCCCGCCCGGCGTGGCTCGATACGGCTCGTACCTGTCGTCGGGGGTCGTCCTCATGCCCGGGTACGTGAACATCGGCGCGTGGGTCGGACCGGAGACGCTCGTGGACACCTGGGCGACGGTCGGTTCGTGCGCGCAGATCGGGGCTCGCGTCCACCTGTCGGGCGGCGCGGGGATCGGCGGCGTGCTCGAGCCCATCCAGGCGACGCCGGTGATCGTCGGGGACGGAGCGTTCATCGGATCCCGCGTGGTGATCGTCGAGGGCGTCAGGGTCGGGCGTGATGCGGTGATCGCCCCCGGCGTCGTGCTCACGTCGAGCGTTCCCGTGATCGACGTCACCGGTCCCGAACCCGTCGAGCATCGAGGCGTGGTGCCGCCGCGGGCGATCGTGATCCCCGGCAGCCGCCCGCGTGAGTTTCCCGCCGGCCGTTACGATCTTCCCTGCGGCCTGATCGTCGGCTACCGGGGCGAGGCCACCGAGTCGAAGCTCCGGCTGAACGACGTCCTCCGAGAGTTCGGACTGCCGCGGGACGACTGACGATGCCCGACGACCGACCACGGCCCGCCGCCCCCAACCGGACCCTGGAGTCGCCGCTGTCGGCGACGTGGCGGCCGGCCGTGCGGGAGCGGGCGATCCTGGTTGGCGTGGGGCCGGGGGTGGTCGAGGAGGATCTCGACGAGCTCGCGGCGCTTGCCGACTCCGCGGGCGCCGATCCCGTCGCTCGCCTCGTGCAGAGCCGGAGCGAGCCGGATCCCGCCACGTTCGTCGGGAAGGGGAAGCTCGAGGACCTGCACGCGACCGTCCACTCGAACCGCGCGGAAGCCGTGATCTTGGACCACGAGCTCACGCCCGGGCAGCTGCGCTCGCTGGAGGAGCGTCTCGGCGTGAAGGTCATCGATCGGACGGCGCTGATCCTGGACATCTTCGCGCTGCACGCGCGCAGTCGGGAGGGCAAGGCGCAGGTCGAGCTGGCGCAGCTCAACTACCTGCTCCCGCGGCTCCGCGGTTGGGGCGAAGCCATGAGCCGGCTGGGCGGCGGCATCGGCACGCGCGGTCCCGGTGAGACCAAGCTGGAGGTCGACCGGCAGCACATCAACCGACGGCTCGCGAAGCTCCGCCGGGACCTTCGCTCGCTCGCGAGGACGCGGGACACGAAACGGTCGCGCCGCCAGGACAGCGGGGTTCCTCAAGTCGCGATTGCCGGGTATACGAACGCGGGGAAGTCCACCCTCATGAATCGAATGACCAGCGCCGACGTTCTCGTTGCCGACCAGTTGTTCGCGACGCTGGATCCCACCACTCGAAAGCTGCGGCTTCCGGGTGGGCGACGTGCGACGGTCACCGACACGGTCGGGTTCGTCAGCAAGCTCCCCCACGACCTCGTCGAGGCCTTCCGGTCCACACTGGAGGAGGCGACGCTGGCGGAGCTGATCGTTCACGTTGCCGACGCGGCCTCGCCCGATCTCGACGCCCAGATCGATGCGGTCCGGCGCGTCCTGGGGGAGATCGGCGCCGGCGAGATCCCCGAGGTGCTGGCGTTGAACAAGGTCGATCTCCTGCCCGGCTCCGAACGGGCTCGTCTCGCGCGTCGATTCCCGGGATCGGCGCCGGTGTCGGCCCTGACGGGAGAGGGGATCGAGGGCCTGCTCGAGACGGTCGAGACGGCGCTGCCTCGCCCCCCGGTGGAGGTCACCCTGCTCGTGCCGTACGGCCGGGAGGACCTCACGGCCCGGCTCTACCGCGACGCGGAGGTGCTGTCCACCGAGGTGGACGGGGACGGCACGATCGTCACCGCACGCGTGGGCCTGCGGGAGCTCGCCGCCGTACGAGAGTTCATCCGGCCGAAGCGGCCGGGATAGGGCGGCGTGGTTCGGCGGGGCGCGGTCAGGCGGTGGCGGAGCCGACCTCCCACAGCTTCGGGTCGGCCCAGGCGCCGGTGATGACGACGTCGGGGTCCTGCCCCCGCTCGGTGGCGATCCGCAGCGCCAGCATCTGCAGGCGAGCGGTGAGCGGGATCTGTGCGAGCAGGGGCGTGAGTGGAGCCGGCTCGGCCAGTCGCGTGACCGGGATTCCCTCTGCCTCGGCGGCGCCCGCGACCCCTTCCACGAAGCCGTCCGTGTCGGGAGTCGTCAACGCGAGGATGTGGTCCTGCGGCGAGAGCGGCACGGCCGAACCGTGCAGCAGGTACTCGGCGTCGTAGCCCTCGGCGAGGAACCTGGCCGCTTCGCGGACCTTCAGGGCGCCCTCGCGGGCCGTCACCGAGGCCGGCCCGGACCCGGCGATCACGAGGAGTCGGGACGGCGTCACGAGCCCGTCGACGCCGGTGGACTCGATGGCGTCGCGAACGAACCCTGGGATCTCGGTGAGCCGTTCGTGGGCCATGGACTCGGCCCCGATCTCACCCGCCAGCATCGCGAGCACCAGAAGCGTGGCGGTGTAGCTGACCGTGTAGGTCTCGGACGTCTCCTTCTCCACGGTCTCGATCACTCCCGGAAGCCCGGACCCCGGGCGCGTGATCGTGATGACATCCAAGCCCGCGTTGTACGCGAGGCCGCGTGCCGCGATGGCATACGCGGTCTCGGCGGTGTGCGTGATCACGATGACGGCGTCCTGCGGACCGACGAGCGGTGCCCATCTGACGAACTGCATCGACGAGACAGCGTGCGCGGACCGGCCCGCTTCCTGGACCATGCCGGCGCCGAGGGCGGCGGCGTGTTGACTGGTGCCCGTCCCGACGAGCCAGATCCGGCGCGCTCGGTGGAGGCCCTCCGCGGCCACGTGGACCTGTTCCTGGGCGTGGGCGGACGTGAGGATGCGCATCAGCTCGTCGGGTTGGGACCGGATCTGGTGTTCGAGATTGGTCGCGTGAGGCTGATCTGACATCCCTGTGCTCCTCGGGCTCGGTGCCGCGGAGCTTACCGTGACTCAGAGCTTGCGGAGCACGGCGACGACCCTGCCTAGGATGCGGCCCTCGGTCATCTCGAACGGTCGTAGCAGGGAGTTCTCGGGGATCAGCATTACGCGCGGGCCGTCGTGGCCCAGGCGCTTGACGGTCGCCTCGTCCTCGGCCGGACCGGGAAGGAGCGCGGCCACGATGTCCCCGTCGTCGGCGCGATCCTGCGATCGCACGACCACGACGTCGCCGTCGAAGATCCCGGCGTCGATCATCGAGTCGCCGGCAACGGTGAGGGCGAAGTGGTCACCGTCGCCGCCGGCGAATCCCCGCGGGACGGCCAGGTAGGTCTCGATCTGCTCCTCGGCGAGGATCGGGGCCCCCGCGGCGATCCTGCCGACGAGGGGCACGGTCACGCCCTCGGCCCGAGGCTCCGAGAGCGCCATCGCCCTGGGCTTCGTCGGATCCTTGTGCAGGAGGCCCTTGCGCTCGAGGTTCGCGAGCTGCGCGTGGACGCTGGACGACGAGGTGAGCCCCACGGCCTCGCCGATCTCTCGCACCGTGGGGGGGTAGCCTCGCCCACGCACGGTCTCGGCGATGTATTCCAGGATCCGCTGCTGCCGGGGCGTCGTGTCAGACATCGTCGCTACCCTCCTCGTCGTCGGGCGGACGCTACCACCGGTGAACGGAGCATGCAAACATATGTTCGATACCACGATATTGACATCGAACGGGTGTTCGGCCAGGATGTGGCCATGACTCGAACGGATGTTCGCCGTCGCCGGGTGGCTGTGGCAGCCGTCGCGGCGATGGCGGCCGTGCTGGCGGGCGCCACGGTGGTCGGGGCGTCCCCGACCCACGCCTCGGGACGCGGGTCGCCACGGCCCGTCATGAGCCGGACATACGTCGTGGCCGCGGGGGATACGATCTGGGGCATCGCGTCCAACGCGGCGCCGGGACGGGATCCCCGGCCGGTCGTCGAGGCGATCGAACGTGCGAACCACGTCCTGCCCGACGCTCTCGTTCCGGGTCAGACGCTCGTCATTCCCTCGATCCCCGCCACTGCCTGATCCGTGCCGGCCGTCGCGGTTGACGTGCCCAGATGTCGCGGGTACCGTTCGCCCGGCCACTACATGTTGTGTGGCCACACCCACGATGAAGTGCCCCTGGTGCAAGGCCGACGAGGACCGTGTGGTCGACTCGCGCCCAGTCGACGGCGGCGGGTCGATCCGCCGTCGCCGCGAATGCCGCGCGTGCCGGCGCCGGTATACGACGTTCGAACGGGTCGAGAACGTCGGTCTCGTGGTGGTCAAGCGGGACGGTTCCAAGGACCCGTTCGAGCGCGACAAGGTCGCCGGCAGCGTCCGCAAGGCCATCAAGAACCGCCCGGTCAGCGACGAGCAGGTGGAGCGGCTCGTGTCCCGCGTCGAGGAACGGATGCGTCGCAAGGGCCCCGAGGTGACGTCCGAGCAGGTGGGGGTCGCGGTGCTCGCCGACCTCGCCCGGCTCGACCAGGTCGCGTACATCCGGTTCGCCAGCGTGTACAAGGACTTTCAAGGGATCACCGACTTCGAGCGCGAGCTCGTGTCCCTCCAGAAGAAGGAGCCCGCGAAGCCGCGTTCCCGGTAGGCTGGATCCGCGGCGACGGGTCGCCCGCCGTTGTCTCTGGGATACTACATATAGTGGTCAACGAGATTTCTTGCCACATCATGTTGACGATGCGGCGCGATGGGTCCACAATCCCCGAGCCCGGAATGACACGGGTGTAGTTCTTCCCCGAGGTCGACCGGCGGCTCACGAAAGGGGGGCGTTTCACGTGGCGACGAAGGAGGGGGACGTCGAGGTCATCCGTCAGGGCCTGACGTTCAAGCGTTACTTCACGACGGAGGGTCGGCACCCGTTCGACGACGTCGAGTGGGAGGTTCGCGATGCCGTGATTCCGAACTACAAGGAGGGCGGCAACGCATTCGAGCAACGCGACGTCGAGTTCCCCGTCACGTGGTCGCAGAACGCCACGAACATCGTCGCCCAGAAGTACTTTCGCGGCTCGCTCGGCACACCCCAGCGTGAGTCGAGCGTGCGCCAGCTCGCCGGCCGCGTCGTCGACACGATCCGAGGGTGGGGCCACAAGAACGGATATTTCGCCTCGGAGCGCGATGGGCAGGTGTTCGCGGATGAGCTGACGCATCTCGTCCTCACGCAGAAGGCCGCGTTCAACTCGCCGGTGTGGTTCAACGTCGGCGTGCCCGACACGCCTCAGCAGTGCAGCGCGTGTTTCATCCTGTCGGTCGAGGACCACATGTCGTCCATCCTCAACTGGTACGTCGAGGAGGGAACGATCTTCAAGGGTGGGTCGGGCTCGGGGATCAACCTGTCTCGGATCCGGTCGTCGAAGGAGTCGCTCGCCGGCGGCGGCACGGCGTCAGGGCCGGTGAGCTTCATGCGCGGCGCCGACGCCAGCGCGGGCACGATCAAGTCCGGGGGGAAGACGCGGCGCGCCGCGAAGATGGTGATCCTGGACGTCGACCACCCCGACGTCGAGGACTTCATCTGGTGCAAGGCCCACGAGGAGGAGAAGGCGCGCGCGCTTCGCGACGCCGGATTCGACATGGACCTCGACGGCCGGGACAGCTACTCGATCCAGTACCAGAACGCGAACAACTCCGTGCGGGTGACGGACGAGTTCATGCGGGCGTACGAGCAGGACCAGGACTGGAAGCTGAAGGCGATCCTCACGGGAGAGACGATCCAGACGGCCCGGGCGCGCGACCTCATGCGGCAGATCGCCGAGGCCGCATGGCAGTGCGCCGACCCCGGCATGCAGTACGACACGACGATCAACGAGTGGCACACGTGCCCGGCCTCGGGGCGGATCAACGCCTCGAATCCATGCAGCGAGTACATGCACCTGGACAACAGCGCCTGCAACCTCGCGTCGCTGAACCTCATGAAGTTCCTTGACGACGAGGGCAACTTCGACGTGAAGGCGTTCCGGCGCGCCGTCGAGATCGTGTTCGCGGCACAGGAGATGCTCGTGAGCGAATCGAGCTATCCCACCGAGAAGATCGGCGAGAACGCGCGCGCGTTCCGTCAGCTCGGCCTGGGTTACGCGAACCTCGGGGCGCTGCTGATGGCCAGGGGTCTGCCCTACGACTCCGACGGGGGTCGGGCGTGGGCCGGGGCCATCACCGCGATCATGACCGGACACGCGTACCGCGCCTCGGCGCGGATCGCCGAGGCGATGGGGCCGTTCGATGCCTACGCACCGAACGCCGACGCGATGCTGCGCGTGATGCGCAAGCACCGGGCCGCCGTGGATCAGATCGACGCCGAGCAGGTCCCCGAGGGGATGCTCTCGGCGGCGAAGCAGGCGTGGGACGATGCCATCGCCCTCGGCGAGCAGCACGGGTATCGCAACGCGCAGGCGTCGGTGCTTGCGCCCACCGGCACGATCGGCCTGATGATGGACTGCGACACCACCGGCATCGAGCCCGAGCTCGCGCTCGTCAAGACCAAGAAGCTCGTCGGCGGAGGCACGATGCAGTTCGTGAACCAGACCGTGCCGCGCGCGCTCGAGCGGCTCGGCTACGACGAGGAGCAGGCGGGCGACATCGTCGCCTACATCGCCGAACACAACTCGGTCGTCGACGCTCCGCATCTGAAGGCCGAGCACTACGCCGTGTTCGATACGGCGATGGGGGCCCAGCCGATCCACTACATGGGCCACGTTCGGATGATGGCCGCCGCCCAGCCCTACATCTCCGGCGCCATCTCGAAGACGGTGAACATGCCGGAGGAGGCTACGGTCGAGGAGGTCGAGCAGCTCTTCGCGGAGTCGTGGAAGCTCGGGCTGAAGGCGGTGGCGATCTACCGCGACAACTGCAAGGTCGCGCAGCCGCTGTCGGCCGACAAGAAGAAGTCGAAGGCCGCCGTGGCGCCGGCGGCCGAGCTGGCGCAGCCCGTGCGCAGGCGACTGCCGCAAAGCCGGCCGTCGGTCACGACGTCGTTCCAGGTGGGCGACGCCGAGGGCTACATCACCGCGGGCTCGTACCCCGACGACGGCGTCGGGGAGATCTTCCTGAAGACCTCGAAGCAGGGGTCGACGCTCTCGGGCGTCATGGATGCCTTCGCGATCGCGGTCTCCCTGGGTCTGCAGTACGGCGTGCCCCTGGAGGCGTTCGTGGCGAAGTTCATCAACATGAAGTTCGAGCCGTCGGGAATGACGAACGACGCCGACATCCGATTCGCATCCTCGCTGGTCGATTACGTGTTCCGCAGGCTCGCCCTCGATCACCTGCCCGCGCAGACGCGCGAGGGGCTCGGCGTCGCGTCCATCGCGGAGCGCAAGGAGGCGGCCAAACGCGAGACCGGTGGATCGGCGGACGAGCAGACGGCGGGGTCGCCCACGGCCGAGCCTCCCTCGATGATCGAGATCATCGAGAAGCAGACGGCGAGGACGCTGGACGCGCCGCTCTGCTATCAATGCGGCTCGAAGATGCAGCCGGCCGGATCGTGCTACCTCTGCCCCAGTTGCGGCAGTACCAGCGGCTGCTCGTAGAATCAGGCACCGCGCGACCGTGGGCCGGGGCTCGTCCCCGGCTCACGCGCGTCGAGCGACGGAGGTGACGCGTGACCGAGGGTGAGTCCGGGCTGGTCGGGCTGCACCACGTGCAGCTCGCGATGCCCCCGGGCGAGGAGGAGGCCGCGACCCGCTTCTACGGCATGATCCTAGGTCTCGAGCAGGTCCCGAAGCCGCCGGAGCTGGCACCGCGGGGAGGCGCGTGGTTCCGGGGCCCGGACCTGGAGGTCCACCTCGGGATCGAGGAACCCTTCACCCCCGCGCGCAAGGCGCACCCGGCGTTCCTCGTGCGGGATCTGGAGACACTGCGGGAGCGGATCGAGGCCGCCGGCTACCGGGTCACCGACGACGTTCCGCTCGAGGGCTTCAACCGCGTGCACGTCCGGGACCCGTTCGGCAACCGTCTCGAGCTGGTCGAACCGCACTGATGGAGCTGCCGTTCCGAAGGCTCGATCCCGGCGCCCGGCTCCCCCTGGCCCAGCACCCGGCGGATGCGGGACTCGACTTGTGCGCGATCGAAGATCTCGAGGTCGGCCCGGGGGAGCGGGCGATGGTGCCGACCGGCGTCGCGGTCGCGATCCCGGAGGGCCACGCGGGGCTCGTTCTGCCGCGGTCGGGGCTCGCGTCGAGGAAGGGTCTGACGCTCGCGAACGCGCCGGGCCTGATCGACGCCGAGTATCGCGGACAGGTGGTCTGCGCGGTGGTGAACCTCGACCGCGAGGAGTCCGTGCGGATCGCGCGGGGTGATCGGATCGCTCAGCTCGTGATCGTCGCGGTTCCCCCGGTCGCACCGGCGTGGGTCGAGGAGTTGCCATCGTCGCTCCGCGGCGAGGGCGGGTTCGGCTCAACGGGAACGT
>JALYLM010000196.1 GCA_030774235.1 Actinomycetota bacterium
GGTCGTGGGCAAGCTCCTGGCCGAGTTGATCGTGGACGGGCGAGCCCGCACCGTCGACGTCGCCGGGTTGGCGTTGGAGCGGTTCGCTCGGGGGGAACAGACGCCGGAGGGGCACGTCGTCTGACTCACCGGGCCGGTGCCGGGAGAGGGGATCGAACCCTCACGGGCCGAAGCCCACGGGTTTTTGAGACCCGCGCGTCTGCCGATTCCGCCATCCCGGCCGCGGCCTAGACTACCGGCCCGGAACGCGCGGACCGTCCGCGCCCACGGTCCCGTGCACCGACCCGGTCGTGCAGCGCTGCATCTTGCCCTCGCGTGCTCGCTCCTGTCGTGCACCGGATCCCCCCCGCCGTCGCACGCGATCCCCACGCTCAAGGTCGCCTTCTTCCAGGATCTGTCGATCGACGATACGCTCGAGCTCGTCTCCCCCTCGTTCCGGGCGCTGCAACTGGCGCTGGTGGAGGACGGGTCCGGCGCGCCCGTGGTGTTGAGGGCCGAGCCGTTCGACACCCGCGGCGACGCGGCGGTCGCCCTGCGGTTCGCTCGGCGGGTCGCGGCCGACGCCGCATACGTCGCGGTCGTCGTGGCGCCGTTCTGGGGCGAGCCGGCCGAGGTCGCCGCCGTGTTCGCGCGCGCGGGGCTTCCCGTGCTGAGCCTCTCCCCGGTGGACCCGGTTCCGCCCTCGGGTGCCGTCTGGCGCCGCCTGGTCGCCGGCCAAGACGTCCAGGCCGCGACCCTCGCCGCGGCTCTCGACGCCGACACGGCCCAAGGCGGGAGCGCCTGCCTCGGTGACGACGGCTCCCCGTACGCCTCCGGGCTCCGAGCGATGGTGGACGCGTCCCTGGAGACGACGATCGCGGCGCGGTTCGTCGCACCGCCGCACGATCAGGGTTCGCTCGGGCAGGCCGTGTCGAGCATCCGCGCCGCGCACTGCCGGGTCGTGGGGTGGACCGGGTTCCCGGACGGCGCGCGGTCACTCCGCGACGCGCTCTCGTCCGGAGGTCTGGTCGACATCCCGATCGCCGGAGCCGACGCGATGAAGGTGCGCTCGTATCTGACCCAGGCGGCGGGCGCCGAGGGCACGATCGTGACGTGCCCGTGCGCCGACGTGACGACGTCCGCGGATCCGGGAGCACAACGCTTCGTCCACGACTACCAGGCGGCCACCGGCCTGGAGCCGGGGCCTTACGCGGCCGAGGGGTGGGATGCGGCCGGCATCCTGCTGGGACTCATCGAAGGCGGCGCGCGAACGAGAGGCGCCGTCGGCGCAGGGCTGGCCCGGATCTACGATGCCCCCGGAGTTGCGGGCGGGTACCGATTCGGGTCCGACGGGTCGGTCGACGGGAGCCGGGTGCCCACGTACCGCGCGCGTGGTCTTCGTTGGGTCGCAACCGGCGTCGAGCCGTAGGGTCGACGACGTCGTTGCCCGCCGCCGCGACTTGCGCCTATAGTCGTCCACGGTCTCGAGTCGACTGAACGGGGGGAACGACGTGAGGCTTCCGAACCTGCGGTTCGCGTGCATCGTGACGGCGCTGGCGCTCGGCGGCGTCGCGTGTGCGAAGAGCGCCACCCCGGCGGCGACCGGTACCACCGGCGCGTCCGCATCGGTCCCGAAGACGATCACGCCGGGGTTCATCAGCGTGGGATCGTGCCTCGATTACGCACCGTTCGAAAGCGTGAAAAACGGCGAGCCGGTCGGCTTCGATGTCGAGATGACGGACGCCGTCGCGGCGAAGCTCGGCTTCGACAAGGCGCACGTGAAGTGGGTGAAGGCGAACTTCAACACGATCTTCACCGCCGTCGCGAACGGTCAGTTCGACATGGTCGCCGCGGCCGTGACGGCCACCGGCGCGACGGGCGCCAAGCGCGCGCAGACCGTGTCCTTCTCGAACTTCTACTACAACTCTCGCCAGTCGCTGTCCGTCAACAGCGCACAGTCGCCCGACATCACGAGCACGGACCAGCTGAAGGCCGGCGACACGGTGGGCGGGCAGAAGGGATCGACCGGGCTCCAGTGGGCGATCGACAACCTCCAGTCCAAGGGGATCACGATCAAGACATACACGAGCGCGACGGACTCGTTCCGCGACCTCAGCGCCGGGAACATCACCGGCGTGATCAACGACGAGTCGTCCTCGTACGCGATCGCCGCGTCGATGAACGACGTGAAGGTCGTCGAGCCGATCGACACGAACGAGAAGTACGCGTTCGCGTTCGCCCCGACGGCCCCCGACCTGGTGACGGCTTGGAACGCGGGGTTGAAGCAGGTCATCGACGACGGCGAGTACGCCCAGATCTATGCGAAGTACTTCCCGGGCACCCCGGTGCCGGCCGAGTACACGCCCGGAGGGTCTTCGACGCCGTCGGCCTGATCGATGGGTGCCCCTCC
>JALYLM010000197.1 GCA_030774235.1 Actinomycetota bacterium
GCGCCTCCCAGGACAAAGCGCGCGACGGTGCCTAGAGTTGTGGGGTCGTAGCCAAGACGAGAGGAGGTTCTCATGCATGCTCTTGTCGTGCAGGTGCGCATCGAGCCCGGTCACGATGAGGAAGGCCGAGCTCAGCTCGAAACCGACGTGGTGCCGCGAGTAAAGCAGGCTCCGGGGGTCGTCGCCGGATACTGGTGTCAGTCGCCGGACGGATTTCACGGTTACTCCACGATCCTCTTCGAGAACGAAGAGGCTGCTCGCGCCGCTGCCGACATGGCACAGAATGCCCCCAGGCCTGATTTCGTCACCTTCGACAAGGTCGAAGTATGCGAGGTCGTCGCGCAGATCTGATGTCGGCGCGATCCTCGAGCACCCCGCTCTCGTGCATGGCGGAGTTGCTCTGATCCAGCGCGAACTGGTCGCCGAGGATCGCCCGGCTCTCTTAAACCGGCCCCTGAGCGCTGCTGGCCGGCTCGGTGTCGACACTGCTGGCCTTGGGGATGTCGACTCAGTCGGTGGAGCGCTCCGTTTCACAATCACCACCCCGTTGTTCAGGCTGTGATCCATCCACACATGGACGAGCCGACGAGCGAGGAACGGAAGCGAGTCCTCCACGCACTGGCGGAGGGTGGTTGCGTCGCTCCGAGTGCGGAGGCCGACGCGCTACTCAGGGCATCGAACGAGGGCGTCGGACCGATCGAGGAGTTGATCGCTCGCCGCCTGCGAGGCGAACCGCTGGCCTGGATCATCGGGTTGGTGCGCTTCTGCGGCGTCCGGGTCCGCGTCGATCCCGGCGTGTTCGTGCCCAGGCCGCACACGGAGGCGCTGGCGCGCCGGGCGGTCTCTCTCCTGCCTGCCGCCGGGATCGCCGTCGACCTCTGCACCGGCAGCGGGGCCGTGGCCGCCGTCCTCGCCTCGGCGCGTCCGCGAGCCGCCGTGATCGCCACGGACATCGACCCGGTGGCCGTCGCATGTGCGCGAGGGAACGGCGTTCGTGCGCTCGTGGGCAACCTCGACGAGCCGCTGTCGCCGTCGTTGCGCGAGCGCATCGACGTCATCACGGCCGTGGTCCCCTACGTGCCCACCGAAGAGCTCCACCTTCTGCCGAGAGACGTGCTCGCCAACGAGCCCCGTCGAGCGCTCGACGGCGGACGGCGCGGAACGGCGGTGCTCGTGCGAGCCGCAGAAGCGGCCGCGCGCTGGCTCGGCCCGGGCGGCAGCGTGCTCCTGGAGATCGGCGGCGACCAGGCCGGCGAAGTGGCGACGACCCTGGCGAACGTCGGCCTCTCGCAGATCCGCGTGCATCGGGACGGCGACGAGCAGGACCGCGCGATCGAAGCGCGACGTCCCGATGTGCGGCACTCTCCGGGGACGGCCGTCGCCCAAGCCGCGCGTCTCGACGGGTCGTCGATCTACAATCCGACGGGCGAGCTTCGCCGCGATTCGGCGTCGTGACGGCGGGAGGAGCCGATGTCGGAACCCCGTATCGCTTGGACACACGAGCCCACCGGCCGCGGAGGTGGTCGTGCCCTTCGACACCGGCTGTCGGAGCAGATGACGCTGCTCGCGCGAGCGCCGCTCTTCGAGGGCCTTGCCAAGACGCATCTGCGAAAGATCGCCAGGGTGAGCGCGGCTCGGAGCTGTCGCGCCGGCGAGCAACTGGTGAAAGAGGACGCCGCGGGCTCCGTGTTCTACGTCGTCCTGAACGGCGATGCGAAGGTTACGCGGCGAGGGAAGACCATCAAGCGTCTCGGTCCTGGCGACTTCTTCGGCGAGATGTCAATCTTGACCAAGGCACCGCGATCCGCGAGTGTCGTCGCCGAGACACCGATGGAATGTTTGACACTGTCCGCAGCCGATCTGCGTGCAGTCCTCATCGACGAGCCGGCCATCGCGGTGCGCATGCTCACCACCTTGGCCGATCGACTCTCGGATCTCGACCGACGCAGCACTGCCTGACCAAACGTCATCGGACGAAGAGTCGCGAGACCGCCTCGTGGCGAGAAGTTGGGGAGGGAGACATGCGCAGATCTCGACGTCGAACCACACCCGCGGCGGTCCGGCTGACACTGCTCGGGATGCTCGTCGGCACGGTCGCGGGATTCAGTCTCGGAGGGCTCGCCGCTCGGCCGGCCCGAAGCGCCACCTCGCATACGGTGGCTGGCTTTCACAGGGTCGTGTTCCTCAGCCACATCAACGACCCAAGGAGGACGCCCGGTTTCCCCGGCGATCCGAGGTTCTTCATGACCACCGCCTTCACGGTGCCGAACGACGGGTACTACCTCCAATACGTCCGCGAAGGCGAGCACACCGGCACTCACTGGGGGGCGCCCTGCCACTTCCACGTCGACGCGCTGTGCGCGGACCAGCTGGACCCGGCCGACCTGGTGCTGCCCGCCGTGGTGATCGACATCCGAAGCCGGGTGGCTCACAACGTGGACTACCGGCTCAGCGTTGCCGACCTCGAGCGATGGGAGGCGACGTACGGTCCGATGCCGGAGAACGCCGCCGTCATCCTCCGGACCGGATGCGACTCGTTCTGGGGATCGGACTCCGCCCCTCGCGATCACACCTATTACAACTGCGGGAGCGGGATGCCCGGCCTCCACCAGCCCGGGTTCTCGCTCCGGGCCGTCCACTGGCTGATCGCTCGCGGAGTGCTTGGCTTGCGCGGCGCGCTCGGAACCGACACGTTCGGGCCCGACCCGGGGACGGACGAGAACTTCCGCGAGAGCTCGCTCGTGTTCCACCGTCACCGCATCGACCTCGAGAACCTCACGAACGTGGGCGCGCTTCCGCCCGCGGGCTCGTGGATCGTGGTCGGCGGACCCCGAAACTCGAATGGATCGGGCTCGCCCGCGACGATCTACGGGTTCGTCCCGTAGGAGACGGGACTCGAAGGCATCGATCCTGATGAATACGGAGTCTTCTCAGAAGCGGTAGGCGACCTCGCCGTGCTGTGTGAGATCGAGCCCCGCGATCTCGTCATCCTCGCTGAGGCGCAGGCCGACCGTGACGTCGGTGATCTTCAAGATCACGAGCGTCGCCACGAACGAGAACACCAGGGTGACGCCTGCCAGCACGCCCTGCCTGCCCACCTGGGCTAGGCTCGCCGGGGCTCCGGCCGGATTGATCGCCAGGCTCGCGAACGCCCCGGTCAGCATGACTCCGATGACTCCGCCGACCATGTGCACCCCGACGACGTCGAGCGAATCGTCGTAGCCGAGCCGGATCTTTGCGCCGACGGCCAGGAAGCACGCCACCCCCGCTACCAGCCCGATCAGGATCGCGGCCATCGGCTGGACGAATCCTGCTGCGGGAGTGATCGTCGCGAGGCCGGCGACCGCTCCAGTCGCGGCGCCGAGTGCCGTCACCTTCCCGGTCCGAGTTCGCTCCACGAGGATCCACCCAAGCACCGCGGCGGCCGCACCGAGCTGGGTGTTTACGAACGCGCTGGAGGCGAGCGCTCCCGACGTGAGCGCGCTTCCAGCGTTGAAGCCGAACCAGCCGAACCACAGGATCCCCGCGCCCAGGATCACGAGCGGAACGTTGTGCGCCGACATGTCGTCAGCGCCGTGGCCCCG
>JALYLM010000198.1 GCA_030774235.1 Actinomycetota bacterium
GCGAACGAGTTCCAGATCCTGTGGCACGTCATCGTGAAGCTCGCGAAGCCCGCCATCATGGCGGTGGGCCTGTTCCAGTTCCTCTATTGCTGGAACGACTTCTTCGGACCCCTGTTGTACAGCGGAAGCAACGAGCGGATCTGGACGTTGTCGGTCGGGTTGTCGCAGTTCACGACGATCCACCGCGGCGTGCTGTGGAACCTCCAGATGGCTGCGTCCCTGATGTTCATGCTCCCGGTCATCGTCCTGTTCGTCCTCGCCCAGAAGGTCTTCATCGAAGGCGTCACGCTGACGGGGGTGAAAGGGTAGCGTCACGCCCATGACGCGGGTGGCGCTGTTCGGCTGCGGCTGGGTCCAGGGCTTCCATGCGCGTGGGGTGCTCGCCTTCGGAGGCGAGCTGGTCGCCGTGGCGAACCACCGCCGGGAGACGGCCGCGGCGTTCGCCGCCGAGCACGGGATCCGACGCGTCACGACCGATTGGGAGGCACTGGCGGCCGCCCCGGATATCGACGCCGGCATCGTCGCCACGCCCAACGCCCTCCACGCGCCGCAGTCGATCGCGTTGCTGCGATCCGGGAAGCACGTCATGGTCGAGAAGCCGATGGCAACGACCGTCGCCGAGAGCCAGGCGATGATCGAGGCGTCGCGGGCCTCGGGTGCGTTCCTCATGGTCGCGCACTGCTGGCGGTTCCGCGACGAGGTGATCGCGGTTCGCAACCGGATAGCGGCCGGAGAGCTCGGCGAGATCGTCAAGACGCGGGGCTACGGTGTTCACGCCGGCTGGGGACCAACCGGTTGGTTCATCGACCCGGCGCTGGCCGGTGGGGGGGCGCTCCTCGACATGGGCGTGCATGCGATCGACACGGCGCGATTCCTCCTGGGCGACCCCGAACCGATCCGGGTGTGCGCAGCCGTCGGAACGCGATATGCCGACGGCCGCTACTCGGTCGACGACGACGGGATCCTGCTGATCTCGTGGTCGAACGGAACCAACAGCGTCGTGGAGTCCGGCTGGTGGCAACCTCACCTCGGTGGCCTGGAGGCGGACACCGAGGTGTACGGAACGAACGGGTATGGTCGGATCTGGCCGCCGGAGGCGCCGGCCGAGGACTACGAGCACTGCACCCAGCCGATGTATACGGCGCAGGTGCGGGAGTTCCTGGAGGCGATCGCGGAAGGGCGTCAGCCGAAACCCAGCGGTGAAGACGGGCGAGTGGTGATGGACGTCGTGCAGCGCGCATACGCTTCGGCATCCGCGGCGTCGGAATGACCGTCGTGCTCGGTGTCGACGGCGGGGGAACGAAGACCCACGCGACGATCGCGGACGGGGACGGCGGCCTCCTGGGCTTCGGGATGTCCGGGCCGTCGAACTGGGAGGACGTCGGGATCGACGCGGCCGCCGCGGCGCTGAAGGCCGCCGTTCGCGAGGCGCTCGCCGACGCCGGTACGGGGCCCGCCGGCATCGAGGCGACGATTTTCGGCCTTGCGGGGGTGGACTTCCCGTCCGACGAGGAGCGGATGAGTGGCATCCCGATCGCGCTCGGCATCCACGCGCCGTCCCGGATCGTGAACGACTCGTTCGTCGCCCTTCGGGCGGGCACGAATCATCCCTGGGGCGTGGTCGTGATCGCCGGAACGGGGTCGGTCGTCTCCGGCCGGAATCCGGCCGGCGAGACAGCGCGGACGTTCGGCCTCGGACCCATGTTCGGTGACTTCGGCAGCGGAACGGATGTCTCGGCCGAGGCGATCACGGCCGTGGCCGCCGAGTTCAAAGGCCATGGCCCGCGAACCGCCCTGACCGAGCGACTCTGTGAGGCTACCGACAGCGCCTCCCCGATGGAGTTCCTCGAGAACGTCGCGAGAGGGCGGATCCCCGATGCCGGATACGCGACCATCGTCGTCGCCGCCGCCGACGCCGGCGACCTCGCCGCGCGCCGGATCCTGGAGCACGCGGGCTCATCCCTCGGCGACGCAGCCGGCCACGTCGCGCGGCGGCTCAGCATGGATGAATCGGAGTTCGAGCTGGTGTTGACCGGCGGTATGTTTCGCAACGACAGCAGGATCCTCACGTCTGCGCTCGAGTACACGCTCAAGCGGTACGCAAGGTTCGCGAGACCCGCGAGGTTGGAGGCACCGCCGGTCGTGGGGGCGGTGCTGCTTGCCCTCGAGCTGATCGACCGACCCACCGACCCCGAGTTGCACACGCGTCTCGCGGTGGCCTCGAACGACGCCCTGCGGCGACGCTCCGGGTGACGACGTGCGCCTGCGGTTCCTCGATCTGGGCCCCGTGATTGGCTCAGTCGGGCGGGGCCCCCGACGCGAGCGGGCTCACGGTCTCGTTCGCGACCACGATCAACGGCCGGCCGAATACCTTTCGGAACCGATCGGCAACTCGCCGCGGACGCCACCCCGGCGGGACCGGGGCCACGACCTCGAATCCGTCTCGTAACCAGTTGCACGAGATCGGCGCCGGGAGGTCCGGAGGGATGCGCCGGTTCAGCTCGTCGGCGATGATCAACGTGATCGCTGCCCTCAGGACCGCCTGCCGGTCGTCGCGACGCAGCAGCCGTCCGTACGGCCCCAAGCGGGTGTCGTCGTCGGCCTGTCGCAGGACCGCGGTCAAGGCCCCGAGCGCCGCGTGCGAGAACCCGGCGAGGTCGGCCGCCGTCACGATCATCGCCGCGTGATCGAAGCGCTCGTAGTAGTCGATCGCCCTCCCGACATCCAGCAGCATCGCCGCGTGCTGCAGCATCTCGCGGATGGTTTCCGGAGCCTGGGGGTCGAGCGATTCCTGCAGCGCAGCCGCAAGCCCGGCTCGCCGCTCGGCCACGGCCGCGTTCCATGTTGCGAATCGCCCTGCCAGTGTGCCGACCGAGATCGCCCGGACCCACGCGGGGGACGGCACCTCTCCTCCGGCCGTGGCGAGCGCGAGACCCTCGCGAAGGCCCCGGCTCGACACGACGATCCCATCGACGCCGAGGTGGATCGCGATGCCCTGGATGACGAGGGCGCCCCCCACGATGGTATCCGCGCGGTCCGGGTTCAGCCCCGGCGCCTGGGCGCGTCGCTTCATCGGACGCCCCGCGAGGTCGTCGACGAGGCTCGCCAGGCGCTTCGCCGTCAGCTCGTATCCGTGGAGCAGGGGCAGGGGATAGTCCGTTCGGCGCATGTCGACCTTCGCGAGGTTCCGAACTGTGCCGCCGATCCCGACGAGGTCGCCCCCCGAGGGAAGCTCGCCGATCCCGGCTCGGACCAGCTCCGCCTCCACCGTCTTGCGGAGGGCTCCCACCTCGCGAGCGGTGGGTGGGTCCGACGTCAGGAACCGGTCGCTCACTCGGAGCGAGCCGAGCGGCAGCGTCCACGACGATTCCAGCCGCCGCTCGCGGAACCGAGACAGCTCGACGCTGCCGCCGCCGACGTCCATCGTGTGGCCGCTCGTCACGGGCAGGTCGTGGACGGCTCCGAAGAAGCCGAGCCGGGCCTCGTGATCGCCGTCGATCGTCTGCAGCGGCACCCCGATGCGTTGCGCTCGCTCCACGAGGACGTGCCCGTCGGTCGCGTCACGCACGGCCGATGTCGCGACCGCGATCATGCGGGCCGCGCCCGCGCCGTGCGCCACAGCGAGGAAATCGCGGAGCGCCTCCACCGTGCGATCGATCGCGTCGGCCCCGAGCTCGTCGGAGTCGCGCAGGTCGCGAGCCAGCCGCAGCGGCGCGCGCGCGTCCTCGATCACGTCGAGGTGATCGCCGTCGCGCAGCCGGAACACGATCATGCGTGCGGAGTTCGAACCGATGTCGACGACGGCGAACGGCCGCTCGTCCGCTTCCAGCCGGGGCGCGGACCTCATCCCGAGGATGCTCGCACGGCGGAAGCCTTCAGTCGGTTCCGCCGTCGACGGCCGGGACGTCGAGGACGATCGTGTCCCGGCGCCCGCCCTCTCGTTCCCAGTCGCGGATCGCCTCGGCGAGCTTGATCACGAGCGCGGCGCCACCGAGTGCCTCGACGGCCCGGAGCAGAGGCCAGCGCCGGAGGAGACGGCTTCGCAAGAGCAGGGGCGTCGTCACGATGAGCCCGGTCGCGAGACGGTGGCGGAGCCGCCGGCCCGCCGGCGAGGCGAGGAAGTCGCCTACCTGCTCCGCGGCCACCACCACGGAGTCGCCGACGCGCCGGATCCGCTCGTCCATCCGTTCCAGGGTAGCGGCCGTCGCCGGTAGTCGCGAGCCAGTGTCCTCGCGGACGTCCTCGAACCGAACGAAGGCCTCATCAGCGACGGGCCCCGGGCATCGAAGGCGAGAGGGTCGAGGGACCCACGTTCGCCCGCAGCCACTCCTTGAGCGGCCGGGAGAGCCCGAGGAACTTCACGATCCGATCCTTGGCTCGCCGCGTCCCGAGCCACGGCCCCGCGGGCCACTCCTGCCAGGCGACGATGCCCTTGTAGCGGAGCAACTCGATCCTCGGATGGTCCTTCGGGTAGCCCTTCGGAGCGGTCTTCAGGATCCCGTGGCCGGTGATCTCGAGCCCCGCGGCCGCGGCCTTCGTCACGATGCTCGCGAGCTCCCCGCCGGATCGATCGTCGGCGACCGTCCGCCGGTAGCGCTCGAGCTGGTCCGGGGCCATCTCCCACATGCCGGAGCCGGCCGCGAGACCCTCCGCGTTCAGCTGCACGTAGCCGTCACCCACGGTTGCGCCGATCTGGGTCTTGTACGGGGACTTGTCGGCGCTGAACCGGACATCGCGATAGGGCCGGAAGATCCGTCCCTCGCCCCACTCGGGCTCGAGCTCGGCGAGAAGCTCCTCCATCGGCGCGCGAACCGTCGACTCGTACAGGGCTTTGTTCCGCTGCCAGAACGCCTTGGAGTTGTCGGCCTCGAGCTCCTCGAAGAACTCCAAGGCCTCCGCCGGCCACCCTCGGAACGTCATCGCTTGCCGATCCTATCCGGCTACCCTCCAACTCGTTCGGACGGAGGACGTGGAAGGAGAAGCGATGAGGAACTCGAACACGGGGATGGAGCACCACCTCGCGCCCGCGGGTCTGGCGCCCGGCAAGGGGTATAGCCACGCGGTGGCGGCGAGCGGTCGGATGGTCGCGATCGCCGGTCAGGTTGCGATGGATGCCCGCGGCGAGCTCGTCGGGGCCGACGACCCTCGGGCGCAGGCCGAGCGGGTCTTCGAGAACCTCCGGTCGGCCCTCGCGGCCGCCGGGGCCACGTTCGCGGACGTGATCAAGTTCGGCGTGTTCACCACGGACATCTCGATCCTGCCCGTGGTCCGGGAGATCAGGGATCGCCACATCGATACCGACCGTCCACCCGCGAGCACCGCGGTGCAGGTCGCCGCGCTCTTCCAGCCCGGCTACATCCTGGAGGTCGAAGCGCTCGCCGTCGTGGCCTAACGGCGGCCGCGCATCCTCCACGAGGAGATACTGAGGACGATGAACGCAGAGGCGCCGTGGCCCGGACGCTCCTGATCGCTCTGGCCGTGGTCGCCGGCGTCTACATCGTCGCCGTCGGGTCGCTGCTTCTCGCGGGGCGCCGCACCGCGGCGCGGGAGGTGGCGGCCTTGCTGCCGAACCTCCTCGGGCTGTTCAAAGGCCTGGTCCGTGATCCTCGGGTGCCGCGACGGTCCAAGGCGCTCCTCCTCTTCGGCGCGGCATGGGTCGCCTCTCCCATCGACCTCATCCCGGAGTTCATCCCGGTCCTGGGTCCCCTCGACGATGCCGTGGTGGCCGCGCTCATCCTGCGCCATCTTCTGCGGACCGCCGGACGAGACGTGGTCGCCGAGCACTGGCGCGGCGATCCTGCGACGCTTGACCGGCTCATCCGTCTGTTCGAGCCAAGGGCGATGCGCGAGGACCCCGGACCGGGCTGAGCCGCCGTGGGAGCCGTGGACGTCCTCGCAAGCATCACGGAACACATCCTGTCGCTACCGGGCTGGCTGGTCCTGGCCCTCGTGTTCGCCGTCCCGGCGCTGGAGGCCTCGGCCTTCGTCGGCTTCGTCTTTCCCGGCGAGATCGCGGTCATCCTCGGTGGGGTCGTGTCCTCGCAGGGACGGATCCCTCTGTGGTCCGTCATCGCGGCCGCCGTCGTCGGCGCGATCATCGGGGACTCCGTCGGATACCTGGTCGGCCGACGGTGGGGGACCCACCTCCTGCACGGGACGTTGGGCCGGCTGCCCGTCATCCGAAACGACCTCGACAAGCACCTGGAATCCGCACAGGGGTACGTGCGGCGGCGCAAGGGGAGCGCGGTCTTCTTCGGTCGCTTCACGGCGGCGCTGCGGGTGCTCGTGCCGGGGCTGGCGGGGATGTCGGGCGTCCACTACCCGTCCTTCCTCGCGTACAACGTGGCCGGAGGCCTCCTGTGGGGGACCGGCTTCGCGGTGCTCGGCTATCTCGCGGGGGCGAACTACCACCACGTTGAGAAGATCGCGAGCCGCGTGGGGCTCGTGCTGCTCGCCCTCGTCGTCGTGGGCCTCGTTGCGGCCCGCCTGCTCCGCCGGCTTGCGGCGCGCTCCCCCGGCCTGGAAGCTTTCCTCGACGAACTGGCCGCGACACCGCCGCTCGCGTGGATGAGGCGCCAGTTCCCCCGGCAGGTGGCCTGGGGTAGGCGCCGTCTCGATCCGAGGAGTCCCCGCGGGTTCTGGCTCACGTTCGCCATCGCGGCGGGATCGTTTTCGGCGTGGGCCTTCGGCGCCCTCACGCAGGACGTGGTGGGCCACGACGAGGCCGCCCTCGTGGACCCTCGCGTCTCGGCGTGGATCGTCGCGCATCGGACCGACTGGCTCACGAACGTCATGAGGATCGTCACGTGGCTCGGGTCGACGGCCGTCGTCGTCCCCGCAGCGCTGATCGTCGGGTTCTTCTTCGTCCTTCGCCATCGCCGATGGCAGCCGCTCACGCTCCTTGCCGGGGCGGTGGCCGGTGCGATCGGCCTGTACGACATCGTGAAACCGCTCGTCGATCGACCGCGACCCCCGTCCGCCATCTGGATCGGCCACTACTCGGGTTCGGCGTTTCCTTCCGGACACGCGACGCAATCGATCGCGTTCTACGCGACGCTTGCCGTCGTGCTAGGGATCGGCCGATCGCTTCGAGCGAAAGGGGTCCTGTGGAGCTCGGCAATGGCCGTCGCGCTTGTGGTGGGTGCATCACGCCTGTACCTGGCGGCCCACTGGATGACCGACGTCCTCGGGGGCTACGCGCTGGGCGCAACGTGGGTCGCCGTCGTCGTGGTCGTCTGGCTCGTCGCTTCGTCGCGGGGGACGGGCGGGGCGACGACGACCGACGAGGGAAGCGAGCGACCGCCGTCGAGGCGACAGGCAAAGCGCACGGCCGCGTGACTCCCTAGAGAGCTGTCAGTTCGACCACCGGTGTAGCCCCCGCGGCGTGCACCGCGGCCACCCTCAGCCCGGCATCGGCGGCGAGTGCGGTCAGCTCGGCGAGGCCCCGTTCCCGCCCGCCGAAATAGGCGAGCACCCGCAGGTCCATCTCGGTATTCGGCGACTCACCGTCGGCACCGATCTTTTCCACGACGAACACCGCGCCCGTCGAACCCGCCGCTTCCGCGCATCGTCGGAGGATGGTCTGCGCCGCGTCGTCGTTCCAGTTGTGGATGATGGCCGAGAGCACGTAGCCTCCGGCGCCCGGTGGCAACGGATCGACGAAGCTCCCGACGACGACGTCGGCCCTCTCCGCGAGGCCGGCTGCGGTCAACGCCTTCCGTGCGGCGTCGGCGGGCTCAGGCAGCTCCACCACCGTGCCCCGGAGCGCCGGATAACCGCTGAGCAATGCGATCAGGAGTGTTCCGTTCCCGCCACCGACGTCGACCACGCGACCGAGCGATCCCCAGTCGTAGGCGGAAACGATGGCGGGCGCCCACGCGCCGACATCGGCGCCCATCTGCGCGGCGTAGGACGCCGAACGCACTGCGTCCGACGACAGGTCATCCCAGAAGGAACGACCGAATTGCGCGGGGAATGCCGGCTCACCGGTGCGCACGGTGTGAAGCAGATGGACGAAGGACAGGTCGGCGCGACCGATGGCGCCCTCGACGTCCAGCTGTGCACGGACCCCGTGTGGATGGTCATCACGAAGCGCTTCACCCCGTGGGGTCAACGCGTACCGGCCCGACCGGTCACGGGTGAACAGGCCCTCGGTGCTGAGGTGGCGCAGCACGCGATCGAGCGCATCCGTATCGGCGTTCACCGCCTGGGCCAGCTCCGGCGCGGTTCGCAATCCCTGTGCGACGTGGTCGGCGATCCGCAGCGTTGCCGCCACCCGGATCGCCATCGGCGTCACCAGGTCCGCCATCGGCCACAACCCTGCATCTCCTTCGATCTCATCCGGCACGGTGGCCTCCACTCATCCAATCCGAGCGCGGTAGGGTAGCGGCTCTGACCTCGAGGCCAGGAGGACGGCATGCCATCGCGACCAAGTCATTTCGAGATTCCCGTCGACGACCCCGACCGAGCGGAGAAGTTCTACGCCGCGGTCTTCGGCTGGACCTTCCAGAGGTACGGCGGCGCACCCGAGTACTACGGGCTGGCCACCACGGGCGATGCCGACCCCGGCATCAACGGCGCGCTGTTTCAGCGCGGGAATGATTCAGAGACCACGCTCACGATGAACGTCGATTCGATCGAGGAGGCGGCCGCAAAGATCCTCGAGGAGGGCGGCAAGGTCGTGCAGGACAAGACCCCGATCCCGAGTATGGGCTGGTTCGCCACCTGCGAGGACACCGAGGGTCGAGGGCAACAAGTTCGGCCTCTTCACCGACGATCCGAACGCGGGTTGACATTCCGACCGGGGTTCGGCGAGCGAAGAGATCCCCCGGGATCCCCTCCGCTGCCGACGCGCGGCTCCCCTCAGTTCGATGACGCGTACAGTCCGAACGTGGTGCCTTGCGGGTCGGTGAACATCGCGATCTCCGTGTGCTCGTCCACCTTCATGCCAGGCATGGAGATCCGGGCGCCCAGACCCTCGGCGCGCTCCAGGTACTTGGTCAGGTCGTCCACCGCCGCGTAGATGTCCACGCGCGGCTTCCCGTCGGGCGAGCTGCCGATGCCGCCGCGAGCGCCGAGCTTCGAACCAGTGTCGATCGAACCGTGAACCGGCCCGCCGCCCTCACTCGACATGTCTCCATCGACCGTCCACCCGAACAGCTCGCGGTAGAAGTCCCAAGCCTTCTGCGGCTCGTTGCAGGCGATCTCCACCCAGTCAACCGGCGGGTTGTCGCCGGCAGAGACGGGGGAGCCGCTCCCGTCGCCCTTCATGAGCCCGATGCGGTTGCCCCAGGGGTCGGTGAACGAGGCGTAGATGACCATCTCCGGGATCTCGGTGACCGGCATCACGGTCTTGCCGCCACGGGATTCGGCCTTGTCCAGCAGGGCCTGGATGTCGGGGCTCTCCACGTAGAAGATGGTGCCCGGCTGCCCGTCGGCGGGAGGCTGGCCGATGCCGCCGTTCATGCCGCTCCCGGAGTGCGTGTCGATCAGGATGTATCCGCCCTCCATCGTCTGGGTGTGCCACCCGAACAGCTCGGAATAGAACGTTGCCGTCTGCTCGGGGTCAGGCCCGAGGATCTCGAACCACGTGATCGGATTGCCCATGCGTTCCCTCCCGCAGGTCGGGCTCGCCGCATCGGAGCGACCGAGCACGGTTGAAGCTCCTACCCTACCGACGATCGCGCGAGTCAACTCGTACGCCGTGACGGTGGCCGCTGGATGGATCCGGAGCTACCCCGTGAGGTGTGACCAAGCAGTGCCTTTGGAATCAGAACCTTCGAAACGCGGTTATGTCGCAAGGAGGGAGATGAGGGACATGAGACAACAGGTTGAGGAAACGGAGCGTGACGCGAGCCTCGTGGAGGACGCCGCGCTGATCCGGATGATGGGAATGCCGGTCCTGGAGGCGCTCCCCTCTCGCACGGTGCCGTACGAACGGGTCGACCCATTCATCCTCGTGCACGAGGGGCGGATGCGGCTGTCGGACATGAAGAACGTCGACACCAAGCACCCCCACCGAGGGTTCGACAACCTCTGGTACGTGGTCGAAGGCTCGGCGAGCACGGGCCATAGCACCGGGCCGAGCGGAGCCATCGAGCGGGCACGCCTGTCCGCGGGAGCGCTCCTGGCGCTCAGGACGGGGCGAGGTGCGTGGCATGCCGAGGCCATCGGAGAGGACGAGATCAAGGAAGGGCGGGGTGACACAGAGTTCCGCGGCGTCTTGTTCTGGGTCAACCTGGCCCGGAAGGACAAGCAGGTCGAACCGAGCGCCCAGGTGGTACAGCCGGATCAGATCCCGGTGCGGCACGAGGGCGACGCGATCGTTCGGGTCCTGGTCGGCGAGGGCTCTTCCGTGCATCTGGGGACGCCGGCGCTGATCCTCGACGTCGAGCTGCCCGAGGGCGGACAGGTCACGACACAGGTGCCGCCGGAGTTCCAGGGCTTCGCCTACGTGCTGGAAGGCGAGGCAGCGTTCGGTGCGAACCGGCGCCGAGCGAAGCCTCCACAGCTCGTCCTGCTGGGATCGGGAGAGGGGTTCACGGTCGCGGACGCCGTCCCCGGGACCCGGTACTTGCTCATGGCAGGGCAGCCGTACGGCGAGGTCGCCGTGTTCAACGGGCCGTACGTGGACTAGACCGCGTCGTT
>JALYLM010000199.1 GCA_030774235.1 Actinomycetota bacterium
CCGGTCGCGACCTCGGAGAGCCCGGCGAGCCGCCGTTCACACGCGGCGTCTACCCCTCGATGTACCGGGGACGCTTGTGGACGATGCGCCAGTACGCCGGTATGGCGACGGCCGACGAGACGAACGAGCGCTTCCACTACCTGCTCGAGCACGGGCAGACGGGACTCTCCGTCGCCTTCGACCTGCCGACGCAGATGGGATACGACTCCGATCATCCCCGCGCCGAGGGCGAGGTCGGCAAGACCGGTGTCGCGATCGACTCGGTCGAGGACATGCGGCGGCTCCTCGACGGCATCCCGCTCGACCGGGTCTCCACCTCGATGACGATCAACTCGACGGCCGCGATCCTTCTCCTGTTGTACGAGCTTGTCGCGGAGGAGCACGGTGTCGCGGCCGACCGGATCTCCGGCACCGTCCAGAACGATCTGCTCAAGGAGTACGCCGCGCGCGGCACGTACATCTACCCGCCGAAGGCCTCGATGCGCATCATCACCGACCTCTTCGCGTACTGCGGCGAACGGATCCCGCGGTGGAACACGATCTCGATCAGCGGCTATCACATGCGCGAGGCGGGCTCGACCGCCGCCCAGGAGATCGCGTTCACGCTGGCGAACGGGATCGCCTACGTCCAGGCGGCACTCGACGCCGGCCTGCGGATCGACGACTTCGCGCCGCGCCTGTCGTTCTTCTTCGCGTGCCACATGAACTTCTTCGAGGAGGTGGCGAAGTTCCGGGCGGCTCGCAGGATCTGGGGGCGGGTCATGACCGAGCGGTTCGGCTCGAAGGACCCGCGCAGCGCGATGTTGCGATTCCACACGCAGACGGGCGGGGCCACCCTCACGGCACAGCAACCCGAGAACAACGTCGTTCGGACGGCGATCGAGGCCCTCGCCGCGGTGCTCGGCGGCACGCAGTCACTGCACACGAACGCGTTCGATGAGGCGCTCGCGTTGCCAACGGAGCGCTCGGCCACGATCGCGCTGCGGACCCAGCAGGTGATCGGCTTCGAGACCGGCGTGGCGAACTCGGCCGACCCGCTCGGCGGCTCGTACTTCGTCGAGACCCTCACGGATGACGTGGAGCGGCTCGCCATCGAGTACATCGAGAAGATCGACGGCATGGGGGGCGCCGTCACCGCGATCGAGCAAGGCTTCATCCAGGATGAGATCGCCGAGGCCGCGTATCGGGTGCAGCGCGCGATCGAGGAGGGGGATCGGGTCGTCGTGGGTGTGAACCGCTTCGTCGACGATGGTGGGCACCCCGTCGAGCTGCAGCAGATCTCCCAGGACGAGGTAGCGCGGCAAATCGCCAGGGTCCGCGAGCTCCGCGAGGGGCGGGACCGGGGCAGCGTCGATGCGGCGCTGGCAACGGTGGCCGACACCGCGACCGGGCGGGGCAATCTCCTGCCGCCGATGAAGGAGGCGCTTCGCCTCCGCGCAACGCTCGGCGAGGTCTCGGACACGCTCCGCGCCGTGTTCGGCGAGCACCGCCCGAATCACTAGTCCGTTATAGACTAGGTCCCTTCGACCGAGGACCTTCGGCCGGTTCTTGCATCCCCCGGCCGCGGCTAGACTCGGGCCCTCTCACGATCGACGAAGGGGCCACCGATGCGGATCCGTGCGCTGACGACTTTGGTGTTGACGTCCGCGCTGCTGGCCCCCCTCCCGCGGGGAGCGGCAGCCGACCCGGGCGCGGCGACGGTCGGCCCTCGCGGCAGGATCTTCCTGCCGAACCCGGTCGTGACGCTGCACGACCAGTCGCTCACCGATCGCAAGGACGCCGACTACGCGGCGCTGCAGCCCGCGTACGTTGTGGCTGCGCTCGATCACCTCGGTGGCAGCGGCTACCTGAGCGGAGACTTCGCCACCGTCCGCGGTGCGACCGGGCGCGCGTTCGCGGCCGACGGACAGTTCCTCTACGGCCGGCACGACGACCGCTTCGAGCAGGTGATGGCATACTTCGCGATCACCTCGGCCCAGGAGTACATCCAGAGCCTCGGCTTCCACGACATCCAGTCCGACGGGATCACGGTGAAGGTGAACCAGTACGGCGTCGACAACAGCTACTTCGACCCCACGAAGGACCTGATCCGTCTCGGCAAGGGCGGCGTCGACGACGCCGAAGACCTCGAGGTCATCTGGCACGAATACGGCCACGCGATCCAGGAAGCGGAGTCGCCTGGCTTCGGCACGAACCACGACTCCGGTTCGATCGGCGAGGGCTTCGGAGACTACTGGGCGGCCACGATGAGCCAGCCGGTCTCGGGCGGATACGGCGTGGCCTGCATCGCCGATT
>JALYLM010000200.1 GCA_030774235.1 Actinomycetota bacterium
AGACGTTCGACCGCTTGTCCGGCGGGAGGCTGATCCTCGGGCTCGGCGGCGGGGCGTCGGACGAGGAGTTCCGGGCGTTCGGCCTCGGGTTTCGGCCTCCGCGCGACAAGGTGGACGGGTTGGAGGAAGCCGTCCGCATCATCCGGGGCCGGTGGTCCGAGAAGGAGTTCACCTTCGACGGGCGGCTCTACGAGACCGAACGAGGGCGAGTGGAACCGAAGCCGGACCACCACATCCCCATCTGGCTGGGGACGTTCGGGGATCGTGCGCTCGCGGTGACGGGGCGGGTCGCGGATGGTTGGATCCCGTCGCTCGACATGGCCCCCCCCGACCGCGCTCGGGTGATGCGAGAACGCATCTTCACAGCCGCGCGCGAAGCGGGCCGCGATCCCGAGTCGATCACGTGCGCCTACAACCTCCAGGTCCGGATCGACGACCGGGAGGATCCTCGGCCCTCGATCGTCTCGGGCCCTCCCGCCGTCGTGGCGGAACGGCTGCTCGGCTTCACGAAGATCGGCTTCAGCGCGGTGAACTTCAAGCCGATCGGCCCGGACGAGGACGAGCAGGCGGAGCGCCTGGCGCACGACGTGATCCCCATGGTGCGAGCGGCGTCGTAGGGGTCTCGCGAACGGCATCCGGGTCGTTTCGGAGTCGGTAGGCTTGGGTCCGTGGGCGACGCGGGTCTCGTGACGCTGTACCGGGTGGTGGTCGCGTCGGTCGGGCCCGATCGTGAGGAGGCTGTCGCCCGCGTCGTCGGCTCGATCCGGGGGGCGAAGGCGGACGCGGCGCGGGTCACGACACTGCGATTTCCAGTCGTCGTGCTGCGCCAGGCGACCTCGAAGGAGGCGAAGGAGGCCGCGGCGAGGCTCGAGGAGGCGGGCGCCGAGGTTCGGCTCGAGTCGTATCGGAGCCCCGCCCCGGAAGCACGGCTCCGGCGCGCGACGTGCCCGCGATGCGGATCCGTTCGCGTGAAGAACAATCCGTTCTCGGGCGCCGGCGGCGTGAACGCTCGAGACACGAAGTGCCTCGACTGCGGGAACCTCTTCCGCTCGAGCTCGCGCGGCTGAGCACTGGGCGGCGCCTCGTTGGTTGCTACACTTGTTTCCGTGAGATAGGGCGACGCTTCCGCTGCACTCGGTGCCGCGACCGCGGCCCGTGTTCTCGTACCCGGAGGTCGTCCCGTGTCCACCCCACTCGTCCCATCGTCGCGCCCACGCCGCCCGCGGAGGACGCCGTGAGCACGCTTGACGTTCGGGGCCTCTCGGTCGAAGCGGGTGGCAAGACGGTGGTCGACGGCCTGACGTTCACGCTCCATGCCGGCGACAAGGTGGGCATGGTCGGACGCAACGGGGCGGGGAAGACGAGCACCCTGAGCGTCTTTGCCGGAGAGGCCCCGCCGCTGACGGGGGATGTCGCTCGCCGTGGAGCCCTCGGCTACCTGCGGCAGGACCCGCGTCAGCACCGGGCCGACGACGGCGCCGGTGGCCTCGAGCACATCCTGGCCGCCCGCGACCTCGTGGATCTGTCCCGCCGCCTGGAGAAGGCACGCCTCCAGGTCGAGGAGGACCCGTCGGACCGCAACGTCGCCCGGTTCGCGCGGCTCGAGGAGGAGTACCGCCATCTCGGGGGCTACCGGGCCGAATCGGAGGCCCGAACGATCACGGCGGGTCTCGGCCTCGCCCAGGATCGCCTGGGCCTGCCGGTTCGCGCGCTCTCGGGAGGGGAGCGCCGTCGTCTCGAGCTCGCGCGGATCCTGTTCGGCGGCTCCGATCTCCTGCTGCTCGACGAGCCGACCAACCACCTCGACGCCGACGCGAAGGTGTGGCTCATGCGGTTCCTGGACTCCTACAAGGGCGCTCTGGTCGTCGTCTCGCACGACCTCGCGCTGCTGGACGGGTCGATCACACGGATCCTGCATCTCGACCGCCACGGCGTCGTGGAATATCGCGGCACGTACTCCCAGTACCGCGAGGCGCGGGCCAACGAGGAGGACCGCCTGCGGTCCCTGGCCGCGAGGCAGGACCAGGAGATCCGTCGCCTAAAGACCCTCGCGGACTCGATGCGCGGGCAGACGGCCAAGCGTGCGCGCAAGGCGAAGACCCTCGACACCCGGGTGGCGAAGCTCTCCGAGAAGAAGGTGACCGCTCCGACCCGCGAGAAGCGCGTCCGGTTCCGGTTCCCGCCGCCCCCGCACTGCGGACGTGTCGTCCTGGTGGCCGATGCCCTCGCGAAGCGCTACGGCGGCCCGCCGGTCTTCGAGGACGTCGGTTTCGACGTCGGCCGCGGGGAACGACTGCTGATCATGGGTTTGAACGGCGCGGGCAAGACGAGCCTGCTCCGGATCCTCGCCGGGCTGTCGGAGTCCGACTCGGGGACGTTCCGGCTCGGCCACGGCGTCGTGCTCGGCTACTACGCGCAGGAGCACGAGGGGATCCACGAGGGCGTCGACGTGATCGCCCACATGCGATCGGAGTCGACCGCGGACGATCAGGCGCTGCGCGGGCTGCTCGGGATGTTCGGCCTGACCGGCGAGATCTCGTTTCAGGATGCGGGCACGCTCTCGGGCGGGGAGAAGACGAAGCTCGCGCTGGCCCAGCTCGTCGCCGGCCGGAAGAACCTGCTGTTGCTGGACGAGCCGACGAACAACCTCGACCCGCCCTCGCGCGCGGCCATCGCCGAGGCGCTTCCAGGGTGGCCCGGCGCGATGTTGATCGTCAGTCACGACTCCGAGTTCGTGGAAGCCCTTGCTCCGCAGCGAGTGTTGATGATGCCCGACGGAGAGCTGGATCTGTGGGACGACGACCTGCTCGAGTTGGTTGCGCTGGCGTAAACCGTCCCGGGCAGAGCGCCGCGGATATGCTCGTTGGCCGCAGCCGAGGAGGGACGCTCGTGGGCTCACCCGGATCCGCAGATCTCGTCTTCGTGAACGGCGCCGTCTACACGGTCGATGCCGCCAGGAGTCGGGCGCAGGCGGTCGCCGTCGCGGGCGGGCGGATCACCGAGGTCGGGACGGACGCCGACGTTCGCGCGTCGGTCGGCCCGCAGACCGAGGTCGTCGATCTGCAAGGGCGGATGCTCGTTCCCGGGTTCCAGGATGCACACGTCCACCCCGTCTCGGGCGGCCTCGACATGATCCTCTGCGACCTGCATGAGCTCCATGACGCAGACGCGTACGTGCGCGCCGTCGTCGCGTACGCGGGACTCCACCCCGAGCGAGAATGGGTCGTCGGGGGTGGCTGGTCTATGGACGTGTTCCCCGGAGGCACTCCCTCAAAGGACCTTCTCGACGCCGTGGTTCCGGACCGGCCGGTGTTCCTCCCGAACCGGGACGGCCACGGCGCGTGGGTGAACAGCCGGGCGCTGTCACGTGCGGGTATCACCCGGGACACGCCGGATCCCGAGGACGGCCGCATCGAGCGGGATGCCACGGGTGAACCGGCCGGGACGCTCCACGAAGGAGCGCAGCTCCTGGTCGAGCGGTTCGTTCCCCCCACGTCCGCCGACGACGTCTACGCGGGTCTGCTGAAGGGGCAGGCCTATCTCCACTCGCTCGGCATCACCGCCTGGCAGGACGCGATCGTGGAATCCGGGGGGTGGATGGACAACTTCAACGCATACCTCACTGCCGCGGCGCGAGGCGGGCTGACCGCCCGTGTGGTCGGCGCGCTGTGGTGGGACCGGCGACGCGGCCTCGACCAGATCGAGGAGCTCGAGGATCTTCGAAGGCGCGGGGAAGCCGGCCGGTTCCGGGCCACCACCGTGAAGATCATGCAGGACGGAGTCGTCGAGAACTTCACGGCGGCCACGTTGACGCCGTACCTCGACGCGCAGGGGAACGAGACGGGGAACGCCGGGATCTCGTTCGTCGATCCGCAGATGCTGAACGAGGCGGTCACCGAGCTCGACGCCCGTGGATTCCAGGTGCACGTGCACGCGCTGGGCGATCGGGCCGTTCGCGAATCGCTCGACGCCGTGCAGGCCGCCCGCGAGGCGAACGGACCGAACGATCTCCGGCACCACCTCGCGCATCTGCAGATCGTCCACCCCGACGACGTCCCGCGGTTCCGTCGGCTCGGAGCGGTCGCCAACGTGCAGGCGTTGTGGGCGGCCCACGAGGACCAGATGGATCGGCTGACGATCCCTTTCATCGGCCCGGAGCGGGCGGGATGGCAATACCCGGTGGCGAGCCTCGTTCGCGCGGGGGCGATGCTCGCCATGGGCAGCGACTGGCCCGTGTCGACCCCGGACCCGATCGACCAGATCCACGTGGCCGTGAATCGAGTGATGCCCGCCGACTACGCATACGGGAACGCCAACCACGAGGTGTTCGTGCCCGAGCAGCGCATCGACCTATCCACCGCCCTCGCCGCGTTCACGATCGGGTCGGCGTACGTGAACCACCTCGACGACGAGGCGGGCTCGATCGAGGCCGGGAAGGTTGCCGACCTGGCAGTCGTGGACCGAGACCTGTTCGAGGGTCCCGTCGCGGAGATGGGCGAGGCGAGCGTCGACCTCACCTATGTGGAGGGGGAGCGGGTCTTCGAACGTCCCGGAGCCTGAGCGTGAGAGGAACGGCTCGCGGTCTTGACCATCGGTCAGGGGTGCTTCTTGCGCCCCCCCGGACGGCCTCGCACGATACGGGCCGCATCGCGCAGACGGCGCGGGGGCAGCGGACTGCTCCGTGACCCCCAGGTCACTCCCGCCGCGAACGAGAGGAGTCTCGATGCCCGAGTTCGACATGAGCCTTGTCCAGCGCGGCGCGCGCAACCGTCGCACGCCCTATCACGAGGCCGAGCAGCGGTACGGACCGCTTGGGTACACGGTCTACAACCACATGTACTTCCCGATCCGCTTCGACTCGTTCGAGAACGAGTACGACGCCCTCCTGAACGACGTCACCGTTTGGGATGTGGCGGTGGAGCGGTGCCTCGAGGTCGGGGGTCCCGACGGGTTCCGGTTCGCGCAGCTCATGACCCCGCGCGACCTGTCGGCGTGCGCCGTGGGCCAGGCCAAGTACGTGCTCATCGTCGACAGCGACGGTGGCATCATCAACGACCCGGTGCTTACGCGCATGGACGAGAACACGTTCTGGTTCGCGCTGGCCTCGAGCGACGCCCTCCTGTGGGCGCGGGGCCTCAAGAACGCCCATCCCGATCTGGACGTGACGATCCGCGAGGCCGACGTCGCGCCGATGCAGATCCAGGGCCCGAAGTCGAAGGACCTGATGCGCGATCTCGTCGGCAACGAGGTCCTCGACATCCGGTACTACTACTTCAAGGAGTTCGTGATCCAGGACATCCCGGTCGTCGTGACTCGAACGGGATGGACCTCCGAGGTCGGCTACGAGATCTACCTGACCGACACGACGAAGGGCACCGATCTCTGGGAGGCCGTGATGAAGGCCGGGGCCCCGTACAACGTGCGCCCGACCGGTCCGTCCGATATCCGGCGGATCGAAGGCGCGATCTTCAACTGGGGCGCCGACATGACATACGAGAACAACCCGTTCGAGATGGGTCTCGGCCGCCTCGTCGACGACCTGCCCGAGGACGCCTGCATCTCGATCGCGGCCTTGAGGCGGATCCGCGCGACCGGGGTGGAGAAGAAGATCAACGGCGTGGAGCTGGACGGCGTTCCGTTCCCCGCGCTCAACAACGTGAGATGGCCGGCGACGTCCGGCGGATCAGAGATCGGGAAGGTGACGTCGGCGATCTACTCGCCGCGTCTGCAGAAGAACATCGGATACTGCTGGCTTCCGACCGAGCGGTCGGAGCTCGGCTCCACGGTCGAGGTCGAGACGGAATGGGGGCCTCGAACGGCGATCGTCGTCGAGATGCCGTTCGTCGACCCAGGCAAGCAGATTCCCGTGTCGTAGGAGGTCCGAGGGACCGGGCCGCACGCGGACCCGAAGGAGGCCCGAGATGGTCAACGAGCGAACCGAGATGCTCGAGAAGAGCGCGACGCTGTACTTCGGCCCGTGGTATCGGAAATCGCCGTTCTTCGAGGCGACCCGCCGCGCAGGCTGCACCGCGTACGACATCTACAACCACATGTACCTGCCCGGATACTTCGACGACCCCGAGGTCGAGTACTGGATCCTGAACGACGGGGTGACGATGTGGGACGTCGGCGTCGAGCGGACGGTCGAGGTGTCGGGGCCCGACGCCGACACGCTGATCGACATGATCACGTGCCGCGACCTGACGACGTGTCAGGTGAAGCAGGGCAAGTACATGCTGGTCACCGCGCCGGACGGTTCGATCGTGAACGACCCCGTCCTGCTGCACGTTGCGCGGGACCGCTGGTGGATGCAGCTCGCCGACTCCGACGCGGGCCTGTACGCCCTCGGGGTCGCGGCGAGCTCCGGCCTCGACGCCCGGGTCACGCTGCCCGACGTCCATCCGATGCAGGTGCAGGGCCCTCTGTCGGCGAAGACGCTCGAGAAGCTCGTAGGACCGGCGATCTACGACATCAAGTACTACTGGATCGAGGAGTTCGAGATCGACGGCATCCCCGTCGTGATCAGCCGCACCGGGTGGACCGCCATCCCCGGATTCGAGGTGAACCTGTTGGACGGGAGCCGGGGGGACGACCTGTGGAAGGCGATCGCGGCGGCCGGCGAGGAGTTCGGCATCCGCCCCATCGCCCCCTGCGAGGCGCGCCGGATCGAGGGCGGGATCTTCAACTACGGGTCCGACTTCGGGCTGGGCGATACGCCGTTCCACGTGATGGGGCTCGAGCGCCTCGTCGAAGAGCAGCCTCAGGACTACATCGGCAAGGACGCCCTGGAGGAGTTGCGACGCACGGGGGTCGACCGCAAGCTGGTGGGTATCGAGATCGAAGGCGACGAGCTGCGTGCGGAGATGTCCGAATACTGGTTCGTCTGGTCCGGCGGCGCGCAGGTCGGACACATGACGGATGCTGTCTGGTCGCCCGGCCTCAAGAAGAACATCGGCTACGTCTGGGTGCCGATCGAGCTCGCCGGCCCCGGGAACTTGCTCGACATCCACACGGAGCACGGCGACCGCCTGGTCGGACGCACCGCGGCGATCCCGTTCGTCGACCCCCGGAAGGAACGACCGGCCGTCTCCTTGAGGTAGGGAGCCCGGGTGGGCGCTCGACCGCGACGCCCGTAGGCTTCGTCGTGTTCCCTGCGGGAGAACCCGTCGCCACCCGGCGGCGAATCATCCCCGGACGACGAGCCCTTGGAGGTCCCACCGTTGCGCCGACTCCTGATCCCGCTGGCGGTGCTCGCGACGATCGCGACCGGGTGCGCCGTGACCGTCGGGAGTCGCGCCTCATCGAGCGGCACCTCAGACGGCGGGAACGAGACGCCAGTGCCCATCCCGTCCTCCAGCGAGCCCGTGGAGGCCGTGGTCGCCCGGGTCTTGCCGGCCGTCGTGAACGTCACCACGAACATCTTCCAGCCGGATCAGTTCGGCGGCGCCCAGCAAGGGCGCGGGGTGGGCACCGGGTTCGTCGTTCGCTCCGACGGGGTCATCGTGACGAACTGTCACGTGGTCGAGGACGCCACGAAGATCACGGTCTTCTCCTCGGACAAGAAGCCCAGGCAGTTCGCGGCGCGCGTGATCGGCGGAGACTGCCAGCACGACCTGGCCGTCCTCAAGATCGACGCGACGAACCTTCCCACGGTCCAGCTCGGCAGCTCCGGGAGCCTCCAACTCGGTGAGCGGGTCGTCGCGATCGGATACGCCCTCGCGCTGGAGGGAGGCCCGACGGTCACTGCGGGGATCGTGTCGTCACTGAACCGCACGATCCAGGTTCAGGACCCGAACTGCCAGACGTGCAAGGACGGACTTCGCAGCTACACCGGCGTCATCCAGACCGACGCTGCGATCAACCATGGCAACTCGGGGGGCCCTCTCGTGAACATGCAGGCGCAGGTCGTGGGGATCAACTCGGCGGGCGATTCGCAGGCCGAGAACATCGGGTTCGCGATCGCGATCGATTCGGCGAAGCACACGATCGCCCAGGCCGAGAAGACCCCGCTCGCGCCGAGCGGATACATCGGCGTCTCGACGCAGACCGTGACTCCCGACGTCGCGTCGCAGTACGGACTCACCGTTCAACAGGGCGCCTACGTGCTGGCGACCGTCGGCGGCGGCCCCGCGGCCGACGCCGGGATCTCCCAGGGAGACGTCATCGTGGGCGTCAACGGCCAGCCCGTGACGAGCGCCGAGGATCTCGGCAAGGTGCTCTCCGGCCTGGCGCCCGGGCAGCGGACGAGCGTCGACGTCGTCCACAAGAGCGGCTCGCACCAGTCGGTCTCGGTGACGCTCGGGACCCGCCCGCTCCCCGTTCAGCTGCCGTGACGCCGCCCCGCGCACGCGGACGCTGCGCTAGCCTGGGGCCGTGAGGGTGAGGCTGCGCAATCCGGACCGTGACGTCGACGTCACCGCCGGTCGCACGGTCCGTGAGCTGGTGACGCGGGAGGCTCGTATGAACGATGCGGACGAGCTCGAGATCCGACCCGTGATCTCCGGCGGCGCCGACGGGCGCGACGTGCGGCCGGCAGTCTTCGGTCGATGAAGTGCAGGCGGTGTCGCGGCCGCGCCGTGATCGAGATCCGGCGTCATAACAGCGCGTACTGCAAGCGCTGCTTCCTGCACGTCTTCGGGGGGCAGGTCACGCGAGCCATCGAGCACGGCCACATGTTCACACGCGACGACCGCATCCTCGTCGCCGTCAGCGGCGGGAAGGACTCGCTGGCGCTCGCGGGGCGAGACTGATCGTGGTGTACCTCGAGCGGGAGGACGGGTACGACGTCCCCACGGCCGGGCGGAAGGGATCCCGCTCGACGTGTGCCGTGTGCGGCCTCTCGAAGCGGTACGTGTTCAATCGGGCTGCGCTGGACGGCGAGTTCGACGTCGTGGCCATCGGCCACAACCTCGACGACGAGGCGGCCACGCTGCTGGGGAACACCCTGCGGTGGAACACGCAGTCCATCGCCCGCCAGTCCCCGGTACTGCCGGCCAAGAAGAGGATGGTGCGCAAGGTGAAGCCGCTGTACTGGCTGAGCGAACTGGAGACGGCCGCGTACGCGTTCCTGCGCGGGATCGACCACGTCGTCGAGGAGTGTCCGCTGGTGGCCGGGAACACGCAGCTCCGGTACAAGGAGGCGATGAACGCGATCGAGGTTCGCTCGCCGGGAACGAAGGCGCAGTTCTTCCTCGGGTACCTCGAGCGGGGCGCACCGCTGTTCGCCTCCTCCGATGACGCCGAGCTCGTTCCGTGCGAGTTCTGCGGGCAGCCGACGACCGGCCGGTTCTGCGCGTTCTGCCGGGCGCGCGCCCAGATCCTGGGACGGCGGCTCGGCCCTGCGGGCGACGGGGACCGCCAACTGGCCGGCGAGCTATCGGACGAGGTCCTTCCCGCGGAGATCTACGGGGGGGCTCGGTGAGCGGCCCGATCGAGGCGGGGGAGCGCATCCTGCTGATCGACCAGCGAGATCGGACGTACCTGGTCACGCTGCACGAGGGCGGCACGTACCACACGCACGGCGGCTCGCTGTTCCACGACGAGCTGATCGGCAAGGCCGAGGGCACCCGGTTCGAGACGTCGCAGGGAATGGTCCTCGTGATGTACCGGCCGCGATTCGCCGACTACGTCCTGAAGATGCCGCGAGGCGCCCAGGTCGTGTATCCGAAGGACCTCGGGCCCATCCTCACCTTCGCCGATATCCACCCCGGCGCGCGGGTCGTCGAGGCCGGCACCGGCTCCGGAGCCCTCACGATCGCCCTGCTGCGCGCGGTTGGCGACCACGGCCGCGTCGTGTCCTATGAGCTCCGGCCGGAGCACCGTGACCGCGCCGCCGAGAACATCGAGGGCTTCTTCGGGAAGCTGCCCGACACCCTCGAGCTGCGAGACGGCGACGTGGCCGACGTGGGGGAGTCCACCGAGCGGTTCGACCGGGCCGTGCTGGATCTGCCGGAGCCGTGGGCCCCGTTGCGGGCGCTCGCGGTTTCCCTGGACCCCGGGGGCGTGATGTGCGCGTATCTCCCCACGACCGGGCAGGTCCAGCAGCTCGTCCTGGCGCTTCCCGAGGCGGGCTTCGCCCACATCGAGTCGTTCGAGACGATGAAGCGCGGCTGGCACATCACCGAGCGAAGCGTACGGCCCGACCACCGGATGGTGGGCCACACCGGATTCCTCACGATCGCCAGGCGTGTCGGGAGATCGGACTAGCCTGACCGGGGGCGGGGAAGTACCTAGTTCCGGGGATTACTCGAAGCCCTAGACCTTCCGTATGAGAGGGGAGGAGCGGCGGTCTGCTCCGCCTGGCTCGGCCCGCTGGGGACCGGCGTTAGGATGGGTATCGGGGAGGTGAGACCGGTGTCGGACCACGAGCAGGTGGAACGGTACGAGAAGCAGGTGCACGAGCTCCAGTCCCAGGTGAAGTTCCTGGAGGAGGAGGTCGGGCTCATGCGCCGGCGCCTCACGAATGCCCCTCGCCAGGTCACGATCCTCGAGGAGAAGCTCGTGGAGACTCGCGAGCAGCTGACGCGGGCGATGGCCCAGAACGAGAAGCTGGCCGACGCCCTGCGCGCCGAGCGCGACAAGATCGAATCGTTGGCCGAGGAGGTCGACAAGCTCAGCCAGCCGCCCGCAACGTTCGGCGTGTACCTCGGTACGAACGAGGACGGTTCTCTCGACGTCTTCACCGGCGGGCGCAAGATGCGCGTGGTGTCGGCCCCGGACCTGGACGAGCGCAAGTTCCGCCCCGGCACGCAGGTCATCTTGAACGACGCCCTGAACGTGGTCGAGGTCCTGGATCCCGACCGCGCCGGCGAGGTCATGAAGGTGAAGGATCGCCTCGGCGAGGACCGCGTCATGTTGCTCGGTCGCGGCGACGAGGAGTACGTGGCCTGGCTCGCCGGCGGGCTCGTCGGCACGGGGATCCGCGCCGGCGACAACGTGCTCTACGACCCGCGCTCGGGCGTCGCGCTCGAGCTCCTCCCGAAGGAGGAGGTCGAGGAGCTTGTCCTCGAGGAGATCCCCGACATCAGCTACGAGGACATCGGGGGGCTCGAGGGTCAGATCGAGGCCATCCGCGACGCCGTGGAACTGCCGTTCCTCTACTCGGAGCTGTTCGCCGAGCACGAGCTCGAGGCGCCGAAGGGGGTCTTGCTCTACGGCCCTCCGGGCTGCGGCAAGACGCTGATCGCCAAGGCTGTCGCGAAATCGCTGGCCGAGAAGGTGGCCGAGCGAACGGGTCGCGACGACGCTCGCAGCTACTTCTTGAACGTGAAGGGGCCGGAGCTTCTGAACAAGTACGTCGGGGAGACCGAGCGGCAGATCCGGCAGATCTTCCAGCGGGCGAAGGAGCGCAGTGAGGAGGGGCTCCCGGTCATCGTCTTCTTCGACGAGATGGACTCCATCTTCCGCACGCGCGGCACGGGCATCTCCAGCGACGTCGAGTCGACGATCGTCCCCCAGCTGCTGTCGGAACTCGACGGGGTCGAGACCTTGAAGAACGTCATCGTGATCGGCGCCTCGAACCGCGAGGACCTCATCGACCCGGCGATCCTGCGTCCCGGGCGCCTCGACGTGAAGATCAAGATCGAGCGCCCCGACTCGGCGCAGGCTCGCGACATCATGTCGAAGTACCTGCGACCGTCGGTCCCGATCCATCCCGACGAGATCATCCGCCACAGCGGCGACATCAAGACCGCCACGCTGCGGATGATCGACAAGACGATCGAGCAGATGTACGAGCCCTCGGATCGCAACCGGTTCCTCGAGGTCACCTACGCGTCCGGCGACAAGGAGATCCTCTACTTCAAGGACTTCAACTCGGGCGCGATGATCGAAAACATCGTGCGCCGGGCGAAGAAGGAGGCCATCAAGCGCTTCCTGTCCATGGGCGAAAAGGGCATCAAGATCGACGACCTGCTGCTCGCCATCCGGGACGAGTTCAAGGAGAACGAGGACCTGCCGAACACCACGAACCCCGACGACTGGGCGCGGATCTCGGGCAAGAAGGGCGAGCGCATCGTCTATGTCCGCACGCTCCTGGGAGACGACGGCGACGGGCGGCAGGTGGAGCGCGTGAACGCCGGTCAGTACCTGTAAGGTGGCCGGGTGGCCATCCCCAAGGTCTTCGGCACCGAGACCGAGTACGGGATCGCGGCGATCGGCGCGCCCGACTTCAACCCGGTCCTCAGCTCGTCGCTGCTGATCTCGACGTACGCCGGATCGTTGCGGCGGATCCGGTGGGATTACGAGCAGGAGTCTCCGCTTCGCGACGCGCGCGGCTTCGAGCCGGTGCCCGCCCGGGAGGGCACGGACGAGGATCTCGGCCTGGCGAACGTCATCCTTCCCAACGGCGCGCGGTACTACGTGGACCATGCGCACCCCGAGTACTCGACGCCGGAGTGCCTGACGCCGCGCGAGCTCGTCGTGCACGACAAGGCCGGCGAGCGGATCCTCGAACGCTCGCTGGAGGAGGTCCTGCGGTCGATGCCGACGGCGCCGCGGCTGGCGATCTACAAGAACAACACCGACGGCAAGGGGAACTCCTACGGTACGCACGAGAACTACCTCGTGGACCGCGCGCTTCCGTTCGGCGACATCGTCCGAGACCTGACGCCCTTCTTCGTGTCGAGGATCGTCTTCTGCGGCGCGGGCAAGCTCGGAACCGAGGCGCAGTGGGACGACCGCGGTCGCTCGATCTACCAGTTGACGCAGCGCGCCGATTTCTTCGAGACCGAGGTGGGACTGGAGACGACGCTGAAGCGGCCGATCATCAACACGCGCGACGAGCCGCACGCCGACCCCGAGAAGTACCGACGGCTCCACGTGATCGTCGGCGACGCGAACATGTGCGAGGTCGCGCAGTTCCTGAAGATCGGAACGACCGCGATCGTGCTGAAGATGATCGAGGACCGGTTCCTGCCGGATCTGACGCTCCAGAATCCCGTGCAGTCCCTGCACGAGGTGTCTCGGGACGTCACCTGCACGGCGACGATCGGGCTCGCCGACGGGCGCTCGCTCTCCGCGGTCCAGCTGCAATGGGAGTATTTCGAACGCGCCAAGAAATTCGTCGAGCTCGAAGACGACACTCCGGAGAACGGAGACGTGCTCGCCCGATGGGAGCACGTCCTGGACTCGCTCGAGAGCGATCCCTCGACCCTTCACCGCGAGCTGGATTGGGTCGCGAAGCACCGGCTGATGCAGGGCTACCGGGAGCGGGACGGCCTGGAGTGGTCCGACCCGAAGCTTCGGGCGGTCGATCTGCAGTATCACGACGTGCGACGCGACCGTGGGCTGTACTACCGGCTCGAAGCGGCGGGCAAGGTCGAGCGTCTGACCACCGACGAGGAGGTCGAGGTCGCCGTGATGGACCCGCCCGAGGACACCCGCGCGTACTTCCGTGGGCGGTGCATCGGGAAGTATCCGGATGCGATCGCCGCAGCGTCGTGGGACTCCCTCATCATCGATACCGGTCACGACGCGTTGCAGCGCATCCCGATGCGCGAACCCCTCCGGGGAACGAAGCTGCATGTCGAGGACCTGCTCGCCCGGGCGGACGACGCGGCGACGCTCATCGACCTCCTGCAGGCCTGACCGGGCGCTCCGCCCGGCCGACTAGAATCCCCCTCACGGAAAGGAGTCACGGTGCCGGAACAGGAGCAGAAGCGGATCCAGAAGAAGGGCGGCGGTACCGACACGGACGCCGAGGCGGGACAGGTCACGGCGTCGTCGAAGGCCGCCGAGCTGAAGGAGGAGATGGACGACATCCTCGACGAGATCGATTCCGTCCTCGAGGAGAACGCGGAGGAATTCGTGAAGTCGTACGTCCAGAAGGGTGGCGAGTGACGGATCGCCCCGATCTGCCCATCGCGGGGCCGGCGTTCGGCGCGAACCCGAGCTTCGTCGACCTGGTCCGTCGCGAGGCGCCCGAGGCGCTCCCGGCGGCGCTTGCCCATGGGTCGGCGATCGAGGGCCGGGTCGAGGTGCCTCGGGGAACCACGGTGCTCGGCCTGAAGTACGCCGACGGCATCATCGTTGCCGGCGACCGGCGCGCAACGGCGGGCTACACGATCGCCGACGACAAGATGCGCAAGGTGTTCGCGGCCGACGACTACTCGGCGATCGCGATCGCCGGCGCCGCCGGGATGGCGGTCGAGATGGTGAAGCTCTTCCAGTTGGAGCTGGAGCACTACGAGAAGCTCACCGGAGACCGCTTGTCGCTGGAGGGCAAGGCGAACCGGCTCGCGCAGATGATCCGATCCAACTTCCCGCTCGCCTTGCAGGGTCTCATCGTGGTGCCGCTGTTCGGCGGCTTCGATCATCGCCGCGACGAAGGTCGGCTCTTCTATTACGACGCCACCGGCGGCCGATGGGAGGAAGACGACTATCAGTCCACCGGTTCGGGGAGCCAGCCGGCGAAGAACTCGCTCAAGAAGCGGTGGAGGCCTGGGCTGCCTCGGGATCAGGCGCTCCAGGTGACCGTGGAGGCCCTGCTGGACGCCTCCGAGGAAGATGTTGCGACCGGAGGGCCCAACGTCGGCCGGAGGATCTACCCGAACGTGCTGACGGTCACCGCCGACGGCGCGGCCGAGGTGAGCGAAGACGAGGTCGCGGCGGCGGTCGACGCGGTCCTGGCGGAGCGTGCGCGATGAGCTTCATGCCGTATGTCTCGCCCGATCAGCTCATGAAGGATCGATCCGAGTACGCCCACAAGGGCATCGCGCGTGGGCGCTCGGTTATCGGGCTCGAGTACAAGGACGGCCTGCTGTTCCTCGCCGAGAACCCGAGTGCCACCCTGCACAAGATCAGCGAGATCTACGATCAGATGGCGTTCGCGGGAGTCGGCAAGTACAGCGAGTTCGAGGACCTGCGGATCGCCGGGATCCGCCTTGCCGACCTCCGCGGCTACTCGTACGGGCGGGAGGACGTCAAGGCGCGCGACCTGGCCAACGCGTACTCGCAGGCGCTGTCGACGATCTTCACGCAGCAGATGAAGCCGTACGAGGTCGAGATCCTCGTTGGGGAGGTCGACGGCGACGAGAGCGGAACCGCCCTGTATCACGTGCTGTTCGACGGCAGCGTGACCGACGAGCACGGCTTCATCGCGATCGGCGGACACTCGGAGGACCTGACGACGACGATGCAAGGCCGCTACCAGCAAGGTTGGGAGCTGGCGACGGCGGTGAAGACGGCCGTCGAGGTCATCGGATCGCCGGACAACCGCACGATCGAGCCCGAGGCCGTGGAGGCAGCCATCCTGGATCGGACGCGGCCGCAGCGCAGGAAGTTTCGCCGCCTCCCCGACACCGAGCTCGGCAGCATCCTGGCGCCGTGACCGGCCGCACTCAGGCCGTTGCGCCCATCTCGCCTTAGGCTTCCTGCATGGACCGGCGGATCTACGGGCTCGAGAACGAGTACGGCGTGACCTGTACGTTCCGCGGACAGCGGCGGCTGTCGCCGGACGAGGTCGCGCGATACCTCTTTCGGCGGGTCGTCCACTGGGGCCGGTCGTCCAACGTGTTCCTCGAGAACGGTGCCCGTCTGTACCTCGACGTGGGCTCGCACCCCGAATACGCGACGCCGGAGTGCGACGCCATCAAGGAGCTCGTGGCCCACGACAAGGCGGGGGAGCGGATCCTGGAGGGGCTGCTATCGGCGGCCGAGCTCCGCCTACACGAGGAGGGCATCAGCGGCGAGGTCTACCTCTTCAAGAACAACACCGACTCGGCCGGCAACTCCTACGGCTGCCACGAGAACTACCTCGTCGCACGCCACGGCGAGTTCGCGCGGATGGCCGACGTGCTGATCCCGTTCTTCGTGACGCGCCAGATCTGGTGCGGCGCCGGCAAGGTCCTGCATGGACCGCGCGGCGCCCAGTTCTGCATCTCGCAGCGCGCCGAGCACATCTGGGAGGGCGTTTCGAGCGCGACGACCCGCAGCCGGCCGATCATCAATACCCGCGACGAGCCCCACGCCGACGCGGAGCGGTTCCGCCGGCTCCACGTGATCGTCGGCGACTCGAACATGAGCGAGTGGACCACGTTCCTCAAGGTCGGCATCACCGACCTCGTGCTGCGGATGGTCGAGGCGAACACGGTGATGCGCGACCTTTCCCTCGAGAACCCGATTCGGGCGATCCGGGAGATCAGCCACGACACGACGTGCACGCGCAAGGTCAAGCTCGCGAACGGGCGCGAGCTCTCCGCGATCGAGATGCAGACCGAGTACTACGAGAAGACTGCGCGGTTCGTCGAGCGCCGCGGCGCCGACGACATCTCGGCGCTCCTCGTCCGCGATTGGGGGGAGGCGCTCGAGGCCCTCGGGGCCGGTGAGCCGGAACGGTTGGCTCGCAAGGTGGACTGGGTTACGAAGCGATTGATGATCGACCGGTACATGGCCAAGCACGATCTGTCCTTGGCGTCGCCTCGCGTCGCCCTGCTCGACCTCGCCTATCACGACGTCAACCGAACGCGGGGCCTCTACTACCTCCTCGAGAAGGCCGGTCGCATCGATCGAGCGGTCACCGATGCTCAGGTCAACAAGGCGATGCGGGAGCCCCCGCAGAGCACCCGCGCGAAGCTGCGCGGTGACTTCATCAAGCAGGCAAAGGCGAAACGCCGCGACTACACGGTGGACTGGGTGCACCTGAAGCTCAACGACCAGGCTCAGCGGACCGTCTTGTGCAAGGATCCGTTCCGCAGCGTCGACGAGCGCGTCGACCAGCTGATCGCCCACATGTGAGCCGGATGCGGCTTCACGCCGCGACTATGATGCGGCATCGATGCCGGGAAGGGCCGGGATGGAGCCGCTCGAGCGACTGCTGAATCTCGTGGGAATGCTGCTCGAGACCCAAACTCCGCTCACCTTCGACCAGATCCGAGCGGCACTCGAACCCTACCGTCAGCAGAACGCCGATTCCGCCAAGCGGATGTTCGAGCGCGACAAGGACGTCCTGCGCGAGTACGGGGTCCCGCTCGACCTCGTGGACCTGGACGCGTGGGGCGGCGAGCAAGGATACGTCATTCCCAAGGACCGCTACTACCTCCCGGACATCTCGTTCACGCCGGAAGAGCTCGGCGCCCTACTCGTGGCGGCGCAGAGCGGTGGTCAGGACCCCGCGGCCGAGCAGGGGATGCGCAAGCTCCTGTACGGGGCCGAGGGAGGGGTGCTGGCCAACCTCGCCGGCGGCCCGCTCGCGAGCGGCTCCGGCGCTCGGGGCGCACTCGTCCACGCGGCGACGGAAGCGGCGCGGGACCGCCGGCGTGTCCGGTTCGGCTACCGAACCTCCCAGGGAAAGGAGTCCGAGCGCGACGTCGACGTCTTCGCGCTCGTCTTCCGCGGGGGCCACTGGTACATGGTCGGACACGATCACGAGCGCGACGATGTGAGGGCTTTCCGCCTGTCGCGGGTCGCTACCGACATCACGGATGCGGGGGAGGGGAGCGAGCCACCCGAGGACTTCCGCGCCGCCGATCACGTTGCCGCCGGTCCGTGGGCCGCAGCCCCGGAGGAGCGCGCAACCGTCGTGTTCGCGCCGAAGGTCGCCTGGTGGGCGGCCGGCACCCTCGCCGGCGCGGAGACCGGCGCCACGCGCACGGACGAGTGGATCGAGGTCAACGTTCCCTTCGCGGACGAGGGGGCGCTGGCCTCGTTGCTCTTGCAGTTCGGTTCGGATGCCGTCGTCGAGTCCCCGCCGTCCCTGCGCGACACGATCGTTCGTCGCCTCGAGGCAGCCTGTGGCTGAGCCGGCGCGGCGCCGGCGCAGCCCGCCGAGGACGTCGGAGCGGCTCGGACGCATGCTCGCGATCGTTCCCTACCTCGTCCAGCACCCGGGGTCCGCCCTCGACGACGTTGCCGGGTTGTTCGGCGTCGAGCCGGATCCGCTACGCCGGGACCTCGACCTGCTCTTCATGTCCGGGCTTCCCCCGTACGGACCAGGGGATCTCATCGACGTCGACGTCGACGAGGACGATCGCATCTGGATCACGATGGCCGACCACTTCGCCCGGCCGCTTCGGCTGACCCGCAACGAGGCGGTCGCCGTCTACATCCGGGGGACGGAGCTCGTCGCGACCCCAGGGGTGCCGCAGGCACCGGCATTGGCCAGCGCCCTCGCGAAGCTGCGCGACTCGCTCGGGCCGGACACACTCGGCGAGGCGGCAGCGCGGATCGAGATCGCGGCCGCAGGGACCGGGACTCCCCAGCACCTGGAGCGGCTGCGTGCGGCTGCCCGTGACCGCCGCCGGGTTCGGATCGAGTATTTCGCGGCGTCGACGGGAGAGTGGAGCAGCCGCACGATCGAGCCGGAAGAGGTATTCGCGGACCTCGGGAACTGGTACGTGGCCGCGTGGGACGTCGACGCGGGGGACGAGCGCCTGTTCCGGATCGACCGGGTGCGTGACGCCAGGGAGACGACGGAGACGTTCGAGCCGCGTGGCCTGGCGGGAGCCGGCCGCCAGCTGTACACGCCGACCGAGGCGGACGTGCCCATCCGCTTGCGCCTGCTCCCGGGGGCTCGGTGGATCGCCGAGTACTACGCGACGACCGAACCCGTGGAGCGGGACGACTCGCTCGAGGTCACGCTCCCCGCCAGGCAGCTCGGGTGGGTGGCCGGGCTCCTGCTCCGCGTGGCCCCAGACGCGGAGGTTCTCGACCCGCCGGAGCTGCGCGAACGGGTCCGCGAGCTCGCCGAGCGAACGCTCGCCCGCTACCGCGACTGACCGGAGTGACCATTCGCAAAATGGTCCTCCTTGGGTAGCCCCCATCGGACCCGACTCGCTCAAGCGTCGGAACGCCACCGCCGATAGCTCCCCTGAGATGACAACCATCCGGACAACCTGCCCCCGATGCGGCGAAGTGGACATGGGTCCCGAAGCCATCCTCCTGTCGGTCCGCCAGAACGGCCGCGAGGGGAGCTACCGGTTCACCTGCCCCAACTGCGCCGACGACGTGGAGAAGCGGGCGGATCGCAAGATCGTGGCCCTGCTCGTGTCGGCGGGCGTGGACATCGACCAGGCCGACGAGACGATGCGCCAGCCGGCGCTCTTCGACGACGACGACGACGACGACCCGCGCGGCCCGCTGCCGGCGGGCCCCACCTTCACGATCGACGACGTCATCGAGTTCCACTTCCTGCTGGAGGACGACCGGTACATCCGGGAGTTCCTCGCCAACAGCGACGGCGTGTAGCGCCTCCCTCCCCAACGACACCCATGTAGCATCGGCCCGTGGACACGTGGGTCATCGCCTGGCTCTTGATCGCGATCCTCAGCACGATCGCCGCGACCGCGGTGCTCGCAGGGTTGGTACGACATGTCCTGCTCGTGGGGCGCACGGCCCGCGAGTTCCAGGAGGCCGTGAAGCCTATGGCCGAGGAGATATCCCGGCAGACCAGTCGCGCGAGCGAGCGCGCATCGCGGGCGCGGACGTCCCGCCTCACGGGCCCTTCGTGACCCCCCGGGGTAGAATCGCCTCGCGGCATCTCAGACGCCCATGTTCAACATCGGAAGCCCTGAACTTCTGGTCATCTTGGTCATCGCCCTGATCGTCGTGGGGCCGCGACGCCTGCCCGAGATCGGACGGACGGTCGGGCGCGCCCTGAATGAGTTCCGAAAGGTGCAGGACGAGGTTCGGGAGATGGTGCGGTTCGACCTGAGCGACGAGGCCGCGGATCCGCCGAGGACCGCGCCCGTTCACACGCCGAACGGCGAATGGAAGCCCGCGGAACCCGGAGATGCCGCCGAACCCGACGCGCCGGGCGACGGCGCGCAGGCGGCCGACCCGCGGGTCGTTCCCGACCCGCACGGCGACGACCCGCACGGCGACGACCCGCACGGCGACGGCGGGCATGGCGACACCCCGCAGAGCGACGCCTCCCGTTCCGCGGCGGATTAGGGGCGGGCTCCCGTGACGGTCATCCCCAAGGTCCTGCGCCGTCGCACGCCCGAGGAACGCACCGGCACGATGACGGTGATGGAGCACCTCGAGGAGCTCCGTCACCGACTGATCGTCTGCACGATCGCCGTCGCCGTGGGAGCGATCATCGCGTGGCCGCTGTACGGGCCGTTCCGGGATCTGATCCAGCACCCCTATTGCCACTACGTGCAGGCGCTTCCGGCGGCCAGCCGCCCTCCCGCAGGGTGTGACCTCGTGTTCACCGGCCTCCTCGACGCGATGCTCGTGAAGCTGAAGATCGTGCTCTACCTGGGGATCGCCCTCGCGCTGCCCCTGCTCCTGTACCAGCTGTGGGCGTTCATCGTCCCCGGTCTGCACGACCGCGAGCGGAGGATGGCGATCCCGTTCATCGCGAGCTCGACCGTCCTGTTCGCCGCCGGAGCGATCTTCGCGTACCTGCTCCTCCCGAGGGGGCTCAACTTCCTCCTGGGGTTCGCCGGATCCGGCGTGGTGCCGCTCATCTCGTTCGACCACTACGTGGGGTTCGTCGTGCTCCTGTCGATCGCGTTCGGCGTCTCGTTCGAGTACCCGGTGCTGCTCATCTTTCTGCTTCTCGTCGGCGTGCTGACGACGTCGCAGCTGCGGAGGGCGCGCCGGTTCGCGATCCTCGGGTCGGCCGTGTTCGCCGCCGTGATCACGCCCAGCTCCGACATCTACACGATGCTCGGGCTGTGGATCCCCATGGTGCTGTTCTACGAGGCGGCTATCATCGTGGGTCGTTTGCTGAAGCGCTGACCGTTGAGGCGAGATCGGACCCGGATGGCGATCAAGAGCAAGGGCAGGGCGAAGGGCAGGCAGGTCGCGCGCCCGCCGCGCAGAGAGCCCGTCGTCGTGAAGCCGCCGTTCTTCATGCGGAAGTGGGTCCAGCTGGTGGGGGCGGCCCTGGCCGGCGCCGCGATCGTGCTCATCGCCGCGTGGGTGATCCACGGGCTTCGCCAGGATCGCGCGCGGTCCCTCGAGCGCCAGCAGACGGCGACGAAGCTGGCGGCGGCCACGAAGTGGAGGAGCGCGGTCGAGGGCGCGGTGTCCGCCGTGGGCACGCTCGGTCAGGGCGGCCAGCCGCCGTCCGTCCTCCCCCAGGTGACGAAGGCGATCGGTGTCCTCCAGAAGGGCGACTCGCCGAAGGGAACGGCGCACGTGATGGACTCCGCGACGGCATCCGCCGCGAAGGCCGCGGATACCCTGACGAAGTTCGACCTGGCGGGCACGGTCAGCCAGAAGGGGTTCAAGCCCGAGGAGGCGCTGGCGTTCGTGGACTCGAAGGACGGACTGTCGGCAGCGTTCCGCCTCTACGGGGACGGGGCCTCGATCGCGCGTTCCGCCGCGGAGGCCACGGGGGGCGACCGTGTGATCCTTGCGAAGGCCGCGGCCAAGATCCTCTCGGAAGCCTCGACGCAGTTGTCTGCGGCGTGGAGTTCCTACCAGCAGGCCCTGTACGCGGGAGGCATCAACCTGACGGGACCGCTCGGCCCCACCGGTGGCGTCCCGGGCGCGGGCGCACCCACGCCGTAGGGAGGGGGCAGCCGTGGTGGCCACACCGAAGGTCGTCGTGGCGGCCAATCCGACGGCCGGACGCGGCTCGGCCGGCAAGCTGATCGGGCGTGCCGATCGCATCCTGACCGAGTTGCACGTCGAGCACGAGATCCGCGTGTCGACCTCCGCGGACGACCTCGAAAAGATCGCCCGGGCGGCGGCGGAGGAGGGTGCCGAGATCGTCGCGGCCCTCGGCGGCGACGGCTCGATCTCGGCAGCGGCCAACGGCATCCTCGGCACGGGGGCGGCGCTCGCCGCCCTCCCGGCGGGAACCGGAGACGACTTCGCGAAGACGATCGGCGCCGGGAAGTTCGACGCCGCGGTCCGCCTCCTCGCGAACCCCAAGCTGTGTTCCGTCGACGTCGTACGGATCTCTGCGGGCGCCACGGTCCGTCATTTCGTGAACATCGCGGGCGCCGGCTTCGACTCCGAGGTGAACGAGACGGCGAACGCCATGACCGTGAATCTGGGCAGCACCGGAACGTACATCCTTGCCGTCCTGAAGACGCTGTCGAGGTTCACGCCGGCGAGGTTCGTCATCGCCGTCGACGATCGGACGATCGAGCTCGACGCGATGCTCGCGGTCGTGGGCAGCGGGATCTCTTACGGCGGGGGCATGAAGGTCCTGCCGGGGGCATCCCTGATCGACGGGGTGCTCGACGTGTGCATCGTGGAAGCCCTGGGGAAGGGCGCGTTCCTTCGGGCCTTTCCCCGCGTGTTCACGGGTTCGCACACCACGCACCCGAAGATCCAGATGCACCGGGGCCGTCGCATCACGATGGAGGCGAACCGCCGCCTCCAGGTCTACGCCGACGGAGAGCGGATCGGCCCGCTCCCGGCCATCTTCGACGTGCTGCCTGCGGCCCTGCCGGTCGTGGTGGGGCCGAACGCGAAAGGGATCCGATGACCGACGGACTGCTCTTCATCCACGCCTTTCCGGTGGACGCCGGCATGTGGCAGGGCCAGATCGCCTCGTTCTCCGGACGGCTGCCGGTCGTGGCGCCGCACCTGCCCGGCTTCGGGGGGACCGCGCCGGCGGGCGAGGTCATGACGATGGGCGCCGCCGCGGGGCGGTGCCTGGAGGCGTTGGACGGCGCGGGAATCGACCGGGCGGTCGTCTGCGGGCTCTCCATGGGCGGCTATGTCGCCCTGGAGCTGTGGCGGTCGGCCGCAGGGCGCGTGAGCGGGCTCGTGCTGGCCAACACTCGGGCGGGCGCGGACTCGGATGAGGGGGTCGCGGGACGGAAGGCGTTGGCCGAGCGCCTTCGCGCCGAGGGGTCGGCATTCCTCGTAGAGAGCCCGCCCCCGTTGCTGTCCGGCTCCGCTCCCGACGAGCTGTGGGATCGGGTTCGCTCACTCATCGCTGCCCAGCCGGCCGACGCGATCGCGGCCGCCGCGCTCGGCATGGCGGAGCGACCCGACTCGACGCCGGACCTGCCGGGGATCGACGTGCCTTCGCTCGTGGTCACCTCGTCCGGCGACACCCTGATCCCGCCCGCTGCGACCACGCCGATGGCCGGACAGATCCCGGGCGCCCAGCTCGCCGTGATCGAGGATGCCGGTCACCTCTCGAACCTCGAGGCCCCCGCTCGTTTCGACGAACTGGTCGGGGCGCACCTCACGCGCTGCGGCCTGCCCGGCTGATCCCCGGATCTGGGCACGGCACCGCGTCCACCGCATGCAGGGGCGCGCCGCAAGTGTGCCCCAGACCGCCCGTACACTGGGATCCATGACCTCCCCCCAAGCCTTCGTAGCGCAGTTTCCGTTCGCGCTCGATCCGTTCCAGCTGGACGCGGTCGACGCGGTCGACCGTGGCATGTCCGTCCTGGTGGCCGCACCGACCGGCTCGGGAAAGACGGTCGTGGCCGAGTACGCGATCGAGCGGTCACTCGACCGGGGCGGCAAGGCCTTCTACACGACGCCGCTGAAGGCGCTCTCCAACCAGAAGTTCGGAGATCTCGTCGCGAAGCACGGCGCGGATCGGGTCGGCCTTCTGACCGGCGACAACGCGATCAACTCGGAGGCTCCGATCGTCGTCATGACCACCGAGGTCCTGCGCAACATGCTCTACGAGCGCAGCGACACCCTTCGCGGTCTCGTGAGCGTCGTGATGGACGAGGTGCACTATCTCCAGGATCCGTACCGCGGGGCGGTCTGGGAAGAGGTGCTGATCCACCTGCCCCTCAGCGTGAGCGTGGTCTGCCTGTCGGCCACGATCAGCAATGCGGAGGAGTTCGGGGAGTGGATCGGCACCCTCCGGGGTGAGACCCGGGTGGTGATCGAGGAGCGACGGCCGGTGCCCCTCGAGCACCACTACCTCGTCGGTCACCGACTGCATCCGATGCACGTCGAGCAGGACGGGATCCTGCTTCCGAATCCGTACGTGGTCTCCCTCGACCAGCACGAGCTGAAGACGAAGACGTACTACCGGCGGGGGAGCGGGCTGCCGCAGCACGAGCGGATCTCCCGTCCGCGCGAGGGACATCGCCGCGTCTACGTGCCCCGGCGCGAGGAGGTGGTCGAAGTCCTCGCCGAGCACGGGATGCTGCCCGCCATCTACTTCGTGTTCAGCCGTGCCGGCTGTGATCGGAGCGTGCAGTGGCTCCGCGAGTCGGGCGTGCGTCTCACGACGCGCGAGGAAGCCGGCCGCATCCGGGAGCGAGCCGAGTCACGGGCCGCCTGGGTCGACGAGGAGGACCTCGTCACGCTCGGGTTCTACGAGTTCCTCGAGGGGCTCACCGCGGGCGTGGCGGCCCACCACGCCGGGATGCTCCCGCTGTTCAAGGAAACCGTCGAGGAGCTCTTCGAGGCCGGGCTCGTGAAGGTGGTCTTCGCGACAGAGACGCTGAGCCTCGGGATCAACATGCCGGCGAGGACGGTCGTGATCGAGGACCTGTGGAAGTTCCAGGGAGAGCGTCACGAGCTGCTGACTCCAGGCGAGTACACGCAGCTGACCGGTCGCGCGGGACGGCGTGGCATCGACGCCCTGGGCCACGCCGTCGTCGTGTACCAGCGGCAGGTGCCGTTCGAGCGCGTGGCCGGGCTCGCGGCGACGCGCACGTACGATCTGACGTCCTCGTTCCGGCCTTCCTACAACATGGCGGTGAACCTGGTCCGAAACTACACGCCGGATCAGGCTCACCACCTCCTGAACTCGTCGTTCGCGCAGTTCCTTGCCGACCGAGGGGTCGTCGCGCTCGAACGCACCAGGACGCGCGACCGCGAGGCACTCGAGGGGTACCGGACCAACATCGAATGTCACCTCGGGGACTTCGACGAGTACTGGGAGCTGCTCGAGGAAGCCAAGCGACTGCGCGACGAGGATCGCCGCGGCCGCGACCTGGCGCGGGGAGACGCGGTGCGAGACGCGGTGGCGGGCCTTCGCCCCGGCGAGGTGATCCACGTGCCTCGTGCGAGACGCCGGGGGCTCGCGGTGGTGATCTCATCCCGCGACGGCAGACCGACGGTTCTGTCCCAGGACCGCTCGTTCTTCCGCCTCTCGGCGAGGGACTTCGAGGACCCGCCGGCCGTGCTCACTCGGATCCCACTCCCTCGGACCGGCAGCGCGCGCAGCGCGCGATACCGCCGAGACGTGGCCGCCCGGCTCGTCTCCCTGCACGTCAAGCCCCCGAGGCCGTCGCGCCATCGGGCGGACGTCAAGGTGGAGCGTGAGGCAGCACGGCTGGAGGAGCGGGCCGCGGCCCACCCCTGCCGGTCGTGCCCGGAACGCGCCAAACACGAGCGGTGGGCGGCGCGCGCGGCCCAGCTCGAGCACCAGCTCCAGGGCGTCGAGCGCCGGATCCGCGTGAGAACCGAGACCCTGGGCCGCCAGTTCGACCGCGTGCTTGCGGTGCTCGAGGCGCTCGGATACGTCGAGGGGTGGAACATCACGGCGAAGGGGCGCACGCTCGCCCGGATCTACGGCGAGGGAGACCTGCTGGTCGGCGAGGCGCTGGCGACGGGCCTGCTCGAAGGACTATCCGCGCCGGAGGCCGCGGCCCTCCTGTCATCGGTCGTGTACGAGGGACGCGAGCGCGTGCCGTTGGCCGGCGAGATGCCCACCGCCGAGACGGCCGACCGCTACGAGCGGCTCCAGCTCATCTGGCGACGCATCCGGCGGACCGAGGACGACCAGCAGGTCCAGCTCTGCCGCGAGCTCGATGCAGGCTTCGCCGCACCGGTCTTCCACTGGGCCGAGGGCAAGCCGCTGGAGGACGTGCTCCAGGAGACGGAGATGGCGCCCGGCGACCTGGTCCGCAACTGCAAGCAGCTGAACGATCTGCTCCGCCAGATCGAGGACGTCGCGACGCCTCCGACGCGCGACCTGATGCGCAGCGCGCGCGACGCCGTCATGCGCGGGGTCGTCGCCTACAGCGGCGTCTAGGATGCAGCACGTGGACAGCCCGTTCGGGTCCCTGGCCGTCATCGCGAACCCGCACGCCGGCCGGGGCCGGGTCGCTGCAGAGATCCCGCGACTGGAGCACGGCCTCGCCGCCCGCGGCCTGGAATATCGGCTCTGGAGCACGTCGGGTCCCGGCGACGCCGCCCGCCTCGCGACGGCGGCGCTCGAGGAGGGCTTCCGGTTCCTCGTCGCCGTCGGCGGGGACGGGACCGTGCAGGAGGTCGTGAACGGGATGTTCCGCGACGGGCGGACCATCGTCGATGAACCCGTGCTCGGCGTGGTGGCGGCGAACTCCGGATGTGACCTCGCCCGCAGCTTCGGACTGCCCGGCGACACGCGGTCCGCATGCGACCACCTGCTCGGAGATGCCACCTACCGGTTCGACGTCATGAGGATCGCCTGCACCGGACCCGGCGGCGAGCGCTTCACCCGCTATTGCCACAACCTCGCTGAAGCCGGGCTCGGCGGCGCCGTCGCGCGTCGCATGGCGCGCATGCCGGCGAGGCTCGGCAACGCGCGACGGTTCCTCGCGTTCTGGGCCGCGTACGCGAGCACGAGAACCCCCCACGTGATGGTTTCCGCCGACCGGGGTTCGTACGAGGGGCCCGCGTTCAATGTCGTCGTGGCGAACGGACAGTTCACGGCGAGTGGCATGCGCCTGTCGCCCCGCTCGTTCCCCGGCGACGGGGTCATCGACGCCCTCGTCTTCCACGGGACCCGGTCGAACGCGTACACGATGCTGCCGAGGATGTTCCGGCACGGCGACCACGTTCCCGATCCGGACATCACGGAGCTTCGCGCAAAAGTCCGCGTCGCCGTGGACGCGGACCGGCCGCTTCCCATCGTTGCCGACGGCGAAGTGATCGGAACCACGCCCGCCACGTTCCAGGTGGTGCCCCAGCAGATCCTGGTGAAGCTGTGAGCGACCGACACGCGGATCGCATGGATCGCGTGGTGGCCGAGGCCGCGTCTCGGGGTTTCGATGCCGTCGTCGTGGCCTCGTCGCCCGACCTCGTGTACCTGACCGG
>JALYLM010000201.1 GCA_030774235.1 Actinomycetota bacterium
AAATCGATCGGGTTGACCGGCAAGCTGTGGCTGGGGGCCGTCCTGGTCGTCGTGGTGTCGGGGACGATCTGGCTGCATGTCACCACCGGCCCGCTCGACCGTATCGACGCCGTGCTCATCCGACTCGTGACGTCCATGCGGACCGCGTGGCTCGACTCGCTCGCGAGCAACCTCAACTCGGTTGGGTCGCGGTGGGGATTGGCCACCTGGGGCCTCCTTACCGCCGCAATGGCGGTCGTCTTCCGCCGCTTCCGACACCTCGTCGTCTTCCTCGTGAGCCTCGCGACACTCAACATCATCGCTTTTGATCTCCTCCACAGCTTGGCCGAACGCCCCCGGCCCTTCGGGGTGACGGCGATCGGCCACTGGGAGGGATACTCCTCACCCTCGCAGCCGGTAGCAGCACTCACGGCCGTTCTCGTCGGCTTCGCGTACATGCACGTCGTGGCGGGGAGGCCGCGCTGGTACGCGAAGCTCTCCATCGTGGCCATCGTGACCGGTGTGGCGTTCATCCGGATCTATCTCGGGGTGGACCATCCCTCCGACGTCGTGTTCGGCGCCATCCTCGGGGTGGCGATCCCGGTTGCGCTGTTCCGGGCCTTCACTCCCAACGACGCCTTCCCGGTTCGCTACGGGCGCCGTGGGAAGTCGGCCCATCTCGACGTCGGCGGCCGGCGCGGCGAGGCGGTGCGGCGCGCGATGCAGGAGCAGCTCGGGTTCACGATCCTCGACATGAAGCCGGTCGGGCTCGAGGGTTCCGGTGGCTCCACGCCGCTGAAGCTGCGGATCGTCGACGAACACGGCGTCGAGCGGTCGGTGTTCGCGAAGTTGTACGCGAAGAACCACGTGCGGGCGGACCGCTGGTACAAGCTCGGCCGCGTGATGCTGTACGGGCGGCTCGAGGACGAGACACCGTTCAAGACGGTCCGGCGGTTCGTCGAGTACGAGGACTACACCCTGAGGCTCCTCGGCGAATACGGGTTCACGACTCCCGCTCCGCTCGGCATCGTCGAGATCACGCCGGAGACCGAATACCTCATCGCGATGGAGTTCTTCGAAGACGCCGAGGAGATCGGAGACGCGGACATCGACGAGGCCGTGATCGACGAGGGGCTCCAGCTGATCCGGCGCATGTGGGACGTGGGGCTCGCGCACCGCGACATCAAACCGGCGAACCTGATGGTGAAGGACCGGCATCTTCGGTTGATCGACGTGTTCTTCGTGCAGGTGCGGCCGTCGCCCTGGCGACAGGCGGTCGACCTCGGGAACATGATGCTCGTGCTCGCGCTCCGGTCGGACGCCGAGACCGTGTACCGGCAGGCCCTCGAGTACTTCACGCCCGAGGAGCTGGCCGAGGCCTTCGCGGCCACGCGGGGCGTGGCGAGCCCGACGCAGCTCCGGAACTTCATGAAGCGGGATGGGCGCGACCTCCTCGAGCAGTTCCGGGCGCTGGCGCCGACGCGCCCGCCCATCGCGACCCAGCGATGGAGCTTCCGGCGCGCCGGCCTGATCTTCCTCACGCTGGTGATCGTCGTGGCCGCAGGGGCGTTCAGCCTGTCCCTGTTCTTCCCGAGCCGCGGCAACGTCTCGACGCCCTCGTGCGGGACGAACCGCACGATGATCCTGATGGCCCAGGCCGTTCCGTCCGCGACGCACCTGCCGTGCATCCGGTCTCTCCCCCTGGGGTGGAGCCTCTCCGGCGCCACGATCGTGCGCGGCCGGGCGGCGTTCCAGCTGCTGGTGATGGCCGGCAACGGCGGCAATGGGTCGATCCAGCTGGGCGGTGCGGCTCCGGTCGTCGACGTCACCCTGATACCGGCCTGCCCCCCGGCCGGCGGGGATCCATCGGTCAGAACCTTCGAGGTCGGGGGCGGATGCGTCACGTACCGATCGTCGCTTCCGGCAGGCGCGGGACCGGTCCCGTCGTTCGATTCCGCTGGGGACCTGTATTACGTCCCCCGCTCTCAGCTCGTTGCGTTCGTCGACCGCGACGAGGATCTGGTCCTCTGCGGTGCCGAGGCAGCCTGCCCGACTTGACGCACCGAGGCCTCAGGGTAGGTTCTGGGCCGATGAGGATCATCGACGGGAACGCGCTGGCGAAGGAGCTCCACGCAAGTATCGAAGACGAGCTGCAGGTCCTGCGGCTCTCGGCCGTGCAACCGGGCCTCGCGACCGTCATCTTCGGGGAGGACTTCGGGGCGAAGGCCTATGAGCAGCACGTCCGCCGCCTCGCGGAGGAGCTCGAGTACCGCTACGTCTGTGAGCACCTGGGCCCCGATGTGGAGCTCGCCGAAGTGATCGCCACGCTCGGCAAGCTCAACGCCGACCCTCGGATCACCGGGATCCTGGTTCTGCAGCCACTTCCTCCCGGCCTGCCCGAGGCGGACATCAACGCCGCCCTGGATCCGCTCAAGGATGTCGAGGCCGTCCATCCCGTGAACGCGGGGCTCGTGGCGCAGGGCCGGCCTCGGTTCGTTCCGTCGACTCCCGCCTCGTGCTTCTACATCCTGGACTCGTACGTACGCTCGAGGGGGCTGGACCCGGCCCGGTTCTACCGCGGGCGCACGCTCGTCGTGGTCGGGCGGTCGAACGGCGTGGGCAAGCCCGCGCAGTGGCTCGGCCTCGAGCGCGACGCGACGGTTATCACGTGTCACAGCGGAACGTCGGAAGCCGGACGCCTCGCCGACTTCACCCGTCAGGCAGACATCCTCATCGCCGCCACCGGTGTGCCGGGGCTCATAACCGGGGAGATGGTCCGCGACGGCGTGATCGCCGTCGACGTCGGGATCAACGCCGTGAAGGACCCATCGACGGGCGACATCCGCATCGTGGGGGACCTCGACTTCGATGGCGTAGGGGCGAAGGCGGAGGCGATCACTCCCGTTCCCGGGGGAGTGGGGCCGGTGACCGACGTGTGGCTCGTCGGGAACACACTCGCGGCCGCGGCGATGGCCGCCAAAGTGGAACCTCGTTTCGGAGCGCGACGGTAAGTCCCGCCGAGGTCGACCCGACCCCGGCGGGTGCCACGGCGCTCGTTCTCACGCCTCATCGTGATCGGTCGCGAGCGGGAACCGCTCCCGAAGCGAGGAGAGCACCAGGTCGGCCCCCGCCCTCCGCAGATCGTCCACGGAGTACGTGCCGCTGGCGACTCCGAGCGAGGTCGCCCCCACCGCCTTCGCCGCGTCGACGTCGAGCGGAGTGTCGCCGACGACGATGACCTCGCCGGGCTCGATGTCCCGGCCGTTCATGGTCGAGACGCGAGCGATCGCCACTCGCGTGATCTGGTGCCGGTCGCGCGAATCGGTGCCATAGCCACCAACCGGGAAGTACCGGTTCAGATGGCCGCGCTCGAGCTTGATGCGGGCGCTCCCCTCCAGCCCGCCGCTCACGATGCCGAGGACGACGCCACGGTCCATCAGCCGACTCAGGGTTTCGACCACGCCAGCGAGGACGCGGTAGCCCTCCGATGCCGCGACCTCGTGCTGGAGCCGGTAGACGTACCAGGCGAACAACCGCGAGAGCTCGTGATCCGACGGGGCTCTCCCCAGCACGGCCTCGAACGTGCGCGAGGCCACCTCCGGGTCGGTCATCCCAGCCGACGACGACTTCGAGATATCGGCCGGCACGCCGTGCAACCGTTCGAATGCCCAGTGCCAACTGCGAGCTCCCGCGCCACCGGTGTCGATGAGGGTGCCGTCGATATCGAACAGCACCGCCTTGATCCTCGGCATCTCTGGCGACGTCATCCCGGTGGCCCCCCGCGTACGATAGGCCACCAGCGAGGGGAGGGGACATGGAGTCCGCCGACACCGAGGTCCGGGGATCCGCCTTCCTGCGTCCCGACGGGAAGGAGAAGGTCACGGGTGCCGGCCGCTACACGGCCGACCTCACCCTGACCGGTCAGGCGTACGCGCGCTTCCGATATACGGACCACCCTCACGCGCGGATCGTGAAGATCGATACCTCACGCGCGCGGGGCATCCCCGGCGTGCTCGCGGTCCTCACTCACGAGGACGTGCCGGCGGTGAAGTACGGCGCGCTGGTGCAGGACCGCTTCCTGTTCGCGAAGGATGTCGCGCGATTCGAGGGCGACATCGTCGCCGCGGTGGCGGCCACTACCGAAAAGGTCGCGAAACGAGCGGTCGACCTGATCGAGGTCGAGTACGAGCCGCTGATACCGGTCAGGGACTTCGAGGCCGCCATGGAGCAGGGGGCTACCCTCGTCCACGAGGACTGGTCCTCGGACACTCGCGACGAGAACCTCGTCGCGAAGGGCAACACCCTGGGCTACTCGACGATCGTCAAGGGCGACGCCGACTCCGCGATGTCGCGTGCCGACGTCGTCGTCAAGCGACGCTACACCTCCGACCCCTCCCAGGGGGTGCCGATCGAGCCCCACGCCGTGATCGCGCAGTGGCAGGGCGATCGCGTCACGATCTGGTCGTCGTCCCAGGTGCCGTACATCGCACGGTCCGGGGTCGCACAGACGTTGCAGATCCCCGAGGCGAACGTCCGTGTCATCGTACCGTTGCTGGGCGGCGGATTCGGCGCGAAGTGCGACTTCCACTTCGAGGCGCACGTGGCGGCGCTGGCACGCGCGGCCGGGCGTCCGGTCAAGCTCGTCTTCTCTCGTGAGGAGGAGTTCGTCGCGATCGACCACCGGCGGGAGGGGATGGCGATCGAGATCGAGACCGGGGCTCTGCGCGACGGCACGCTCCTGGCTCGCCGGGCGCGCCTCGTGCTCGACAAGGGGGCCTACTGCGGTGAGGGCGGGTTCCTCGGGCAGATGGCCGCCATGCACGCCTGTGGTCCGTACGTGATCGAGAACGTCTTCGTCGAGTCCTTCCTGAACTACTCGACGACGCAGCCGTCGGGGTCCATCCGCGCGCCGGCCGCACCGATGGTGTGCTGGGCCCTCGAGCAACACATGGACGAGGTTGCGAGGGCGCTCGACCTCGACCCGGTCGATCTCCGCCGCCGGACCTTGATCCGCGAGGGCGATGAGGGCCCGACGAAGCAGGTGTTCGACCACATCGCGGTGCGGGAGACCCTGGAACGGGCGGCCGATCTGATCGGGTACGGCCGGGAGCTGCCATCGGACGAGGCGATCGGGTTCTCCTGCGGCTGGTGGCCGAGCTACGCCGCGAACGCGGGAGCCTACGTTCAGCTGAACGGGGACGGATCCGGCACGATCGTGACCGGTGCCCAGGAGAACGGCTCCGGGGCCGTGATGGCGATGCCGACGTTCGTGGCGGACGAGCTCGGGATGCGGCCCGATGACTTCCAGATCCTCTACCAGGACACCGACGCCGCACCGTGGGACATGGGATCGTCGGGCTCGCAGACCACGTTCAACTCGGTTCGGGCCGTGGTGGAAGCCGCACGGGACGTCCGGGACCAGCTCCTCACAGCCGCCGGCGACATGCTGGAGGTCGCGAAGGACGACCTGGAGCTCGTCGGAGGCAGCGTGCGCGTGAAGGGTTCACCCGACCACGCGGTGAGTGTCGCCGAGATCGCCTCCGCCACGACGATCCACGGCAAGGGCGCGGGCACCCTGCCCGAATCGCCGCCCGTCGACGTCGCGGCGTGCGTGGGACGGCTCGGGTCTGAGTCGTTCTTGGCTCCGCAGCTGTTCACTCACGCGGCCCACGCGAAGGTCGATCGCGAGACCGGTGTCGTGCGCGTGCTGCAGGTGGCCGCCGCGCACGACTCGGGCCGGATCTTGAATCGGACCGGCGCCGACGGTCAGGTGTACGGCGGCGTGGTGATGGGCATCGGCATGGCGCTGTCGGAGGGAACGCTCCTGGACGAGGAGGGCCGCCAGCGGAACCCGCACCTTCTGGACTACAAGCTCGTGACCTCCGCCGACGCCCCGAGGATCGACATCGACTGGATCGAGATCGACACACCCAACGCGGGGCCGCACGGCTCAAAGGGCGTCGGCGAGCCGCCGTGCGTGCCGACAGCCGGGGCCATTGCGAACGCGGTCGCGAAGGTGCTGGGCGGGCCGATCGTCGAACTGCCGATGACGCCCGAAAGAGTCTGGCGTACCGCCCGGGAAGCGCGCGCGTGACCCGATCGTTCGTCGCCCCGACCTCGATCGAGGATGCCCTCGCCGTATTGACGACCGGGGCTCGTCCCGTTGCCGGCGGCACCGACCTCGTGGTCGGGGCGCGACAGGGCAAGGCCCCGCTTCCCGACGCCCTGCTCGCGATCCATCGGATCGACGCCTTGCGCGGGATCGTGGAGATCGGGGGAGGTATCCGGCTCGGGGCCTTGACGACGCACGCGGAGATCGAGGCCAACCCGATGATCCGGGAGCGGTTCGCGGCGCTCGCGGACGCGTCGGCGATCGTCGGATCCCATGCCACCCGGGCGCAGGGCACGA
>JALYLM010000202.1 GCA_030774235.1 Actinomycetota bacterium
ACGAGCTGGCTGCCCAGACGACCCCCGTTCGTCATCTGCGCCGAGTACGAGCCGAGGAAGGTGCTGTCCGGATTGATCTGATAGATCCACATGAGGGCGCTGCAGGCGGCTCCAGCGACGCCCACCAGCGCAGCGATGACGCCCAGCGGGTCGCCGTGACGCCCGGAACTGCCGAAGATGCCGCCCATCGCATCCCATCCAAGCATCCACGGGCCGGGGTGGGCAAACCGGCTCCCTACGTCGCCCCGGTCGGTGGACCGCCGACCGCTTCGCGCGGGAGGACGAGCGCGTCGACCGCGACGCATCCCTTCGGCGACACGATCATCGGATTGACGTCGAGACCGTCGAGATCCTCGCCGAGGTCTGCGGCCAGGACCGAGAGCCGGACGATGGCGCGAGCAAGCGAAGCCATGTCGGCGGCCGGACGGCCACGGTCACCTTCCAGCAGCGGTCGGAGCCGCAGCCGGTTCACCAGCCCCGACGCGAGGCGCTCATCGAGCTGAGGAAAGGCGAGCCGCCGATCCTTCAGCAACTCGACCAGGACACCTCCGGCAGCGACGAGGACCAGGGGACCGAACTGCGGGTCCCGGACGATGCCCAGTGCCACCTCGACGCCCTCGGGTGCCATCGCGGCGACCACGACGTCCAGGCCGAGCCGTTCGGTGAAGTCCTCGTACGCTCGCGCAAGCTCGGAGGGATCGGCGATCGCGAGCCGCACCCCGCCCACGTCGGACTTGTGGTGGCGGCCGGGGGCGGCGGTTTTCAGTGCCACCGGGAACCCGACGTCGGCGGCGCCGGCCAGGACCTCGTCCAGCGAGGCTGCCGCCCGCACGGGGATCGTCGGGATCCCGTAGTCGGCGAGCAGGCTCATCGCCTCCGCCTCGAGGATCTCGCCTCCGGCGCGGAGGCGGCCCCGCCACCGGTCCCGAACCGCCTCGTCGACCGGCGGCGGAGGCGAGAGCGCCGGTTGCGATCGATGGTCGCGATGGGCCAGCAGGTGACGGAGCGCCAGCAGCCCGGAGGCTGTGCCCTCCAGCACCGGGATGCCCGCATCCCGCAGGAGCCTCGCTTCGTCCTGGGCGACCGCGCTCGCCAGGTTCGACAGGACGCAGAACGGCTTCGTCGTGGCGGCGAAGACGTCCTGGGCGACCCGCAGGTACCCCTCGTCGAGCGGCTCGCCCTGGCGCGTGAGGTCCACGACGAAGGCGATCGCCGCGGTGTCGGGGTCGTCGTGCAGGGCCAGGAAGCTCTCGCGGAAGATCCGATCCGCCTCGATGCCGGTCCCCCACGCATCGAGCGGGTTCTCGGCCACGAGCCCGGGATCCAGCACGTCCTGGATCCTCTTCGCGGTCGCCGGTGCGATCGTCGCGAACGGCACGCCCAGGTCGTCGGCCAGGTCGGCGAACATCGCGCGCTCGCCCCCCGAGTCGTGAACGCTCGCGATGCCGCCGCTCGTCGCGCGCCGCGGACACGACATCAGTTCCATCGTGTCCGCCATCTCGTCGAGCGTCCGCACCTCCAGCACGCCGTGCGCGTCGAAGAGCGCCTCGTACGCGCCGTGCTCTCCGGCGAGCGCCCCCGAGTGCAGCGCGACCATCTCCTTCGACGCTTCCGTTCGGCCGACCTTCAAGGCGATGACCGGAACGTCGCGGTCGGCCGCCGCCGCGAGCATCGCGCGGAACCGCGAGGGGTCCCGGACCGTCTCGAGCAGCAACCCCAGCACGCGCGTGGAGTCGCGCCCCAGCGCGTACCCCATGTAGTCGGCCATCGTCGTCACGAGCTCCTGCCCGCTCGAGACCAGGAGACTGAAGCCGATGCTCCGATCGTTGAAGGCGAGGGCGGCAAAGGCCGACCCCGAGTGCGAGATGAACGCGACCGGCCCGCGCTGCAGATCGTCCGGCGTCGCGAACCCGGTAGCGCGCAGGTTCGCCTCCAGGTTCACGAAGCCCATGCCGTTGCCGCCGCATACCGGGATGTCCGACCTGCGCGCGAGCCGAGCCAGGCGCTCGGCCAGCGGCGAAGCCTCCGGCCCCGCCCGGGTCTCCTCGTGCAGGCTGGAGAACATCACGGCGCTGCCGGCGCCGGCTTCGATCGCTTCTTCGAAGGCCCGTTCGATCCGCGCATTGGCGACGCCGAGGATCGCGAGGTCGACGGATTCGGGGACGTCGGCGATCGACGGATAACAGGTCAGCCCCAAGATCTCGTCGTAGCGGGGGTTCACCGGATAGATCGCGCCGGCGAACCCGCCTCGCCGAAGCTCGACCATCATCTGGCGGCCGAGCGAGCCAGCCTTCATGGATGCGCCGACCACCGCCACGGATCGCGCCTCGAGCATCCGCTCGAGGCCGGTGGGGTGCTCGCTCACGCGTTCCACATCGCGGCTCGCCGCTTCACTTCTTGACGAGGGCCCTGTCCTTCTTCGCCATGTTGAACGCCTGCCATCCGGGGATGCCGTTCACACCCCCGCCGGCGTGCGTGGCACTGGACCCGTGGTACAGGCCCCGGATCGGCGTTCGGTAGTCGGCATAACCGGGCGCCGGACGCATGTGGAACAGCTGGTCCACGCTGAGCTCGCCGTGGAAGATGTTCCCGCCGATGAGCCCGAGCTCTTGCTCCATGTCGTAGGGGCCGATCACCTGCCGGTCGATCACGGCGCTCTTGAAGTTGGGCGCCAGCTCCGTGTACGCGTCGACGATCCGGTCGGCATATTGCTCGAGCTCGTCGCGGTGGGGTTCGGTGTTCCAGTCGTCGGGCACCCACTGGCTGAACATCGAGAACACGTGAACCCCTTCCGGCGCGAGCTTCCTGTCCAGGGTCGTGGGGATCGTTCCGTCGACGAACGGGCGGACCGCCGCCTTGCGATCCATGTGCGCGTCCTGGAACGCTCGCTCGGCGTACTCCGGCGAGAAGCACAGCTCGACCGATCCGGTGTGATGGTCCTGCTGGTTCTTGCCCGGCTGCGAGATGAAGTCCGGCAGCTCGCTCATCGCCACGTTCACCTTGACGACGCCCGACCGGGTCCGCCAGTGCTCGATGTCCCGCACGAAGTCGGCCGGCAGCTCCGCTCGGTCGAGCAGCTCCAGGAACGCGATCTTCGGATGGACGCACGACACGACCACCGGCGCGCGCAGCTCCTCGCCGCTCTGCAGGGCGACGCCCACGGCGCGTCCGGCGCGGACGATGATCTTGGCGACGCGAGCCTTCGTGCGGATCTCCGCGCCGAACGACTCGGCCGCGCGCCGGATCGAGTCCGATACGGCGCCCATCCCGCCCTGCTGGAACCCCCAGCTGCCCAGATGCCCGTCCCCGACGTCTCCGATCGAGTGATGGAGCATGACGTAGGCCGTCCCGGGCTCGTCCGGCCCGGCCCACGTTCCGATGACGCCATTGATCGTGAGCATGGCCTTGATGGCGTCGGACTCGAACCAGTCGTTCAGCAGGTCGCTCACGCTCATCGTGAACAGACGGGTGACGTCGGCGACGCCGCGGACGCCGAGGCCGCGCATCTTCCAGGCGGTCTGGGCCTGCGGCAGCAGGTCGACGAGCTTCATCGAACCGACCTTCGGTGGAACGCGGAGCAGCAGCGGGCCGAGGACGTCGGATACTCCCTTCAGCCACGCCTCCCAGTTCGGCATGATCTCGGCGTCGGCCTTCGAGAACTGGGCGATCGAGTCGTAGCTCTTGGCCGCGTCGTCGGCGTAGACCGTGATCGCACGACCGTCCGGGAAGGCCTGGAAATAGGGGCCGAACGGCGTGACGTCGTAGCCGTGCTTCTTCAGCTGCAGCTCTCGGATGATCGTCGGCGGCATCAGCGACATGACGTACGAGTAGGTGGTGACGCCGATCTCGGGGTGATCGGGGAACGGGGCGCTCGTGTCGGCGGCGCCGCCCGTCTTCGATCGTCCCTCACAGACGACGGTACGCTGGCCGGCACGCGCGAAGTAGGCGGCGCTCGTGAGCCCGTTGTGACCACCGCCGATGACGATGGCGTCGTAGGTGTTCGCCATGTGTCGCCCCTGCCTCCCCGGGTCCCGGCCGACCGCGCGCCCCCACGACGAGCCACCCACAGTGCCGGTTCGCGGGCGGCGGATCGCCGTATCCTACACCCGACTTTGAACGGTCGGTCAACCCCGCCGGCGGGCCGGATCGCTTTGACTTCCCTGCTCACGGGGTTACAGTGCTCTGAATCTCGGTGCGATCCACGGTCCTGCTGAGGCCACGGCTGTACGGCGTTCAGGACGGGGGACTCGATGACGCGGGCCAGACAGAACCAGGCGAAGGACCGGCATCAGGAGATCCTGGAGGCCGCGGCCCGGGTCATCACCGACCGCGGACTCGCGGAGACCCGCATCTCCGACATCGCCGATCGATGCGGGGTCTCCCCCGGGCTCATCCTCTACTACTTCGAGTCGAAGGACCGCCTCCTCGTCGAGGCGTTGACCCACGCCAACGATCAGTTCTACCTGCGGCTGTCGCGCGAGTTGCGGCGGATGCCTTCGGCGCGGGAGCAGCTGGCCCGGCTCGTGGCGCTGTCGGTGCCGGGGTTGCTTCCGGACTTCGAACGCCTCGACGAATGGGCCCTGTGGGTCGAGATCTGGGTGCGCGCGCTGCGCGATCCGAAGCTTGCGAAGGAACGCGAGGAGCTCGACCGCCGCTGGCGCCAGTCGATCGCCGACATCATCAGGCGGGGTCGCTCGACCGCAGAGTTCCCATCCGGTGACGACGCCGACGACCTGGGTCTTCAGATCGGCGCGATGATCGACGGCCTTGCGATCCAGGTTCTGCTGAACGACACCGCCTTCACGCCCGAGCGCATGCAGCGGGCATGCATGGAGGTCGCGTCGAAGCTGATCGGCTTCTCAATGGAACCGGCGAAGGCCTGAGCCGCTACGCTTCGAGTTCGATGGGCTCCACCGACCCGATCCGCACGATCCTCGACGTCGACACCGGGGTGGACGACGCACTCGCGCTCCTGTATGCGGCCGCATCTCCCGAGGTCCACCTGGTGGCAGCCACCTGCGTGACCGGGAACGTGCACGTGACGAAGACGACCCGCAACACGCTGGTGGTCCTCGAGCTCGCGGGCCGCGCGGACGTGGAGGTTGCCGCCGGCGCCGACCGCCCGCTCGTACAAGAATGGGCGCCTTTCACGATCGTGCACGGAGAGGACGGCCTCGGCAAACACGTCCCCGTCGAACCGTCCGGCTCGGCTTCGCCGCGCGGCGCGGCCTCACTGATCGTCGAGGAGGCCGCGGCCCACCCCGGCGAGGTGCAGCTGATCGCGACCGGGCCGATGACGAACGTCGCGCACGCTCTGGAACAAGAACCTCGTCTGCCATCGCTCCTGCGAGGCTTCGCGCTCATGGGTGGTGCCTTCGCGTCCGGGGGAAACGTCACGCCGAGAGCCGAGGCGAACGTGTGGATGGACCCGGAGGCCGCCGCACGGGTCTTCGACGCGTGGTCGGGGGCGCCCCCCGAGCGGCTCCCGCGATGCGTGGGCCTGGACGTGACCGAGCGGGTCTGGATGACCCACACCGACATCGAGACCGTGTGCTCCCCGGCGCCCGCATCGGCCCTCGCGCGGCTGATCGCGGAATCGGTCCCCCACTACATCGACTTCTACGCTGCGACGCGATCGCTCGACGGCGCCTGCATGCACGATCCTCTGGCCGTCGCCGCCGTGATCGACCCGACGCTCTGCGCGTGGACGTCCACGCGGGTCGAGGTCGAGACGGAGGGAGTGTGGACCCGCGGGGAGACCGTCGCCGATCTGCTCGACGTGCGCAACCGGCCCTGGGCGACCGGGTGGGCGCGAGCCGAGAACGCGTTCGTGGCACTCGAGGTCGATGCGCCGGCGTTCACGTCCCGGTTCGTCGAGCGGCTTCGCGGTCTCGTGGAGTCTCGAGCATGAGCGAGCCGGACCCCCGCCCCACCGTGATCGTGATCGGAGCGATCAACGTCGACCTCGTCGTCGCCGGCGCGCCGCTCCCCGGGCCGGGCGAGACCGTCGTGGGCGGCACCTTCGCCCGCCATCACGGCGGGAAGGGGGGGAACCAGGCGGTCGCCGCGGCGCGCGCCCTCACCGGCCGTGGCCGGGTGCTGATGGTCGGCGTCACCGGCGAGGACGATCTGGGTGCCGAGGCCCGCCTCGCCCTGTCGCTCGAAGGGGTCGACGTCCGTCACGTGGTCGCCGATCCGGGAGAGCCTACGGGGGCGGCGCTCATCGTGGTGGACGAAGACGGTGAGAACCAGATCTCCGTGGCGCCGGGTGCGAACTCCCTGCTTACGACCGAGATGGTCGAGAACGCGTTCGGGGAGATCGACGCGGAGGCGCCCTGCATCGTGCTCGCGAGCCTGGAGGTTCCCCTGCGGGTCGTGCGCACGACCGCAGAGGCCTGCCGGCTCCTGAACACGCCGTTCGTGCTGAATCCGGCGCCCGCGGTGCCAGGGGTGGCGGACCTCGCGACGCTCGCCACCGTCGTGACCCCGAACGCGAGCGAGCTGGCGGCACTCGGTGAGCTTCCTCCCACCGTCGCAGTGGTCGAGACCCGGGGAACCGAGGGCGCGGTCATCCACGCCGAGGGCGGCACGACCCGCGTACCGGCGCCTCCCGCCGAGATCGTGGACACGACGGGGGCGGGCGACTGCTTCAACGGCGTTCTGGCGGCGGCGCTCCTCGAAGAGGTGCCACTCGCGGAGGCGACACGCAGGGCGGTGGTCGCCGCGAGCCTCTCGGTGTCGACACCCGGGGCGCGCGATGGGATGCCAACACGAGACCAGATCGACGCGGCCCTCGCGCGGCCGGGGTGATCGGTCCCGCAGCTCTCAGCCCAGGCGCTGCCGCCCCATCATGATCCTGTACTCCTCGTTGAACCAGTAGAGGAACCGGTCCTGGCGGGGATAGATGCCGGTGGTGAACGCCCGCGACCCCACACCGGTCTGCGCGCGTGCGCACACCTCCCAGTCCTGCCTCGAGATCAGGTCCCAGAGCTCGACGGTCGGCTCCGGCTTGAAGTCCGGACCCGCGATCGTCTCGGGGCGGAACAGATACTCGCTCACGACGGTCGTGTGGTGCGGGCCCTTCGGGAACCCGATGTAGTACATGACGCAATCCGGGTGCAGGTTCAACATCAGGTTCGGGAACTCATAGCTGCCGAAGTACATGTTGGAGTCCTCGGGAAGCAGGCCGGGCAACGGCGGCAGCTCGGACTTCCCCGTCGTCGTGAAGCTCGTCGCACCCTCGACCATCCGGTTGCCGTCGTCGCGGATCTCCTCGTCCCAGACCTCACCGAACCGGAACAGCGGGACAACCTGTACCAGCTCGGGATGGATCTGGGGGCAGTGCAGACACTCGTTGTAGTTCTCGACGACGATCTTCCAATTGGCCGCGACCTCGTAGACGATCCGCACGCCGATCCGCAGGTCCTCCATGTGGAAGCGCTCGAAGGCCGTGATCGACTCGGCGCCGTCGGTGAGCGCGGCCATCAACGGGCGCGGCTCCGGCGAGAGGTTGAGGAAGAGGAACCCGGCGTAGTCGCCGACGTTCACCGGGTGCAGCGGGTAGAGCGATCGGTCGAAGTACTCGTCTTCCTTCACATTCGGCGTCCCGATCAGCCGCCCGTTCAGGTCGTAGGTCCACGCGTGATAGGGACAGCGGAAGGCCTTTCGGACGTTCCCGGCAGCATCGTCATCGAGGAACTTCGTCCCGCGGTGACTGCAGACGTTGTAGAAGGAGCGCAGCTCGCCATCGGTGTTTCGCGCGATGAAGATCGACTCGCCGGCCACGTCGCGCACAATGTAGTCGCCGGGATTCGCGACCTCCTCCGTGCGCCCGACGCAGATCCAGTCGCCCCACCAGATCCGTTCGCGCTCTTCGTCGTACGTCTCCCGGCTCGTATAGTCCGAGCCGGAAAGGGTCGGGCGAGGGCGCCAGGGCCCGCGCTCGTCCCGGATGTTCGGCCTGTACTCCTCGGTCTGCATCGTGAACGCTCCCAGCTGTTCTCACGGATACCGCAAGGATATGCCGGCGGGCGACCGCCCAGAAGGCCCGATGGGCGATTGTCGCTGCGGATATCGCTCTTTCGGCACCTCTGTTCTGCGAGAATCGCGGAGATGGCTCGGAAGATCTTCGACGATCTCGATCGCCGGATCATCGACGCCCTCGCCGAGGACGGGAGGAGGCCCTTCACCTCCGTGGCCGAGGACCTCGGGGTGGCCGAGGCGACGATCCGCGCCCGGGTCGCGAGGCTCCAGCGCCTCGACGCGATCCGGTTCGTGACCGATGTGAAGCCGCACGAGCTGGGTCTGCTCTTCGCCTACCTCGGGGTGCGGATCGAGGGGGCTGGGGTGCGCCGGGCGATCGACGCGATCTGCGCGATCCCCGAAGCCGTCTACGTGATCGAGTGCACGGGTGCATACGAGGTGCTCGTCGAGGTCGTCGCCCAGGACGGGGACGACCTCCTGCGGCTGATGCAGGAAGAGATCCGGACGGTCCCCGGCGTCACCCAGGTGGACACGTTCGTCGGGCTGCGCATCGCCAAGGGTACGTTCCGCTACACGGACCTCGGCCGCGCGGGCAGGACGGCCGAGAGCCGGCGGCGCTGAGGCTCGACCGTTAGGCCGGCGCGCTCGGAGGGGATGGTTCGGGCCCCAGCGGCGGCGTCGGAGCGCCGAGGTCGGACGAGGTCTGGAAGAACTCATCACGGGAGATCTCACCCTTGGCGTAGCGAGCCCGGAGCGTGTCCAGGGCCGGATCCCCACGACAGGCGAGTGCGTCGTGGATCGGCATCGGGGCGCCCGCTTGCGGCCGATGGGACAGTCGCAGGACCGCCCAGATCGCCACGCCGATCAAGGCGGCGAAGAGCACCAGCGGGATCAGCCCTCCGAACAGCCACGGCAGTCCGTGGTGCCACGCATTCGGGCCGTCGGGCGGCAAGTACCTCATCGGACCCTCCTTCCTGGGTCGGCTGCCGGGCAGCCACGGAAACACTCAAGCGCCGCGACCTGAGAACCGGCTGGGAATCGGCGATGGGTTGGGTGTGAGTCGGCCGCTCAGGCCTCGTCGGCGAAGCGGCGTACCTCGGCAGCGTGCTCGTCGTAGTGGACGAACGTCTCCTCGGCGAACCACGCGTCGGCCTTGGGCCCGAGGTCCGGAAGCGACGCCCACACCCCGCGTACGTGCTGGCGAATCGAGGCGGCGGCCGCATCGATCTCGCCCGTGTCCATCGACTTCGACTGCTCCGCGAACCGCGCGCTCTCGGCATCCCAATGCTCGTCGGGCTCCGAATCGAACGGGTCGACGAACGGCCCGTCGTCGAGGGCGGCGAGCCGTTCGGCCGCGAACTCCGCCCACTTCGCGCAATGCCAGACCAGGTCGTCGGCCGACCAGCCCGGCACCACTCCCTCGGTCCGTCGCCGCTCGGGCGTGAGGCGGTCGACCTCGCGCGAGAGTGCGGACCAGGCTTCCTGCTCCCGGACGAGCATCGACTCTCGTTCCACGTGCAGATGATATCGGACCCGCGCGAACGACCCCTCGCGGGGCCGGGCGTTCGACGGCCTCGCTGCTACGCTCGCATTCGTGAGCTCACCCCGGCCGATGCGACTGCCGCCGGCACGACGCCGACCCGCGAAGGAGGGCCCGCAACCGTGACCGCCGCCCCTCGTTCCGACGCCCTCGTCGTCTTCGGGATCACCGGCGACCTGGCGTACCAGAAGATCATCCCGGCACTCCAGGCGATGGTGCGGCGCGGCAACCTCAACGTGCCCGTCGTCGGCGTCGCGCGCTCGGGATGGAATCTCGGGAAGCTCGAGGAGCGGATGCGAGCCAGCCTCGACGATCACGGGGGCGTCGACGACGCGGCGTTCACGAAGCTGACGTCGAGCCTTCGCTACGTCGACGGCGACTACACGGACCCCGCGACGTTCGACCGGCTCTGCCAGGAGCTCGGGGACGCCCGCAGACCGCTCTTCTACCTCGCGATCCCTCCGACGCTGTTCGAGGCCGTCGTGAAGAACCTCGCCGGGGCTGGCTGCGCCGACGACGGACGCGTCGTGGTCGAGAAGCCCTTCGGTCGCGACCTGTCGTCCGCGCGCGAGCTGAACGCCGTCATCCGCTCGGTCTTCCCCGAGGAGTCGATCTTCCGGATCGACCACTTCCTGGGCAAGGAGCCCGTACAGAACCTCGCGTACTTCCGGTTCGCGAACACGTTCCTCGAGCCCTTCTGGAATCGGAACTACGTCGACAGCGTGCAGATCACGATGGCTGAGAAGTTCGGCCTCCGCCGGCGCGGGGCCTTCTACGACAAGGTCGGCACGATCCGCGACGTCGTCCAGAATCATCTGCTACAGGTCATGGCGCTCGTCGCGATGGACCCGCCGTCCGGCCTCGGCCGGGACGCATTCCTGAACGAGCGCGTGCGGTTGCTCAACTCCATCCCGCCGCTGGGGCCCGACGACGTCGTGCGCGGGCAGTTCCGCGGCTACAAGGAGCTGCCGGGCGTGGCCACGGACTCGACCACCGAGACGTTCGTGGCTCTTCGATTCCGGGTCGAGACGTGGCGCTGGGCGGGCGTGCCGTTCTACATCCGGGCGGGCAAGCGGTTACCGGTGACCGCGACCGAGGTCCTCGTGGAGCTGAAACGACCGCCGCGCGACGTCTTCGACCAACCCGACCCAGGCCACCCGAACCACGTCAGCTTTCAGCTGGGACCCGACGTCAGCATCTCGCTCGGTGCGCGCGCGAAGGTGCCCGGCGAGGAGATGGTGGGCGAGGACGTCGAGCTCATCGCCCACCATCAGCCCGGAGACGTGATGGAGCCATACGAGCGGTTGCTGACCGAGGCGATGCAGGGCGAGACCGAGCTCTTCTCGCGCCAGGACATCGTGGAAACGTCATGGCGCATCGTCGACCCCGTCCTCGACGACGTGACGCCCGTCCACGAGTACGCGCAGGGTTCGTGGGGCCCCCACGAGGCCGACCGCCTGGTCGACGGTGGCCGCTGGCACGGGCCTCAGT
>JALYLM010000203.1 GCA_030774235.1 Actinomycetota bacterium
TCGGGATGGCCGGCGTCCTGGACTCGGCGCGCCTGCGGTTCTTCATCGCCGAGGAGCTGCACGTGTCGCCGAACGTCGTCGAGGCGATGACTCTGGGCTCCCACGGTGACTCGATGGTCGCGCTTCCGCGACACGCGAGCGTGAACGGTCGGCCGCTGCCCGACCTCGTCGACGGGGGGACGTTGGAGCGGCTGTTCCAGCGAACGCGCGATGGCGGTGCGGAGGTCGTGGCCTTGTTGAAGTCCGGTTCCGCGTACTACGCGCCGAGCGCCTCGGTGACCGCGATGGTGAGGGCGATCGCCACGGACTCTCACGAGGTCCTGCCGGTGTGCGCGTGGGTGAGCGGCCAGTACGGGATCGAGGACGTCTACGTCGGCGTGCCGGCGCGCCTGGGCAGCAAGGGCGTCGAGGAGATCGTCGAGCTCGACGTGAACGACGACGAGCTCGCGAGGCTGCGCGCCGCAGCCGAGGGGATCCGCGCCAAGTGCGCAGACCTCGCCGTTCTCTAGCTCGGGTCCGTCATCCTGATAACCAACTTGCCGAGCGTGTGCTCGTTCACGAAGTCCTGCAACGCTCGGTCCGCCTCGGTCAGCGGGTAGGTCCGTCGGATCGCGACCCGGAGCTTCCCCTCGACGACCAGGTCGGCGAGGGTGGGCAGATGCGCCGGGTTCCCGCCGACGTTCGACACGGAGACGCCGCCGATCTCCGACGAATCGCCCGCCGCGCCGACCACCGAGGTTGCGCGACCGCCCTCACGGACGACGCCGGCGAGCGCAGCGAAGGCGTCCTGGTCGCGGTTCACGGCGTCGATCGCCGCGTCGATCCCGCCGGGATAACGCTCGCGGATCGCGGCGACGACGTCGCCCGTGTAGTCGACCGTCTCGGCGGCCCCGAGGTCGGCGACGAAGTCCTCGTCGCCGGGGCGCACCGACGCGATCACGTGCGCGCCGCGGAGCGCGGCCAGCTGGATCGCGAAGGTCCCGACGCCGCCGGTCGCGCCGACGATCAGCACGCGCGCGCCCTCCCCCGGATCCACGGCCTCCACCGTGCTCATCGCCGTCGTGCCGGCCACCGCGAGCGATCCGACGTCGGTATCCGAGAGGCCGTCGGGCGCGGCCGCGATCGAGCCCGCCTGGGGGTTCGCGAGCTCGGCGAACGAGCCGTCGTGGATGGATCCCCTCATGCCCATCATCCCGAACACGCGAGCCCCGGTCGCGAACCCGTCCACGCCCTCGCCGACCGCCTCGACCCTTCCGGCCAGATCGCTTCCGATCACGGCCCGGAACTCGTACGGCATGAAGTCCTTCATGAACCCGCCCGCGACGGTGACGTCGAAGGCGTTCACCGAGGCCGCGTGGACCCGGACCAGCACCTCACCCGGCCCGGCCACGGGCTCCTCGACGTCGATCACCGCGGGCGGAACATCGAACGCCGTCAATGCCAAGGCTTTCACGAGGCCTCCTTCGGTCGATGTGTGAGGAACCTTCGACCGTGCGGAGGGTATTCCCCCCGGTGGCTCGGTCACGTCATGGGCGTGAAGCGCAGCCCGTGGTCCTCGCAGAGCTGCGGGACGCGGTCGACGTCGACCTCGAGACCGTAGTTACCGCTCGTCCGGGGCTTCCTCCGCGAGCTGCCTGGTCGCCGGTTGCGTACGCTCGTGCTCCTCGCGGTTCGCCCACACGATCGACAGCACACCGCCCGCGGCCGCGAGGATCCCTCCGGCAACGACGAGCCAGAGACCTGCGTCCACCTTGACGGTCACGATCTTGGACAGGCTTTGCTGGAGCTGCGCGAGGACGTCGGCGATGGGGCGTCCCAGTCCCCGGGCGATCGCCTGGGTGAGCTTCTCCAGCTGAGACCCGCCGCCGGCGAACCGGGACCTCGCTCGGATCGCGTCGCCGACGGCCAGGCCGGTCGCGAAGAGCCCGAGCACGGTGATCGCGATCGCGATGGCTCGACGAACCGAGACCTCGGTCGCCACACGCAGCGCGATCACGCCGAACAGGACGAGCACGGCGACCGCCAGGATCACGCGGCCCTCCCAGACGTCCGTTCCCCTGATCTCAGAGTCCAGGCCGTGGGAGCCGGCGATGCCGATCACCGCCCAGTTCAACACCGCGCCCACCCCGAGCAGAAGGCCCCCCAGCGCGACTGCCAGGAACCCTGCCAGTCGAAGTCCCGACGGTCTCGAGGCGTCCGTTTGTGGCGCCGGCTCGTCCACGGGGGGAGTGTCCCACCCGCCGACCGCCGACGAAAGCATCGGTCGAGACCTACGATGGGCAGATGGCGGGCAACTTCGAGATCCTCCGCCGGCACACCCGCAACTTCTTCACGAACTGGTCGGCATCCGACGCGCCGGTTCCCGTGAAGATTCGCTTGACGGTCCGGAACCGCGTGAGGTCGCTGCGCAGGGGCTGTTGCGGGAGCCCCGGACAACCCGGCTGCTGAGAGCTGCCGCCGGACCCCGGTCGGGGTTCAGACAGGTAGCCGGGCCGCCACGGCCTCGCCGACCTCCGTGGTGCTCGACGTGCCGCCAAGGTCCGACGTGCGCACCTTCCCTTCGGCGAGGACGTCGTCGACGGCCCGCTCGACGGCCTCGGCCGCCGAGCGTTCTCCGATGTGGCGAAGGAGCATGGCCCCCGACAGGATCATCGCGATCGGGTTCGCAAGTCCCCGGCCTGCGATGTCGGGAGCGCTGCCGTGGACCGGCTCGAACACCGCGTACTCCCACCCGATGTTGGCGCCGGGGATCAGGCCGAGGCCGCCGACGAGCCCGGCGCACAGGTCCGAGAGGATGTCGCCGTAGAGGTTGGGCAGCAGGAGCACGTCGAAGCTTCCCGGATCCCTCGCCAGGCGGCTCGTCAGGCTGTCGACCTGGATCGCCTCGAACTCGACGTCGCCGCTGACGAGCGGGTCGGCCGCCTCGTCCTGGGCCGTCGACAGGAACAGGCCGTCGGAGTACCGCATGATCGACGCCTTGTGCCCGACCGTGATCCGGCGGCGCCCGTTCGCCGTCGCATATTCGAAGGCGAATCGCGCGATGCGCCGCGTCCCGCTCACACTGATCGGCTTCACCGTGATGCCGGCGTCCTCGCGCAGCTCGAACCCGGCGAGCGCCCGAAGCTTCTCGCGCAGAGCCGCCGCTTCCGGGGAGCCCCGCTCGAATTCGACCCCCTGGTACAGGTCCTCGGTGTTCTCGCGGATGACCACGAGGTCGACGTGGGGATGTCGGATCGGCACGCCGGGCAACCCGCGCGCCGGGCGCACGGCCCCGAACAGGTCGAGCCCCTGCCGCAACGCGACGTTCACCGAACGGAAGCCCGTGCCGACCGGAGTCGTGATCGGGCCCTTCATCGCGACGCGGCTCTCGCGGATCGCGTCCATCGTCTCCTCGGGAAGGAGCTCCCCGAGTGTCTCGAGCGCAGCGGATCCTGCTCGACGCTCGATCCACTCGATGCCGACGTCGGCGGCATCGAGCACGATGCGTGCCGCCGCGGTCACCTCCGGACCGATCCCGTCGCCCGGGATGATCGTCACCTTGTGCGCCACCGGTGGACCTTATCGGACGAACCCAGACGCCCCGCCACTCGTAGTACCGTCGACTCGAGCGGAGGAGGGGTTGTAATCATGCGTCGTTTCCTGGTGGCGTCGGCGGTACTTGCGTTGGTGATCTTGACCGCGTTGCCGGCGCAAGCGACCACTGTGAGCATGGCCGACTTCGCGTTCACGCCGCAGTCGCAGACGATCGCGCAGGGCGGGACCGTGAGCTGGCACAACAACGGGCCCTCGGTCCACACCTCCACACAGACCTCGCCGCTCAGCCTGTGGAACACGGGAAACATCGCCGTGAACTCGACCACGTCGTCGATCACGTTGCCGGCGGCCGGCGTCTACAAGTACCACTGCGCGATCCACACGTTCATGACCGGCAGCGTGAAGATCCCGATCAAGGTCTCACCCAGCAGCGGCACCACCTCGACGACCTTCACGATCACGCTCGCCTCGGCAACGCAGTCTGGATTCACCTACGACGTCCAGCGAAAGGTCGGGAGCGGGTCGTTCACGACCTGGAGGACCGGGGTCACGACCAGGACCGTCACGTTCAGTGGATCGTCGGGCACGTACTCGTTCCGCTCGCGGCTGCACAAGGCGTCGAACGGTGCAACGAGCAACTACTCGCCCGCGAAGACGATCACGATCTCGTAGCCGTCGTCAGAAGCGATCGAACAGGATCGCGCGCTTCACTTCCTGGATCGCCTTCGTCACCTGGATCCCGCGCGGGCACGCGTCGGTGCAGTTGAAGGTCGTGCGGCAGCGGAACACGCCGGTCTTCTCCGACAGGATCTTCAGCCGCTCGCGCGCGCCGTGGTCGCGCGAGTCGAAGATGAACCGGTGCGCGTTCACGATCGCGGCCGGTCCGACGTAGGCCTCGTCCCCCCAGAAGATCGGGCACGCGGTCGTGCACGCGGCGCACAGGATGCACTTCGTCGTGTCGTCGTAGCGTGCCCGGTCCTCGGGCGACTGGAAGCGCTCCTTGTCGGGCTCTCCCTCGTCGTTGATCAGGTACGGCAGGATCGACTTGTACCCCTCGAGGAACTGGTCCATGTCGACGATCAGGTCCTTCAGCACCGGCAGCCCCCGGATGGGCTCGACCGTGACCCGGGGTGCGACGTCGCCCACGAGCACCTTGCACGCCAGCTTGTTCCGGCCGTCGATCAGCATCGCGTCGGATCCACAGACGCCGTGGGCGCATGAGCGGCGGAGCGCGAGCGTCCCGTCGTGATACCACTTCACCTCGTGCAGGGCGTCGAGCAGCCGGTCGAGCGGATCCATCCGCACCGTGAACTCGTCCCACCAACTGTCCTGGGACACCTCCGGGTTGAACCGGCGGATCTTCAGCGTCAGGGGAACCTTGTCGGAGCTGCCCTCGCGGCGACGATCGGAGCCCTCCAGCGCCTCGGCCGCGCTCACCATCGGTGCCTCCGATTCCCGAAACCGACCATCAGTATTTCCGCTCCATCGGGAGGTAGGGCCCCATCTTCACGGGCTTGTAGTCGAGGGCGATCGAGCCGTCGGGCTGACGAGTGGCGAGGGAGTGCTTCAGCCAGTTGGCGTCGTCGCGAAGGGGATGGTCCTCCCGGTAGTGGGCGCCGCGACTCTCGGTGCGAGCGCTCGCGGCCCACACCAGCGCTTCGGCGCAGTCGAGCAGGAACCCGACCTCGACAGTCTCCATGAGGTCGGTGTTGTAGACGCCGCCCTTGTCCGTGACCCCGACGCGGTCGTAGCGCTCGCGAAGGTTCTCCAGGATCCCCCGCATCTTCGCGAGACTTTCGTCGGTGCGCACCACGAAGGCGAGGTCGAACATGTTGTCCTGCAGCTCTTTCCGGATGTCCGCGGCGTTCTCGCCGTGTTCGCGTCCCAGGATGCCGTTGAGCAGGCCCAGGGTGTGGGCGGTGGCATCCTCGGGCAGTCGCGGGAGCTCGGCGCCCCGCGCGTGGTCGGCCATGTGCGCGCCGCCCCGGCGGCCGAACACCAAGATGTCGAGCAGCGAGTTGGTTCCCAGGCGGTTCGCGCCGTGGACGCTGACGCACGCGCATTCGCCGGCCGCGTAGAGGCCGGGCAACGGCGTCTCCTCGGGGCCGAGCACGACGCGGCCGTCGACGTCCGTCGGGATGCCGCCCATGGCGTAATGGGCGGTGGGTTGGATCGGGACGAGCTCCTTCGTCGGCTCGACCTTCAGGTAGAGGCGCGCGAACTCGGTGATGTCGGGGAGCTTCTCCTCGATGACCTTCGCCGGCAGGTGCGTGATGTCGAGGTAGACATGGTCGCCGTTGGGGCCGGCGCCTCGACCCTCTCGGATCTCCTGATACATCGCGCGGCTCACCATGTCGCGGGGCGCGAGGTCCTTGATCGTCGGCGCGTAGCGCTCCATGAAGCGCTCGCCGTCCCTGTTGCGAAGGATGCCTCCCTCGCCGCGCGCGGCCTCCGAGAGCAGCACGCCGAGCTTGAAGAGACCGGTCGGGTGAAACTGGAACATCTCCATGTCCTCGAGCGGCAGGCCCCGGCGGAAGGCGACGGCGGGTCCGTCCCCGGTCAGGGCGTGCGCGTTCGAGGTGACGCGGAACATGCGCCCGTACCCGCCGGTGGCGAACAGCACCGATGTCGCGCGGAAGACGTGGAGCTCGCCGGTGGACAGCTCGTACGCGACGACGCCGCCGCATCGGCCGTCCTCGATCAGCAGATCGAGGCAGTAGAGCTCGTTGAAGAAGCGGACGTCGCGTTTCACGCACTGCTGGTACAGGGTCTGCAGGATCATGTGGCCGGTGCGGTCGGCCGCGTAGCACGCGCGCATGACGGCTCCCTCGCCGTGGTTGCGCGTGTGCCCACCGAACCGGCGCTGGTCGATCTTCCCGTCGGGCGTGCGGTTGAACGGCAGGCCCCAGTGCTCCAGCTCGTAGATCGCGCCGACCGCTTCCTCCGTCATGAGCTGGGCGGCCGGCTGGTCGACCAGGTAGTCGCCGCCCTTGACGGTGTCGAAGGCGTGCCACTCCGGGTAGTCCTCCTCGACGTTGCCCAGCGCCGCGCAGACGCCGCCCTGCGCCGCGCCGGTGTGTGAGCGCGTCGGGTAGAGCTTGGAGATCACGGCCGTCCGAACGCTGCCGGAGGCCTCGATGGCCGCGCGCAGGCCCGCGCCGCCGCCGCCGACGACGAGGGCGTCGTAGGTGTGGGTGACCGTCATCGGGTCAGGGCCCCCGGCCACCGCGACGGATCGAACGTGAAGACCACCACGGTGCCCAGGACGAACAGGCCGAACCCGAGGACGTAGAAGAGCATGTTCAGGGCGAACCGCGCGGCGGCCTGCGGCACGTAGTCGAGCGTGATGTTGCGCAGTCCGTTGATGCCGTGGATCAGCGCGAGCACGAGCATCGCCCAGTCCCACGTGCGCCAGAACGGGCTCTGCCACCGAACGGCGACGAACGCGAAGTTCACGCGTCCGACGCCGTCGCCGACCGCGTGCATGATCACGACGTGGCCGACTGCCAGGACCAGCAGGACGAGTCCCGAGATGCGCATGAACAGCCAGGCCCACAGCTCGAAGCCGCCAACCGGTCGCTCACGGCCGACCCCGAGATCGCCGCCGCCTCGGGCGGGCAGGGGAGCGGGGGCCGGCGTACGCGGCTCGGTCGCGGTCGCCAACTCAGCCCTTCCGGATCAGGTCCACGATCTGGCGCCCCATGATGTAGGTGATCGGGAGCATGCTCGCCAGGAACGCTGCGGCGGTGGCGATCCCAAGCGCTCGGATGTGTCGCACGAGCTGCGGGAAGAAGTCGATCAGCATGATCTTCGTGCCGTTCAGGGCGTGGTAGATGACCGCTGCGACGAGCCCGAGCTCGAGAACACGCACGAGCGGGTTCTCGTAGACGGTGATGACGCGGTTGTAGGCCTCGGGTCCCCACCCGACCACCGCGGTGTCCACGATGTGGGCGAAGAGGAAGAGGATGATCGCGACGCCCGTGACCCGGTGGAAGAGCCACGACCACTGGCTCTCGTGGCCCTTGTAGACGGTGCCGTAGTCGCTCTTGTTCTTGCGCGCTGGGATCGCCATCGGTCGGATCGTCTCCAGCCTATCGAACGGCACCGGAAGGCATCCGGCCGGACCGTCCAGGCAGCGGCGCGGAGTCTACTTCCTTGTGTCCAA
>JALYLM010000204.1 GCA_030774235.1 Actinomycetota bacterium
CGTGCGTACGCCTCGGCGCCGACCTGCCCGGCTCGGGCGTATCGTCGGACGCGTCTTGCGGATCGGGCCCTGGCGCGCGCGCTGCCTCTATACGTCGATGGTGCTGTATCGGCTGCTGCGGGAGCAGGGTGACGACGTGCAGTTGGTGATCGGCCTGCCCCTCGAACCGAAGGACAAAGGTGCGCACGCGTGGGTGGAGTCCGACGGCCACGACGTCGGGCCGCCCCCGGGACGTGGCAGACACGTGGAGCTCGTGAGGTACGGGTGACGGCGGCGGCTGGCGGCGTCGACATCGTCACGGCCCTGCGCGCGTGTGCGCGCCTCGGCCGCGAGGGTGCGCCGGAAGCGATCGCACGCGTCGCCCAGACCGGACGACTCGGCACGCTGCTCGACGAGGCCGCCCGGCACCGGATCGTCGGCCTCGTTGCCCCGATCGTCGCGGGGACCCCGGGCATCGATCCGGACATCGTCGTGGCCCTGGAACGGCGTTCGATCGAGCAGGCCGCCCATCAGCTCCGCGTCCTCGACGACCTCGGCGGATTCGCCCGGATGATGGAGGAGGCGGGCATCCTCTGGCTCACCTTCAAGGGCCCTGCCGCCGCGCAGCTCCTCTACGAGCCCCCGGAGGCGCGCGGGTACCAGGACCTGGACCTGCTCGTGCCCCGGACCGAGTTCCGCGCGGCCATCGCCGCGCTGGAAGTCTCGGGCGCTGAGGTGCTCGACCGGAACTGGACGCTGATCGGTCGCGAACGGCGGGGCCAGCTCCACGTGCGGCTGCGCCTGGGCACGATCGCCGATGCGCACTGGCACCTGCTGAACCGCCAGAGCGTTCGCGTCACGTTCCACGTTCCGATGAACAAGGTCATCGGGCGAGCGAGGACGATCGAGGTGGCCGGGACTCGGGTCCTGACGCTCGACCCCGTGGACACGCTCGTCCACCTGTGTCTGCACGCTGCCCTCGGGGGTGGGGATCGCCTCGCGTGGCTCGCCGACGTGGAACGGGCCGTCGTCATCGAGCACCCGCCGTGGGACGAGGTTGCCGCCCGTGCTCGCGAGTGGCGCTCTGGAGTCGCGACGGCGGCGATCCTGCGTCGCACGCGCGACGTGCTCGGCGCGCCCGTCCCCGAGTCGGTCCTCCGCCGTCTCGATCCGTCACCCGTCAGACGGGGCGTCGGCGCGCGGCTGGACCGACGCTGGGCGCCGGACGCACCCCACGGCGCGCACAGCCTGTCGACGATGTGGACCCAGGTGGTCCGCGACGGTCCCGCCGACACCGCCGTCGCGGCGGCTCGCCGAGCCGCGCGTCCGGCCGCGAACGCGATCCGGCGTCTGCGCGGGGAACCGGGGATCGAGGCGCATGAGACCTCGGGCGCGGTGCTCAAGCCCTCGGGAGGCGAGACCGCCAAGCGTGAGTACCTCGCCTGGGTCGCGGCGGCCCCCGACGCCGCGCACGATCCGTGAGCACGGTCTCGGTCCGGGCGTCGAAAGGGGGAACCGGGCCCGCTAGGGCTCCGACGAGACCAGGTCGATCAGGCCCCGCTCCTTCAGGGCGTACACGAACTCCTCGACGTCGGCCTCGAGGTCGGTGGGCGGGTCCTCGACCTGTTCCCGCACCGCCGCGACCAAGCCCTCGAACGTCGGCCCGGGCTCGGTCAGCTCCCAGATCACCGCGCCCACCTCGTTGACCCCGTGGTACTGGGCCGTGTCGAGATGCAGCACGACGGCCGACCCGTCGTCGAGGCGGCGGAAGGTTGCACGCGCGCTTCGGCGGACCGTCGTCGTGGGTTCGATCATGTCGCCACTCCCTCCTCCATCCGTCCGCTAATACAGGCCGAGCGATCCACGGCGCCGCTCTCGAGCGAGTGCCGCCCGGAACGCGATCATGCCACCCGCGAGTGTGACGGATGCGCACCCGACCAGGACCGCAACGATCGGCCACACCCCGTGCCACCCCGTGCCGCCGAGCATCGCGTTCCGGGCGCCGTTCAGCGCGAGGGTGAGAGGGCTCAGCTTCGCGACACCCTGCGACCACGATGGCAGCACGGTGACGGGGAAGTAGCTGCCCGACCCGACCGTCAGGATCGTGGTGATGAGGCCGACGATTCCGGTCCCCTGTTTGAAGGTGATGGTGTACGACGCGGCGAGGATGCCCAGCCCCCAGACGAACGGGATCAACCCAGCCAGGATCGCGAACGTGGGCAGGAGTCCGGACCAGTAGAAGTGGGTGCCGAACAAGAGCGTCGTCATGGCGAAGAAGACGGTGGTCCGGATCGGCACATACGCCATGTCGTAGGCGACGGAGCCCATCTGGATCGTCGTGAAGGCTGTGGGCGTGAGCAGCAGGGATTCGAGCGTGCCCTGAACCTGCTCCTGACGAACGACTGCGTACACACGACCCAGGGCGATGCCCATGAACGACGAAAGAGCGATCCCGACGGCGACGAACTCCATATACGTGGCCGGCTGACCGCCGAACGAGGGGATCTTCGCCGGGTTCACGAGCTTACCGACGAAGGAGAAGATCACCACCTGGATCAGCAGGCCGATCCAATCCGAGAAGAACGAGAGCCGGTAGCTCCACGCGACGAGGAAGTCGCGACGGAAGAACGCCGGGAGCTTCCGGATCTCGACACGAAACGCGGCGGTCCGATCGGCGGGAACGGTCACGCTCATGCCGGGTCTCCCATGGTGAGCGCGATGAATGCGGCCTCGATGTCGGAACGCTCCTCGCGGCACGCCATCACGTCCAGGCCCGCGCCCTGCAGCGCAGACGCCGCCCGCCCGAGGACGACGCCGTCGTCAAGCTCCAGGACGAAGTGGCTCGGGTCCTCCTCGCCGATCGGCGCGAGCATCCCGAGGCCGTCGAGGGCCCGCACGCCGCGGTCGAGTATCTGAACGGCGCCCATGCCGTCGGCTCGGAGTTGGACGAAGAACCGCGTGGCCTCCGTGATCGCAAGCAGCTGCGGCACGGTCCCCTGGAAGCGGACGCGGCCCTCGCCCAGCAGGGTGACGTCACCCGCGAACCCACGGATCTCCTCGATCCGCTGGGTCGTCCAGACGACGGCGGCACCCTCCGCCGCCGCTCGTGCGACCAGCTCCCGAACCAGGATCGCTCCGGCGGGATCGAGATCGTGCGTGGCTTCGTCGACGAAGAGCAGCGGTGGGTCCGTCAACAATGCCCTGGCGATGCCGAGGCGCTTCTGCATGCCGTGGGAGTACTGCCCAACCGGAATCCCTGCTGCCTCTTCCAGATCGACGTCGCGCAGGCATGCCCGCGCGCGCTCGAGAGCTCGGCGCTTCTGGAGTCCGTGGAGCCGGGCGAAGAACAGCAGGTTCTCGAGACCGGAGATGCGGAGGTAGAACGTCCGGTCTCCCGAGGGAACGAGCCCGATCAGGCCCCGGGTCTCCCGGCTCGTCGGATCGCGATCGGAGACACCCTGCAGGACGACCTGGCCGGAGTCGGCGTCGGTGAGGCCGGTCATGATGCGAAGGAGCGTTGTCTTGCCGGCCCCATTGGGACCGAGCAGCGCGTGGATCTCCCGCGGGGCCACCCGCAGGGACACTTTGTCGAGCGCCTGCTTCGCCTTGAATCGCCTCGATACATCCCGAACGTCGATCGCCGGGGCGGCATGCCGTGGAGCCGTCGCCTCCTCGACGCGTGTGGTCTCCATGCTCACGTCCACAGACTCAAGAAGGCATGCGTGGCGGCGAGGTCTTTCGCCCAGATGCACTCGGCGACGTCCATGTGCTGCTCCGCTATCCGGTCGTGGAGGAGCGTGTAGTCGACACCGGGCATCCGCCACTCCGGCCCGTCGAGCAACCGTCCGAGCTCCGCGTAGTCCATCCGCGCGAGGATCGAATCATTGAAGACCGTCTTCTGCGTCCGATCGAGGATCTCGTCCGGCACACGGCCACGGAGGAGCCGTCGAACCAGCCCCTTGTAGGAGGAGTCGGGATGCTTCGCCTCGGCGGGAAGGGAGAGGAACAGGGACCACAGATCGACGTCCGCCCAGGGCCGGCGGCTGCGGATCCCGCAGACAGCCTGCAGGACCTCGTCCGACTCCATCGTGAGGCCCGGTCCGATGAAGGCGGCGAGTTGCGCCAGTCGCCAGCGGGCTCCGGCCGGCCGGGGTGCACGCAAGACGCTCCGGTGGATGTGGGAGCTGTCGAGCCAGGCGGGCGCCCGCGAGACCTGGAACGGAGGGTTCCTTCGCGAAACCGCTCGGGCGATCGACGGCGGTTCGAGGGCGGACGCGATCTGGCGGGCGACCGCGTGGACCGGGACCCCCTTCGCGAGCTGCGCGCGGACGCGGCGAGCCGCGGGCCCCAGACGTCCCTGCCGCACGAGATGCGGCAGGACGTCCGTCCGCATGTCGAACACGAATTCGGCGATCTCCCCCGTTAGCATCGTGCGGAATCCCAGCGCCTGCGCCTTCGAGTAGTGCTCGTGGGCGTCCGAGACGAGGATCGTCGGGACCGGCCCGTCGAAGAGATCGACCCACTGCTTCACGTCCTCCATCGGTTTCGCGGCTCGGTCGTACGTGAACAGGGGCATCCCGAACGCGTCTGCGACGAGACGGATGAATTCGGATTCGTCGACGGATGGTTGGTTCGGATAGAGGGCCGAGAATGCGGAGATCGCCGTGTTGAACAGTCGCACGTGCGCCGGCGCCGCGAACGCCGCGACCGCGGGCGAGTCGATACCGCCAGACAGGGACACGCAATCGTCGCCGGTCATCACCCGTTCGACCGCCTGAGTCATCAGCCGCTCGAACCGCATACCGAGCTCGTCTGCGGGGAAGTCGGCCGTTTCCAGCAGCGTCTCCGGCCGCCAATACGGACGTCGACGCGCTCCCGTCGCCTCTGCGAGCAACAACGTGGCCTTCGGCAGCCGCGCGACACCACGGAGCGCGCTCGGCGTCTCGTCGTCGAGCTCCATGTAGAAGATCGCCTCGAGCACGTCCGTGTCGGGCTCCCGTGCGATCTGGGCACCGGCAGCCACCTGTTTCGCCTCCGACGCCACGAACGTGCGGCCAGCGTCTGCTCGATGGAACAACGAGCGGAACCCCAACTGGTCCCGAAAGGCCCACAACCTCTCTCCGTCGGTGATCGCCACGGCGAACGAGCCACGCATGAAGGCAGGAGCGGTCTCTCCGTGCCGGCGGAACAACGCTGCCACGACGCTCGCGGGCGAATGACCGAGGGGAGATTCACTCTCACCCTCGAGGAGCTTTCGGAGCTCGTCCGCATTGTCGAGCCGTCCGGTGAACGCGACCGAAAGGTCGCGCTCGTCGGCGATCCAGGCCTCGGGCATGTCGGGGTCGTCGCTCGTCCCGAGTGTGCAGAGCCCTCTGCTGACGACCTCCGTGCGGCTGCCGCGATGCGGCGAAGCCGCCAGCATCCGCACGACGGGGCCGTGGTCGATCGAGCGCAGCAGTGAGACGCCGAGGGAGGCCATGAGACGGTCAGTGTAGGGAGCGGCTCGCGGTCGCCGCAACGGACGTTCGGGCAGGACCGCTAGGCCGAATGCTCCTCGGCCGGCCGGATGCGGCTTCCATCTCGACCCCGGACACGAAACCGCCCGGTCCGAAGACCGGGCGGCCGCGTTTGTGAACTTCGGTTTGAACGGTTACGACACGAGCGGGCCTGGGCCCGAGTACTCCCCGAACATCGGGTCGAGCTCGAGCGGCGTCGGGTTCTTGTCCCCGACACCTGGAGTGTCGAACGTGTGGCCTGCGATCGAGCCGAAGTCCGTAATGTTCGGCTTCTCGTACTTCATGCTGCCTCCTTCATGGGGGTAGGCAAGCGCCACGGTAGCACGCTCGGGGGGAGGCCTGTCAATCCTATCCCGTAGGACGAAAGCCCTATTTCGAGGATAACGAATCGGGTCGGATGGCCCTTTGCCCGTCCGCCGCCGCTCCGGGTATCGTGCCGTCATGGTCGACCGAGACGCCTTGCGCCCCTGGATCGCGGCCGGGCATCTCGACGACGAGACCCTCGAACGGTACAGCCGAGAGATGGCGGCCCACCCGGCGCGGATGATCGTGCTCGCAGACGTTCTCACCGACGGGGCGGCATCCGCGCTCGCGACGTTCCTGTCGAACGGGGCCGAGTACGGCATCGAGCACGGGCTGTACTCGCAGCCTGGGGCGGCGGACCCCGGAGCCTGGGAGGTCGCCCCGGAATCCGACCGGTTCTTCCGGTACGGGAAGCTCGCCGGAACCCGGCTCGAGGCTGCGCTCGACCCCGAGACGCTTACCTACCTGAAGTGGCGCAGGTTCGTGACGGAGCCCGCGTACCACGACTTCTTCGAGGCGCTCACGGGGATCACGCTCGGCGAGAGCGACGACTTCGGGGTCCATCGGTTCGCCGTCGGCGACTTCTTGAAGGACCACGACGACGAGAACAAGAACCGCCGGGTTGCGTTCGTGATCTACCTCACCCCGGACTGGCGCCGGGAGTTCGGGGGCGCCCTGCACATGGCCGACCGCTCCGGTGACGTCCATCTGGTCGAGTCGATGTTCAACACCATGGTCGTGTTCGACGTCTCGGCCGGGTCGACCCACCACGTTGGCAGGATCGAGGAGGCCGCCGGCGCACACGCCCGCTACACGTTCGGGGGCTGGTTCCCGAACCCCTCGTGAGCGATCACTCGGCTCCGGTCGACGTGACCGTCGTGATCCCGACGCGGAACCGTGCGCACTGGCTTCCCGACTGCCTCGCATCCCTCACGTCTCAGGAGACCTCCGCCTCCGTCGAGTTCGTCGTCGTCGACAATGCGTCGGTCGACGCCACGCGGAGCGTGATCGCCGAGTGGGCGGCGCTCGATCCTCGGGTGAAACCCGTCCGCGAGGAGAAGTTGGGGCGCAGCTCGGCGTTGAATTCGGGGATGCGAGTCGCACGCGGTCGATTGCTCCTGTTCACCGACGATGACGTCACGGTGGATCCGGGATGGATCGACGCGTTCGTGCAACTGTTCCGACGACACCCCGATGCGGAGCTCGCGGGCGGAGCGATCTTCCCGGTTCCGAAGGGTCTCTCCTGGCCGTCCTGGTTCAGCCAACGCGCCGTGGTCGCGATCGGTGCGATCGAATATGAGGGCGAGCGTCCATTGACCGAGTCCGAGAACCTGTGGGGAGCCAACATGGCGGCGCGGCGCGAGCTGTTCGATCGGATCGGGACCTGGGACGAGGAGCTCGGCGTGCGCGGGGAAGACCACCCTCGAAACGACCGGCCGGAGGGGAACGAGGACACGGAGCTGCAGATGCGGCTGCAGTCGGCAGGCGGAGCCGTTTGGTACTGCCCGGAGGCGATCATCCGCCACCGCGCCGACGTGCCGGGTCCGCGCGGCTGCGTGACGAAGGGGTTCGCGAACGGCCGGAACTCGGTCCGCAGAGGGCCGAAGCCGAGCGCGCCGAGCGAGCCGCGACGCCGCTCGCACTCCCCGGTCGCGGCGTTGCTGCTGGCCGCCGGGATGCTCAGGATGCTCTTCTGGTGCGCGATCCTTCGCCTCGTCACGACCCGACCGGTCTTCGACCGCGCGTGGCTCGCGGCGTGGGTGTCCGGGTGGCGTCTGGAGAATCTCCTGTCCCCGGGAGAACGAGGCGCCACGGATCTACGGATCGTGCGGATCGCGTGGCCCCTGTGGGAGCTGGCGAGGCGACTCGCGCCCCCCCGGGGCAGGTGAGCCGCCCGTGAACGTCGCGGTGTTGTCCCCACATCTCGACGACGCGGTCCTGTCGGTCGGATGCAGGATCGCGAGCGCCTCGCGCCACGGCGGGCGGGTGCGCGTCGTGACGGTCCTCGCCGGCGATCCCGCCGCCACCCGCCCCGCGGGTCCGTGGGACGCCGAGTCCGGGTTCGGCTCGGCGGGGGAGGCGGCGCGGGTCCGCCGGGAGGAGGATCTCCTCGCCTGCGCGATCCTCGGCGCAGAGCCCGTGTGGCTCCCGTACTGCGACGAGCAGTACCCGCGCGGCGGAAGCGACGGCGAGATCTGGGCGGCCACGGCCGAGGCGCTTCGAGGCGTCGACGCGGTGCTCGCGCCCGGATCACCTCTCTCCCATCCCGACCACCGATGGCTGACGGGACTGGTCATGGCGCACCGAGGGGAACTCCCGCGCCTCGGCCTCTACGCCGAGCAGCCGTACTCGATCGGCAAGGGACCGCCGCGCGACCGAGGGACGCTCGCCGAGGTCGCCGTGCCCGAGCCGGCGTTCGCCCCCGCTCGGGGTTCGTTCCTCGCGGGGCGTCTCAGGCGACGCGCTCGCCGTTGCTACCGGTCGCAGCTCGCCCAGTTGGGGCGATACGTCGACGGTTCGTGGGACGACCTCGAACGCGAGATCGGCCGCTGGGAGCGGCGCGCGGGCCGCGAGCCGGTCGCGTGGATCGCGGACGTCGGCCGAGGGTGACGAGCCCGCGGCGCCTCGTGGCTCGGTTCGTGCCGACACCGTTCCGCCGCCGTTGGCGCGCCCGACACGGCTCCGGATCGGCCGTGCCTCCTCCCGGCAGCGTGCGGCTCGGCGACCTCGAGCGGGTGACGCCTCTGGACGGCCGTTGGGGATTCGGGCGAGGCCGGCCGATCGACCGCCGGTTCATCGAGGGCTTCCTCGAGCGGCATCGATCCGACGTGCACGGTCGAGTGATCGAGATCGCCGACGACACATACGCGCGCCGGTTCGGGGGGGACCTCGAGGGAGTCGAGGTGCTTCACCTCGTCGCGGGGAATCCGAAGGCGACGATCATCGGCGACCTCCAGGACGCGCCGCAGATCCCCGACTCGTCCTTCGACTGTGCGATCGTCACCCAGACGCTCCAGCTGATCTGGGACGTCCCGGCCGCGCTCGCGACGCTGCACCGGATCCTCAGGCCGGGCGGCGTCCTGCTCGCAACGGTCCCGGG
>JALYLM010000205.1 GCA_030774235.1 Actinomycetota bacterium
TGAACTCCGGCAGCCGGTACGGACGGAAGATCTCTGGACGCCAGCGCCGCAGGAAGTAGTACCCGAGCAGGACCGGAACGAAGGAGCCGACGTAGCCGACGTTCGACAGCACGTAGATCGCTCCAGGCGTGCCGGCGAACAGGAGGAGGATGTTCATCACGACGTTCAGGAACATCGAGAAGTCGGGCACGTTGTGCTTGTTCACGTGCCCGAAGATCCTCGGCGCCTGGCCGTCGAGGGACATCATGTAGAGCGACCGGGCGCAACCCATGATCGCGTTCAGGCTGGACAGGAGGAGCGCGATCAGCAGGACGGCCGTGACGATCTTGTCCACGCCGGCGAAGTTCAGCGTCGAGCTCGCGTACCGCGCGAGGATCCCGTTGATGTCGAGAGCGTTCTTCGAGATGAACTGGTATCCGAGAACACCGAGCACCGCGAGTGGCAGGACCGTGTAGACGAACACGCCGTACGCCCCCTCGAGGTTCATCGCCTTCGGCGCGTCCGTCTCGGGGTTCTTGCACTCGCCGATGTAGCAGCCCGCCGCCTCCATGGCGATCACGTTCCATGTGAGCAGGGCGGAGAACTGAAGGTAGAGGAAGAACGCGTGGCCCCCGAAAAACGAGGTCGTCCCCGCCAGCCGGAACCCGTCGAGGTTGCCCGAGTGGAAGTCACCGGTGAAGAATGGCGCGACCGCCAGGATCGTCAAGGGCGCCATGGACAGCAGCCCGAGGACGGTGGCGAACCCGGTGCCGAACCGGATCCCGAGCCACGCCGGGAGAAAAAGCGCGAAGGAAAGCAGCGCCCCGACGCCAAGGGTGAAATACGACACCGGAACGCTGTTGCTGAAGAGCTGGATCGTGTGCGTGTTGTCGGTGAACCCGAACAACACCGGCAGGTAGGCACCGGTCAGGAGCATGTTCACCGCCATCACCGGCATCCACCCGATCCAGTACATCCAGTTCGTGAGGCCGTTGATGTGGGGGTACGTCTTGGGCAAGCGGTCCTTGAACGCGTAATACGCGTACGCGGGCGCTCCGCCCGTCCGGTCCGGGAGCATGGCCGCGAGCTCCGCGATGAACAGGCAGAGCAGCCAGCCCGTGAGCGTCCAGAAGACGAAGTTCGGGATGGCCGCGCCGCCCAAACCTGCGAGGACGGGGCCCGTGATCCCCGTGACCAGGATCGTGCCCGCGAGGCCGACGACGAACGCGCCCCACCAGTTCGTGTCCTTGGAAAGGTCTCCCTTGACGTAGTCCTCGACCCGGATGGTGCCCTGAGGTGGTGGTTTCGACATGCGACCCCCCGATCCGCTCTCCTACCGACGGAGCCCCCTCGCCCGACCGACGAAGGGTATGCCCGCTGCCTGGGCCCGAACCAACGTGCCTAGAACAACGACAGGTACTTGCTCACCTCCCAGTCGCTCACGCGGTCGTGGAAGTCCTTCCACTCCCGCTCCTTGACATCGCAGTAGTAGTCGATGTAGTCCTCGCCGCGACCCTTGCCGAGCGCCTCGCGAAGCGCCTCGTCCACGCGCAGGTTCCTGACCGCGTCGAGGAGGTTCCCGGGAAGGACCTCGATCCCGCGGCGCTTCAGCTCGTCCTCGGGCGTCTCGTACATGTTGCCCTCGTTCGGGTCGCCCGGATCGACCTTGTTGTCGACTCCGTCGAGCCCCGCCGCGAGGATCACGGTCGCCGCGAGGTAGGGATTCGCCGCCCCGTCGATCGTCCGATCCTCGAAGCGACCCGGAGCCGGGGTGCGGATCATCTGCGTCCGGTTGTTCCGGCCGTAGGCGATGTACGCGGGCGCCCACGTGGCCCCCGACGTCGGCGCGCCGATGATGAGTCGCTTGTACGAGTTGACAGTCGACGCCGTGACCCCGATGTACGCGTTCGCGTGCTGGAGCACGCCGCCGAGGAAGTGGTACCCCAGGTCGGAGATCCCCAGGCCGCGCGGGTCGTTCTCGTCGTCGAAGAGGTTCGTGTCGGTCTCGGCGTCCCACAAGCTCATGTGCATGTGGAGGCCGTTGCCCGTGAGGTTCGCGAACGGCTTCGGCATGAACGTCGCCTGCAGCCCGCGAGCCTGCGCGAGCATGTGCACCATGTACCGGAAGAAGATGACGCGGTCCGCGGTGGTGACCGCGTCGTCGAAGACGAAGTTCGACTCGAACTGCCCGTTCGCGTCCTCGTGGTCGTTCGCGTAGTTGTCCCAGCCGAGCTGTGTCTCGTACTGCGACAGCGTGCTGATGAAATCGAATTGCCTCGATAGAGCCTTCATGTCGTAGCAGGGGCGGTCGAGCGTGTCGAGCGGGTCGGCGACGCTGATCGTTCCGTCGTCACCCAGACGCGTGAGGAAGAACTCCGCCTCCATCCCGATCTTGAAGACGAGCCCGCGATCGCGGGCCTTCGCCATCTGCCGCTTCAGGATCGTGCGGGGACAGTACGGCCAGGGCTCGCCCTCGACGAAGACGTCGCACGCGAACCGGGCCAGATTCGGCTGCCACGGCACCGGCGTGAAGCTCGCCGGGTCGGGCATGGCCGCGATGTCCGGATCGTTCGGCCCCTGGCCCAGCTCGCCGGTCGCGAACCCGGCGAACCCCGCGCCGTCGGCGAACACGTCCTCGAGATGGGCCGCCGGTACCAACTTCGCGTTCGCCTTGCCGTACATCTCCACGAACTGCGCGAAGATGAACTCGATCCCCATCTGGTCGACGAGCGCCCGGACCTCCTCCACCGACTGCGGACGACTAGCCATCGTTCCCCCTTCTCTCTCGCGCGATGTCGCGCATCCGGCGAAGCTTCACGACCTTCGTGGCGACGGCGAGCGACAGCCAATCGTCGCGGTCGAGATCGATCCCTGACACGCGCTCGACCCGGTCGAGCCGCTGACGGAGCGTGTTCGTGTGGATGTAGAGCGCCCGGGAGGTGGCGACGAGCCCGCCGCGATGGTCGAGGAACCCCTCGAGCGTGTCCAGGAGCTGGGTCCCCTTCCGCCGGTCGTACTCGACGAGCAGCTCGAGCCGCTGTTGGATGCGGTCGCGGTCGCCCTCGCCCGCGTCGAGCACATACCGGTACGGACCGAGGTCCTCGTAGGCGGTCGTGCCCGGCGCCCCCCGCAGCAGCGCCCCCACCTCGGCCGCGGACTCGGCCTCCTGGAATCCCCGCGCGTAGGCTTCGGCGCCCCGGCACGGGTTCGAGATCCCCACCGAAAGGCCACCACTGCCCTCGCCCCACTCCATCCGCCGAAGGGAGCCGACGATCGCGTCGGCGGGGTCGTCGCCGATCGGCACCAGAGCCCGCAGGGAACGCTCGAGCCGATCGATCAGCATGCCTGGGAACCCCTCGGACAGCCGGGCCTCGGCCCGCGCCGCAAGATCCGGCCACGGCTCCTTCGACCGAACACGGCCACGAGCCGTCGCGCGGCCCGCCGGCGCGGCGACCCAGGGGATCACCTGGAGCAGCACGTGCGGCGCCTCGATGTCGCAACCGAGCCGGCCGGCCAGGCCCCGGAGCGCTTCGCCGGGTGGGCCGGGCCGGGCGAGCGTCCGGAAGAAGTCTTTGAGCAGGTTCTGCTCCGTCAGGTGCTCGATCACCTGGTGCTGCTTCAGAGCCACGGCCGCATGGGCGGCGAGTGCGGCAAGCGCGGTGGATGCGGCATCGACCCTGCCGGAGACGATCACACCGATCAGCCCCAGCCGCTCGTCCCCGGCCACCATCGGTGCGAACAGCGGGATCCCCGGGAGGTCGTCCCCCCACAAGGCCCCAGCGAGCCGGCGCGCCGGCTCACCGCGTCCGGCGGCCGGGTCGTCGGCGAGCGTATCGAGCCATCTCCCGCTGTGATCCGGCCGCGTTCGCGTCGTTCGCTCGGGACGGGCGGCGCTCAACAGAAGCCGATCGTCGGATCCCAGGAGGTGGATCTCGCACCGTCGGGCCCCGAGCAGACCCAGCGTGCCCTCGGTCACGGCGTCGAGCACCTGGCCCTGGGAGGCGGCGGATGCGATGCGTTGGGAGAGGCGGGACAGATCCGACAGCAACGCCACGCGGGCGGTCGCATCCTCATACAGGCGCGCGTTCTCCACCGCCCCTGCGGTCAGCGCCGCGGTGTTCTCGAGGAACTCGAGGTCGGCCTTCGCGAACTCGTGCGGAGCCTCGGCGTGCAGCGTGAACACGCCGATGACCTCGCCGGACCGTGCGAAGATGGGGACGGAGACGAGAGACTGGTAGACGTCGTCGTCCAGCTCCGGGAACGATGCGCGCCGGACCCGAGGATCCTCGAGGGCCCCCTCCTTGATGAAGGCGGAGCGCCGGGTCCTGGCCACCCATCCGGTCAGTCCCTCGCCGAGCGGAATGACGACCCCGCCCTCGAGGTGCTCGTACATGCGGGACGCCGCCCGGAGGGTCAAGACCTCCCCGTCGAGGAAGTACACGAAGCACGCGTGGCACGCCGTGGCCTCGGTGACGAGCCGGACGACCCCGTGCAGGATCGTCTCGAGGTCCGGGCCGCTGCCGATCGTCTGGATGAGCTCGTGGAGGTAGGCCTGGTCGTCGTGGACGCTGCTGATCGAGGCGAGCTTCGCTCGCCGAGGCCCCCCTGCGGTCGCCTGCGCTCCGACCGTCGCCCCCTGGTCGTGTGAGACCCGACTACGGAGCGGACCCTAGATTCTTCGCGGCGCGTGGTCAAGCCCGCTGCTCAGCGCGCGTCGGCGCGGAGACTGCGGCCTGGGTCGTATGGAGGGTTCCCACACGCCCCCGATCCGAGCGGCGGCGACCGGCAGTGTACGGAAGCGACAGCGCGAGGCGGCTTCACCGGAGGAAACGCAACCGTTCCGATGTAGGAACCATCCATGAGTGGCGGCCGGATTGGGGCGGTGTCCGACCGGCTCCAGGCCTGTCGTCGACCGCCGTCGAGACGTATCGTTCCGACCGACGGGGATCGTGAGGAGGGCGCCCGTGTGCGGCATCGTCGGGGTGTTCTACAAGGGTGAGGGAAGCCTCGGTCCGGTCGGCCAGGTCCTGAGCGACATGTGCGACCAGCTGTTCCGCCGGGGTCCCGATTCCGCGGGCGTGGCCCTATACGGCCCGCCGCTGGAGGGCGCGTTCGTCGTCCGAGTCGACCTGGATCGGCGAGATCTCGACGTGGCCGAAGACGAGGTGCTCGCGGCGGCCGAGGCCGTGACCTCGGTGAAACAGGGGGCGCGGACCTCGCGATCGCTGCGGATGGTGGTCGCCGACGATGCGGAGGGCAAGCTCGCCGACGTCATCGAGGGGCGCGTCTTCGGAGCCCGGGTGTTCTCGGTCGGCCGGTCGATGGAGATCATCAAGGACCTCGGCAAGGCGTGCGACGTCAACGAGCGCTATCGACTGGGTTCGTTCCGGGGCAGCCACGGCATCGGCCACACGCGGATGGCGACGGAGAGCCGCGTGGACATCGCGCACTCACACCCGTTCTGGGCGAGGCCGTTTCCGGATATTTCGGTCGTGCACAACGGGCAGATCACGAACTATCACAAGCTCCGCCGGCGCCTCGAGCAGAGGGGGCACCGGTTCGCCACGGAGAACGACTCCGAGGTGATCGCGGTCTACATCGCCGACAAGCTCGAAGCGGGCGAGTCGCTGGATGAGGCTCTCGGCGCATCGATCGACGCCCTCGACGGCACGTTCGCCTATCTGATCTCGACGGTGGACGGGATCGGCCTGGCCCGGGACCAGTTCGCGACGAAGCCGCTTCTCTTCGCCGAGAACGACGAGATGGTCGTGCTGGCCTCCGAGGAGATCTCGATCCGCGCGCTCTTCCCCGACCCGGCGCTCGCTCCACGAGAGCTCCAGGCCAAGGAGGTCCGTTGGTGGCTCAGGTGACGGCCGGGACGGCGACGATCGACGCTGGCGGGTTGGAGACGCGCGAGGTCAACAGGGCGATGAAGCGCGCGATCGCCGACGGCGCTGCGGAGATCCGCGTGCTCCACCCGGCCGGACGCCACTCGCTCGGTGTCGCGATGAAGGCCGACGGCGTGAGGGTCGTGTTCGACGGGCCCGTGGGCTGGTACGCCGCCGGCATGAATCACGGGCCGGCGGTCGTCGTCGAGGGGAGCGCGGGCTGGGCGGTCGGCGAATGCATGATGGGCGGGCGGATCGAGGTTCACGGCTTCGCAGGATCGGGGGCGGCCGCGTCGATCCGAGGCGGGCTCGTCTACGTGAACGGGGACACGGGGGCCCGAGCGGGGATCGCGATGAAGGGCGGCACGCTCATCGTGGCCGGGAGCGTCGGCTACATGACGGGTTTCATGATGCAGAAGGGCACGATCATCGTGTGCGGCGACGCGGCGGACGGCCTCGGAGACTCTCTGTACGACGGGACGATCTACGTCGGCGGCCGGATCGCCTCCCGCGGCGCCGACGCCGAGATCGAGGAGACGACCGACGAGGACCGGAAGGTCCTGGCGGCGGCCCTGGGGGAGTTCGGGCTCGACACGGGGATGCCCGAATTCACGAAGATCCGCTCCGGCCGCAAGCTCTGGAACTTCTCCTCGAAGGAGCCCGAGCTCTGGGCGTCGGCGCTGTGATGCCCGAGGGGATCGCGAGCGTGAGCGCCGGCGACGGCGCTGGGGTCGGCCACGGCGACGGGCACGGCGCCGACCCGGGCCTCGGCGTGATGCGCGAGTCCCCGCTGTGGCCCCGGCACGTCATCGAGGACATCCAGACGAAGGCCCAGCTCGGGCGCTACCGGATGCAGGGGTTCTCGATGCACCGGCGCGTACCCAACCTCGACGATCTGACGTTCGTGCCGTGCACCCTGTCGCGGGTGCCGCTCGAGGGCTATCGCGAGCGATGCGCGACGACCACGGTTCTGGGCGATCGCGTCGCCGAGGAGCCGGTCGTGCTCGCCCGTCCCATCACGATCGCCGGCATGTCGTACGGGGCCCTCTCGGGACGTGCGAAGACCGCGCTCGGACGGGCCGCGAAGCGGGCGGGTATCTCCACGACCACCGGAGACGGCGGGATGTGCCGCGAAGAGCGTGAAGAAGTCGACATCATGGTCTACCAGGTGCTTCCCAGCCGGTACGGGTTCAACCCAGACCATCTCAAGCTCGCGCAGGCCGCAGAGATCGTCGTCGGCCAGGGCGCGAAGCCGGGCACGGGCGGTGTGCTGCTGGGCTCGAAGGTCTCGGAAGAGATCGCCGAGCAACGCACGCTACCGGTCGGGGTCGACCAGCGCTCGCCCGTTCGCCATCCCGACTTCATCGGTCCCGACGATCTACAGCTCAAGATCGAGGAGGTCCGCGAGGCGACCGACTGGCGGATCCCCATCTACGTGAAGATGGGCGCGTCACGAGTCGCCGACGACGTGAAGCTCGCGGTGAAGGCCGGGGCCGACGTGCTGGTGATCGACGGCATGGAGGGTGCGACGGGCGCCTCGCCCGACGTCCTGCTCGACCACACCGGGATCCCCACGATGGCGGCGCTGTCCGAGGCGATGCGTGCGCTCGAGTCGATGAAGGCCATCGGCCAGGTGCAGGTCGTGGTCTCGGGCGGCATCAAGAACGGCGTGGACGCGGCGAAGGCGTTGGCGCTGGGCGCCGACGCCGTGTCGATCGGCACGGCGGCGCTCATCGCTTTGAACTGCAACGCGCCGCTCTACGAGGAGGACTACGCGCGGCTCGGCGTGAAGCCCGGGTTCTGCCACCACTGTCACACGGGCCGGTGCCCGGTCGGGATCACCACGCAGGATCCCGAGCTCATGGACCGACTCGAGGTCGACGCGGCTGCCGATCGCGTCTTCAACTTCCTACAGGCGATGACCATGGAGATGCAGATGATCGCTCGCGCCTGCGGGAAGAACGACGTGCACGACCTCGAGGCCGAGGACATGCGTGCGCTCACGCTCGAGGCGTCGCTCATCACCGGGATCCCGCTCGCCGGCACCGACTTCTCGCTCCGGCCGGAGGACATCGCGGCGGCCGTCGCCGACCGGCTGGGCGGCGGGAACGGCCACGGACGGTAGCGCGAGCCGCGATGACCTTCCTGCTCTCCTGCCCGAACTGCGGTCCGCGCGAAGCGCTCGAGTTCTCGTACGGAGGTGAGTCGACGCTTCGGCCGGGCCCGGGAGCGAGCGACCGGGAGCTGGCCGGCTACCTCTTCTTCCGAGAGAACGTGAACGGCTGGCACGTCGAGTGGTGGCTTCACCGCGACGGCTGCCGGAGATGGTTCCTGGCGGAACGCCACACGGGGACGAACGAGGTTCGCAGGACGTTCTGGCCGTCCGACCGCGAGGTGGCCTCGGGGTGAGCGGGCGCCTGCCCGAGCGAGACGACGAAGCGATCCGCAGGGACCGTCCCCTGGCGTTCGACTTCGAGGGGACGACGATCCGCGGCTTCGAGGGCGACACCGTCGGCTCCGCGCTGGCGGCGGCCGGCGTGACGATCACGGGACGATCGTTCAAGTACCACCGGCCACGCGGGCTCTTCTGCATGACCGGTTCCTGCCCGAACTGCCTGATGCGGATCGATGGGGTTCCCAACGTCCGGTCGTGCCTCGCGCCGGCGCGCGACGCCACGAGGGTCGAACGCCAGAACGCTTGGCCGTCCGTCGATCGCGACGTTCACGGGTGGCTGAACACGCTGTCGTTCATGATGCCGCCGGGGTTCTATTACAAGGTCTTCCAGCACCCCCGATGGGCGTGGAGGACCGTCGAGCCGTTCATCCGATCGAAGGCCGGCCTGGGGAAGGTTCCCCTCCGCGCGGATCACGATCGGCGCGAGCGGATCGACCTGCATCCGGACGTGGTGGTGATCGGGGCCGGCATCGCCGGATCGGCCGCCGCCGCCGAGGCCGCGCGCGCCGGGGCGAGCACAGTCGTGCTCGAACAGGAAGACGATGTCGCCGGCGCCGATCGCGATCGCCGAACGGAGCTGCTGAGCGACGCGGAGTCCGCGGGCGCGACGATCCTCCTCGGCACCCCCGCGTTCGGCGTCTTCGACGGCCCGATCGTCGCGGCGGCCGGCGACGGCGTCCTGTATCGGATCCGGGCCAGGCACCTGATCTTCGCCACCGGCGCCGTCGAGCAGCCCGCCGTGTTCCCGAACAACGATCTGCCTGGCGTCGTGCTCTCCTCCGCGGTCGATCGGCTCGTGCGTCGATTCCGCGTGCTGCCCGGACGACGCGCCGTGGTCTACACGGCGAGCGAGGCAGGTCACGCGACCGCACGAGATCTGCGAGAGGCGGGCGCGGACGCCGTCGTCGTCGACCTCCGCCCGGACGCGCCGTCCGACGAGGGCACCGAGACGATCGCCGGGTCGGCCGTGCTGACAGCCTCGGGGCGCCGTCGGGTGACGGGTGTGACGGTTGGCCGCCCGGGGTCGTCCGACCGCACGAAGGTGTCGTGCGATCTGTTGGTCATGGCGGGGTTCTCGGCGCCGTCGACGAACCTGCTCGCGATGACCGGCGCCGAGGTCGCGTTCGACGATCGGGTGCAGGCGTTCCTGCCCGTGCGCCTTCCGCCGAACGTGCACGCTGCAGGCGCGGTCGCGGGGGCGTCATCGTCGTCCGCATGCGTCGCGCAGGGTCGGCTCGCCGGCCTCGAGGCCGCCGTGGCCGTCGGCGCGGCCGAGGGTGCGACCGATCGGATCGAGGCGCTGAGGGCGGAGGCCACCGCGGAGGGCGATCCGGTGGTCCTTCCCCCCGAGCTCGGGACCGGTGATGGCAAGCAGTTCGCGTGTCTGTGCATGGACGTCACGAGCAAGGAGCTGAAGGTCGCCGTCGCCGAGGGATTCGACTCGATGGAGCTCCTGAAGCGCTACACGACGATCACGATGGGGCCCTGCCAGGGGAAGGCCTGCATGGTCCCCTCGCAGCGGCTCTGTGGCACGGCCACGGGGCGGACGCTCGCGCAGACTCGGCCGACGACGGCGCGGCCGCCGTGGGTGCCGGTGGAGCTGGGCACCCTCGCAGGTACACGTCCAACGCCGCGCAAACAGACCGCCATCCACGACCTCCACGCAGATGCGGGGGCGGAGTTCATGTGGGCGGGCGACTGGAAGCGGGCCCACCACTATCGATCGCCGGAGGACGAGGTCGAGGCGGTCCGTCATCGGGTCGGCCTGATCGACGTCTCGACCCTCGGGAAGTTCCGCGTCGAGGGCCCCGACGCCGTCGAGCTGTTGGAACGTCTGTACCCTAATCGCTTCGGCGATCTCGACCCCTGGAAGATCCGATACGGGGTGATGTTGAACGACGAGGGCGTCATCGTCGACGACGGCGCCGTCGTGCGCGTTTCCGCGGACGAGTTCTTCGTCACCGTGACGACCGGAAACACGTCGGCCCTGGAGCGCTGGATCACGTGGTGGCTCGCGGACTGGCGACTGGACGTTCGGGTGCTCAACGTCACGGGCGCGTTCGCGGCGGTGAACCTCGCGGGGCCCACCTCGCGCGACGTCATGCGGCTCCTCACCGACGCCGACGTCTCCGCCGAGGGGCTCCCGTACATGCGAGCGGCCCGGATGGTCGTCGCCGGCGTGCCCGCGACCGTCCTGCGGATCGGGTTCGTCGGCGAGCTCGGATACGAGATCCACTTCCCGTCGATGTACGGGGAGCACGTGTGGCGGGCGATCTCGGAGGCGGGCCGCGATCATGGTCTCCTGCCGTTCGGCCTCGAGGCGCAGCGGATCCTTCGGCTGGAGAAGCAGCACATCCTCGTCGGCCAGGACACCGACGCGGAGTCGGATCCGTACGAGGTCGGGCTCGGCTGGCTGGTGAAGGACGACAAGCCCGATTTCCTGGGGAAGCGGGCGCTCGAGGACCTGCACCGGGCGGGCCCGGGCGAGCGTCTCGTCGGGTTCACCTGCGGGGGCGAGTGGGTGCCGCCCGAGGGCGCCTCCGTCGTCCATGAGGGCGTGTGGGTCGGGCGCGTCACGTCGGCCCGCAGGAGCGCCGCCGCGGCGTCCGTCGTCGGCCTCGCGTGGGTCCCGGCAGGCTGGGCCGGCGACGGCACGCCCTTCGAGATCCAGTTCGGCTCCTCACGGGTGGGAGCGGTGGTCTCGACGAAGCCGTTCTACGACCCGGAGGGTGCCAGGTTGCGTGCATGACCGCTCCCGTTCGCCGTTCGCCGGTCGCCCGCATTCACGCCGAGCTGGGCGCGTCCTTCGAGTCCGAGGGCGGGTGGGAGATCGCGGCCTCGTACGGGGACGAGGCCGGCGAGCGCTCCGCGCTGGCGGGAACCGTCGCCCTCGTCGACGTGACGCCTCGCGGCAAGATCGACCTTCGCGGCCGGATCGATCGCGCGATCGGGGCAGGCGGAGGGACGTTGTGCGCTCGGGTCGCCGACGACTGGGCCCTGCTTCTCACCGGGCCCGGGGACGAGGAACCGCTCCTCGGCACGGTCGAGGCCGCGGCCGGTCCCGGCGCGATGGTCACCGATGCAACCCATCTGTTCGCTGGGTTCGCAGTCGGCGGACCGAAGGTTCACGAGGTTCTCGCACGCGTCACGTCGTGGGACCCCTCGTCCCTGGCTGCTGGGTCGGCCGCGGGCGCGCCCATCGCGGACGTCCCGGCCGTCGTCCTACGTCGCGAACCGTCGCAGACCCTGATGGAGGTCTTCGTCGGGTCGGAGTCCGCCCGGTATGTCTGGGAGGTGCTGCTCGACGCCGTGCGGCGCCTGGGCGGACGCCCGGCAGGGTGGCGCGCGCTCGGAGCCGGGGGATGGCGCTGATGCACCCGGTCCGCTACTTCAAGCCCTGGCGGATGTGGCGTCGTTACGAGCTGGGTTCCACGTACGACGTCGTCGTCGTCGGTGGGGGCGCGCACGGGCTCGCGATCGCGTACGAGCTCGCGAAGCGCGGGATCCGAAAGGTCGCCGTGCTCGAGAAGGACTACATCGGCGCCGGTGGCAGCGGACGCAACACCACGATCGTCCGCGCCAACTACCGGACTCCGGAGGGAGTGGCCTTCTACAAGGAGGCCCTCCGCCTCTACGAGCGGCTGGCACAGGAGCTCGACTACAACCTCTTGCTATCCCAGCAGGGTCATCTCACGCTGGCGCACGCGGAGCGCGCCGTGAACGTCGCACACGAACGCGCCGAGGTGAACCGTCTGCTGGGGGTCGACTCGCGGGTGATCGGGCCCGACGAGATCGCGCGACTCTGCCCCGAGCTGGACCTGTCCGACCGACCCGAGTTCCCGATCATGGCCGCCCTCTACCACCCGCCCGGCGGCGTGATCCGTCACGACGCGGTCGTGTGGGCGTACGCGCGGATGGCCGACCGCCTCGGGGTCGAGATCCACCCGGGAACCGAGGTCACCGGCGTCGACGTGGATGGTGGCCGGGTGTCCGGCGTCCGAACGTCCAGGGGGAACGTCTCGGCCCCGGTGGTCGTGTCCGCCGCGGCGGGATGGACGAGTGTGGTGGCCCGGATGGCGGGGGTCCGCGTCCCGATCGTGACCCATCCGCTCCAGGCGTTCGTGACCGAGCCCCTGAAGCCGTTCCTGCACGTGGTCCTCGTGTCCGCGACACTGCACGTCTATATCTCGCAGACCGATCGGGGCGAGGTCCTCGTCGGCTCCGAGATCGAGCCGTACGCCTCGTACTCGCAGGCATCGACGCTGGACTTCCTCCAGGTGACGGCGAAGCACACCCTCGAGCTCCTCCCGCAGCTGGCCCGCGTCAAGCTGATGCGGGCGTGGGGGGGGTTGTGCGACGTGACGCCCGACTACTCGCCGATCATGGGAACGACGGAGATCGATGGGTTCCTCATCGACGGCGGCTGGGGCACGTACGGATTCAAGGCGACCCCGATCTGCGGGGTGGCGATGGCAGAGCTGATCGACACGGGCGTCGTGCCCCCGCTCATCGCCCCGTTCGCGCTCTCGCGGTTCTGGGACCGGACTCTCGTGTCCGAGATCGCCGCCGCGGCCGTGTCGCATTGAGGTGCGATGTCCGCCGGTGGACCGAACCTCCGCGGGCTCCTAGGCTGGATCCGTGACATCCACGGAGCCGATTCGACGCAACGTCACGCCGGCCCGGGTGATCGCCGTTCACGACGGGGTCCGCTCCGAGCGGCCCGACTCCCTCGCGACCGAGGAGCCGATGGAGATCCGCGTCGGCGGGCCCGGCGAGGAGGCCGTCCAGGTCGCCGTGACGATGCGAACGCCCGGCGCCGACTACGAGCTGGCCGTGGGGTTCCTTTTCACGGAGGGGTTGATCGCGCCCGGAGACGTGTCACGCGGCGCCTACTGCGACGACCTCGGCGGCGAGGAGCAGCGCTACAACGTCGTCACGGTCACGCTCGGCCGGGCGTTCGAGCACGAGCGGCTCCATCGCAACTTCTTCGCGACTTCCTCGTGCGGCATCTGCGGGAAGGCGTCGCTGGACGACGTAGAGGTGCGGTGCGCCCCCGTCGCTCCCGGGCCGCAGGTTCCGGCGTCCGTGCTGGTCGCGCTGCCCGATCTGCTGCGCGAGAAGCAGCGCGTCTTCGACCGCACCGGTGGGCTCCACGCCGCGGGGCTCTTCACGCCGGGCGGCGAGCTCGTCTCGCTGCGCGAGGACGTCGGCCGACACAACGCCGTCGACAAGGTGATCGGCGAGCAGGTGCTGGGCGGCCGGGTGCCGCTGCCCGGTCACGTCTTGCAGGTGAGCGGCCGCGCAAGCTTCGAGATCGTGCAGAAGGCGGCCGTGGCCGGCATCCCGATCGTCGCTGCCGTCAGCGCGCCGTCGTCGCTCGCCGTCGAGGCGGGGAAGAGGTTCGGGATGACGATCGTCGGGTTCGTGCGCGACGGGCGGCTGAACGTGTACACACATCCCGAGCGGGTGGTCTGAACGCTCCGCGATCCGTCCGGATGGCTGGGCAGCGCCCCATCGTCCTAGAATCGGGGCGGAACACTCGGTGGAAAGGAGCCGCTCGATGGCGAACGGGCCCACGCGACTCACCGAGCCGATGATCCGCGACGACGGCGCGCTGCGCGTCGCGACCTGGGACGAGGCCCTCGACAGGGCCGCGGCCGGGTTGCGTGCCGCCACCGAGCGGAACGGCGGCAACGGGGTCGGCCTGTTCAGCTGCAGCAAGGCCACGAACGAGATGAACTTCGTCGCACAGAAGTTCGCCCGTCAGGTCCTGCACAGCAACAACATCGACTCGTGTAACCGCACCTGACACGCTCCTTCCGTGGTCGGTCTGGCCACCGTGTTCGGAGCAGGGGGCGGTACGAGTTCATACGAGGAGGTCGAGAACGCCGACCTCATCCTGTTGTGGGGATCGAACGCGCGCGCGGCGCATCCGATCTTCTTCCACCACGTGCTGAAGGGC